>NZ_SZYE01000048.1 GCF_005239125.1 Cellulomonas hominis | reverse complement strand
ACGTACTCCGGCGCGGCGACCGGCATCGACTACGCGATGGGTGTGCTGACCGCCGACCTCGGGTCCGACCTGCTGGACCCCGCCTCGTGGACCAAGAGCCCGACCCCGGTGTTCGTGTCCGACCCGGGCGCCGGGCAGTACGGGCCGGGGCACAACTCGTTCACCGAGCTGCCCGACGGCACCCCGGTCCTCGTCTACCACGCCCGCACCTACACCGAGATCGTCGGCGACCCGCTGTGGGACCCCAACCGGCACGCCCGCGCCCAGGTCCTGCCGTTCGACGACCACGGCAACCCCGTGTGGGGCACACCCGTGCCCGACACCCGCCCCACCCCGACCTCGACCGAGGTCCTCAGCCCCGCCGGAGACAAGCAGTGAGCACCAGCACCACCCCCGCCGCCGAGCAGCGCCCGAGCGCCCTGGAGTCGCTGAAGCGCGGCGTGTTCTGGAACTACGGCGGGCTGTTCTTCTTCTACTTCGCCATCTGGCAGCTCGCGTTCACCTTCCTGCCGCTGTGGCTCGCGCGCGAGGGGATGGGCACCGGCGCGATCGGCGTCGTCAGCACCGTCTCCGCGATCACGGCGCTCGCCCTGCAGCCCGTCTACGGGTTCCTGCAGGACCGGCTCGGCTTCAAGAAGTACCTGTTCGCGTTCGTCGTGCTGTGCGCGGCGTTCATGGGGCCGTTCTTCGTGTTCGTGTTCCAGCCGCTGATCGGCGTGAACGAGTACCTGGCGGCGGTCGTCGGTGGGGTGTTCCTCAGCCTCTGCCTGAACTCCGGCGTCGGCGTCGTGGAGGCGTTCAGCGAGCGCGCCAGCCGCGCGAACGGCTACGAGTACGGCCACGCCCGGCTGTTCGGCTCGCTCGCCGGCGGCACCGCGGCGCTGGTCGGCGGGTTCATCTGGGCCGCCAACCCGGACAGCATCTGGTGGGCCGGCTCGGTGTCGGCGATCGTGCTGGGCACGCTGCTGTTCGTGGCCCGGGTGCCGAAGGCCGACGGCCCGGACGCGCGCGGCGCGGGCGCGGCGGCCGACGCCGGCACGGGCGGCACGAAGGTCTCCAAGGAGACGGTGCTCGCCCTGCTCCGCGACCGGAACTTCCTCGGCTTCGTCGTGCTGATGTTCGGCACCGCGGCGCTGTACGACGTGTTCGACCAGCAGTTCCCGAACTACTTCGCCACGTTCGTCGCGAGCGGCGACCCGGAGGTGCTGTTCTCCCGCGTCGTCGCGGTGCAGATCTTCGCCGAGGCGGCGTTCATGGTGGCGGCCCCGTTCATCGTCAACCGGATCGGCGCCCGCAAGGGCCTGATGGTGTTCGCCGCGATCCTGCTCGTCCGGGTGCTCGGCTCCGCGTTCTTCACGCACGAGTGGCTGCTCATCGCGTGGCGCCTGCTGGCCGCGATCGAGATGCCGTTCCTGCTCGTCTCGGTGATGAAGTACATCACCCGGATGTTCGACGTCCGGATCTCCGCCACGGCCTACATGCTGGGGTTCAACTTCGCCAAGCAGATCGGCATCGCGATCTTCGCGTCGGTGTTCGGCGCCTCGTACGCGGCCATCGGGTTCGCCCACTCGTACCTGATCATGGCGGGCGTGATCCTGGCGGTCACGGTGGTGGCGCGGTTCCTGATGGCCGACGACCGGGACCGGGTGGCCCCGGGCGAGCCGACCGACCGCGCGGACGGCGGCGCGCCCACGCACGTGCTCGCGTCGTCCTGAGCCGGGGCGGTCCCGGGGCCCGGCCGGGCCGGGCCCCGGGACCGCTCACCTCGCCTATGCTGCACGCAGGCCGCGACAGATGGAGGGACCCGTGCCCGACCATCCCGCGCAGAGCCCCGCGACGCCGTCGCCGCAGTCCGCGGTGCAGCGCCTGCTGACCTCGGTCGGCAACCCCGCCCTGGAGCGCCTGGCGCAGCTCGCGTCCCGGCTCCTCGCCGCCTCGTCCTCGCAGGTGTCCCTGCTGGCCGACGTCCCCAGCGCCGGCACCGGCGCGCCCACCGCCGCGGACGTCGGCCCCGTCGTCGGCGCGACAGGCACCCGCAGCGCGCTGCAGGACCGGGTGTGCGCCGTGACCGCGCGGCTCGGCGAGCCGCTCGTCGTCGCGGACGCCAGCGGGGACGACCGGCTCCGCGACCTCGGCGTGGTCGCGGACGGCGAGGTGCGCGCGTACCTCGGCGTGCCGCTGGTCGGCAAGGACGGCCACGTCGTGGGCGCGCTGTGCGTGTACGACGCGCAGGTGCGCGCCTGGTCGACCGACGACGTGCTGGTGCTCACCGACCTGGCGGCCTCGGCGGTCGCGGAGCTCGAGCTGTCGGCGCTGGCCGTGGAGTACGAGGCCGACCGGGTGCGGTGGCAGCTCGCGGTGACCGCCGGCGGGGTCGGGAGCTTCGACTGGGACCTCGTCACCGGGGTGCTCGCGTGGGACGACGAGCTGCACGCCGTCTTCGGCGTGGCCCCCGGGACGTTCGGCGGCACGATCGAGGCGTTCGACGCGTGCCTGCACCCGGACGACCGCGCGCGCGTCGCGGAGGCGCTCCAGGACGCGATCGACCGGGTCGGTCCGTACTCCGCGGAGTACCGGGTGCTGCACCCGTCGGGCGAGGTGCGCTGGGTGCGGGCGAAGGGCCTGGCGCTGCCCGGCCCGGAGGGCACCGCGGTCCGGGTGCTCGGCGCGGCGTACGACACCACCGTCGAGCGCGAGGCCGACGCCCGGATCGCCCGGGTGCTCGAGACCATGCAGACCGCGTTCTTCCTGCTCGACGACGCGTGGCGGTTCAGCTACGTCAACGCGGAGGCCGAGCGCGTGCTCGGGCGCAGCCGCGGCGAGCTGCTGGGCGGCGTGATCTGGGACCTGTTCCCGCTGTCGGTCGGGTCGGCGTTCGAGGAGCACTACCGGGGCGCGGCCGAGACCGGCGTCGCGCGGTCCTTCGAGGCGTACTACCCGCCGCCGCTCGACGGCTGGTACGAGGTCCGGGCGCACCCCGGTCCCGACGGGCTGTCGGTGTACTTCCACGACATCACCGAGCGCCGCCGGCTCGAGGAGCAGCGCGCCGCCGCGCTCGCCGAGGCGGACGCGGCGACCAGCCGGCTGGCCCTGCTCGCCACCGTGGGGGAGGACCTGAGCGCCACCCTGGACACCGAGTACGCGGTCGCCCGGCTCGCGCGGCACGTGGTGAGGCACTTCGGGTCGTGGGCCCTGGTGACCCTGTGGGACGAGGACCGGCGGCTCCGGGACATCGCCGGGTACCACGCGGACCCGGCACGGCGCCGGGCGGTGGCCCGGTACGCGCAGGTCCGGCTCGGCGCGCTGTCCCCGTCGTCCTTCCTGCACCGCGCCCTGCGCTCGGGCGAGCCCGTGGTGATCCCCGGCGCGACCGCGGCGGTGCTGCCGCTGCTCACGGGGGAGGCGCACGACGTGTTCGCCGAGCTCGCGCCCCGCACCGGCTACGCGGTGCCGATGCGGGCCCGCGGCCGCACGGTGGGGGCGATCTCCCTGTTCCTGGACGAGGGGCACGCGGACCTGGCCGACGCGGACCTCGCGCTGCTGGTGCAGGTCGCCGACCGCGCCGGGCTCGCGCTGGACAACGCCCGCCTGTACGAGGGGCAGCGCGGGATGGCCGAGACGCTCCAGCGCGCGCTGCTGTCGGCGCCCGCCCAGCCGGACGACCTGGACGTCGCGGTGCGGTACGTCCCGGCGGCGCGTGCGGCCCAGGTCGGCGGCGACTGGTACGACGCGTTCCTCCAGACCTCGGGGTCGACCGTCGTGGTGATCGGCGACGTCATGGGCCACGACCGGCACGCGGCCGCGGTGATGAGCCAGGTCCGCACGCTGCTGCGCGGCATCGCGGCGACCACCGGCGGCAGCCCCGCCGAGGTGCTGCGCTCCCTGGACGCCGTGCTCGACACGCTGCGGGTCGACGCGATGGCGACCGCGGTCGTCGGCCGGCTGGAGCAGACCGCCGAGGACCGGGCCGCGGGCACCACCCGGTTCCGCTGGACCAACGCGGGCCACCTGCCGCCGCTGCTCGTCGCGCCGGACGGCACCGTGCGCGAGCTGCGCGCGCCGCGGCCGGAGCTGGTGCTCGGGGTGTCGCCGGAGAACGCGCGCACCGACTCGGTGGTCGAGATCCCGCGCGGGTCGACCGTGCTGCTCTACACCGACGGGCTGGTGGAGCGGCGCGGGGCGCACCTGCAGGAGGGCATCGACGGCCTCGCCGAGCTGGTCGCGGAGCTGGCGCCGGAGGCGCGGGCCCGGGCCACGGGGTCGGCGACGCTCGACGCCGCGTTCCTCGCGGACGCGGTGCTCGCGCGCGGCCTGGCGGGGGACGCGCCCGAGGACGACATCGCGCTGCTCGTGGTGCACCTGGGGCTGCAGGACGGGTCCCGCCCGCGCGGCTGACCGCGCCGGCGCGACCCGGGACCTTCGTCCTGAGTAGGTGGTGGGAACCGGGACACCGGCCCGCGCGTTGGGGAGTCGATCGTGCCCCCGACCTGGAGAGAGATGGACGGCGACAGTAGTACCCACCCCCTGCGCCCGCGCGAGACGGCGACGGGGGGTGAGATCTGATGTGGGTCCTGTCCCTGCTCCTGGGCGTGCTCGTCGTGCTGGCGATCACCGCCGCGACCGGGTACTTCGTCGCGCAGGAGTTCGCGTACATGGCCGTCGACCGGTCGCGGCTGAACGCCCGTGCCGCCGACGGCGACGCCGGCGCGCGGCGCGCGCTCACCGTGACCCGGCGCACCTCGTTCATGCTGTCCGGCGCCCAGCTGGGCATCACCGTCACCGGCCTGCTGGTCGGCTACGTGGCCGAACCGCTCATCGGCGACGCCCTCGGCGAGGCCCTCGGCGGCGTCGGCGTGCCCACCGGGGTCGGCGTCGCCGTCGGCACCGTGCTCGCGCTGCTGCTGTCCACGCTCGTGCAGATGCTGTTCGGCGAGCTGTTCCCGAAGAACCTCGCGATCTCGCGCCCGGAGCCCGTGGCGGTGCGGCTCGCGTCGTCCACGACCGCGTACCTGACGGTGTTCGGCTGGCTGATCCGGGTGTTCGACTCCGCGTCGAACGCGCTGCTGCGCGTGCTGCGCATCGAGCCCGTGCACGACGTGGAGCACTCCGCGACCGCGCGCGACCTCGAGCACATCGTCGCCGAGTCCGCCGAGTCCGGGGACCTGCCGCGGGAGCTGTCGGTGCTGCTGGACCGGATCCTCGACTTCCCGGACCAGGACGTCGAGCACGCGATGATCCCGCGCTCCCGCGTCGACGTCGTGCGCGCCGGCGCCACCGTGGGCCAGGTCCGGGAGCAGATGGCCAGCGGCCACTCCCGGTACCCGGTGCTGTCGGCGGACGAGGAGGTGCTGGGCGTCGTGCACCTGCAGGACGTCCTGGTCGCCACCGACCCGGGCGAGCCCGTCGAGCGCCTCATGCGCGCGCCGGAGCTGGTGCCGACGTCGATGGCGCTGCCCGACGCGCTGCGGCAGCTCGCCGCGGGGCGCAACCAGCTCGCGTGCGTCCTCGACGAGTACGGCGGCTTCGCCGGCGTGCTGACCTTCGAGGACCTGGCGGAGGAGCTCGTCGGCGAGATCACCGACGAGCACGACACCGGCGTGCACGCCCCGACCCTCGCGGAGGACGACGGCGCCTGGACCATGGCCGGCGACGTCCACGTCGACGAGGTCGAGCGCGCCGTGGGCCGCGACCTGCCCGCCGGCGACTGGGAGACGATCGGCGGCCTCGTGACCGCGGCGCACGGCTCCCTGCCCGTGGCCGGGACCAGCGTCGTGCTGCTGCTGCCCGACGACCCGGGCGAGCTCGCGCACGCGGGCGAGCCGGACCCCGTGTGGATGCGGGTCGACGTGCTGGAGATCGAGCGGCACGTCCCCGCGCTGGTGCGGGTGACCGTCCCCGCCGACCCGCCGCCCACCGAGGACGAGCGCGCCGGCGCCGTCGCGCGCGACCAGGAGGAGAACCGATGAGCCCCCTCGTCGTCGTGATCGTGACCGTCGGCCTGATCGCCCTGTCGGCGTTCTTCGTGGCCGTCGAGTTCGCGGCGCTCGCCGCCAAGCGGTACCGGCTCGAGGAGGCCGCGCCGCGCAGCCGGTCGGCCCGGGCCGCCCTGCGCAGCTCCACCGAGCTCACGGTCCTGCTCGCCGGGTCCCAGCTCGGCATCACCGCGTGCACCCTGGCGCTCGGCGCCGTCACCAAGCCCGCGGTGCACCACTGGCTGACGCCGCTGTTCGAGGGCTGGGGCGTCGCGCTCTGGCTCGCGGACGTGGCCGGGTTCGTGCTGGCGCTGATCATCGTGACCTTCCTGCACCTGGTCGTCGGCGAGATGGCGCCGAAGTCCTGGGCGATCGCGCACCCCGAGACGTCCGCGATCCTGCTCGCCACCCCGATGCGCGCGTTCATGTGGCTCACCCGGCCGCTGCTGCGCGTGCTGAACCGGGCGGCGAACTGGTGCCTGCGGCGGGTGGGCGTCGAGCCGGCCGACCAGGTCGCCACCGGCCAGAACCCGGACGACCTGCGGCACCTGGTGGAGCACTCCGCCAACGTGGGCGCGCTGGACGCGTCCTACTCCCGGCAGCTCACCGGGGCCCTGGAGCTGCAGTCGCTGACCGTCCGGGACCTGGTCCGGGCGGGCGGGTCGCCGACGGCCGTCGCGCCCGACGCGACGATGGCGGACGTCCGGCAGGCCACGCAGGCGTCCGGGCACCTGCGCGTGCTCGTCGGCACCGGCGACCGGCTGGACGGCGTCGTGCACGTGCGCGACACCCTCGCCCACCCGGACGCCGCGCCCGTCGGGGCCGTGGCCCGCCCGGTGCTGCGGCTCGAGGCCGACGCGCCGGTGTCCGGGGCGCTGACGCAGATGCGCGAGGGGCGCCAGCACCTCGCGCTGGTGCTCGACGGCGGCCGGACCCTGGGCGTGGTGACGCTGGCGGACGTCCTCGCGCGCCTCTTCCCCCTGGCCGCCCCGGACCCGGCGCCGGCGCCCGCCGAGCCGCGCTGACCTGGGCCGTCCTCGGGGGCTGTCCTGGTGCCCCGCTGATCGTCGCGAGCCCACCCGGTCGATCGGGTGGGCTCGCGACGATCGGGCGGTGATCGGGGAGCGGGCGGGAGCTCGGGAGCGGGCGGTGGCTCGGGTGGGCCGAGGGGTCGGGTCAGGCGGGGGCCGGGGTGCGCGTCGCCGTGTCGCGGGCGCGGAGCCAGGCGTCGGCCTCCGCCGGCGGCATCGGCCGGCCGTGCAGGTACCCCTGGGTGCGGTCGCAGCCCATGCGGCGCAGCGCCTCGTCGGTCGCGGCGTCCTCGACGCCCTCCGCGATCAGCCGCAGGCCCAGGTGGTGCGCGAGCTCCACCGTCCCGGACACGATCGCCCGGGTGCGCGCGTCGGTCGTCAGCCGGGCGGTGAACGACCGGTCGAGCTTCAGCTCGCCCGCGGGCAGCTCGTTGAGGTAGGTCAGCGACGAGTAGCCCGAGCCGTAGTCGTCGATGGACAGCCCGATGCCGCGGTCCGCGATCGCGCGGGTCACGGCCACGGCGTGCGGCGGGTCGTGCATGAGCGTCGTCTCCGTGATCTCCACGACCAGGCCCGCCGCGCGCAGCCCCGCGGCGGCGAGCGCCTCGTCGAGCGTCGCGAGCAGCCGCGGGTGGCCCAGGCAGGACGTCGACAGGTTCACGGCCACCGGGAGGTCGCGGCCCTCGTCCTGCCACCGGGCGGCCGACCGGGTCGCCTGCGCCAGCACCCGCTCCGTGAGGGCGAACATCGACCCGGTCTGCTCGGCCAGGTCGACGAAGGCCGCCGGGGGCAGCAGGCCGCGCGACGGGTGCGCCCAGCGGACCAGCGCCTCCATGCCGACCACCCGGCCGTCCGCGCAGTCGAGCTGCGGCTGGTAGTGCAGCTCCAGGGCGCCGTGCCGGCCGTCGCCGTCCGGCGCGGACAGCAGGGCGCGCAGCTCGTCGGCCAGGGCCATCTCGTCGCGGTCGCGCGCGTCGGCCGCCTCGTCGTAGACCCGCACGCCACCGCCGGCCCGCTTGGCCGCGTACATCGCGGTGTCGGCCCAGCGCACCAGCTCCCCGTCCCGGTGGTCGCCGAACGCGGTGCTGGCGACGCCGATGCTCGCGTCGAGCCGGACCACCCGGCCGGTGACCTCGATCGGCTCGCACACCGCCTCCCGCAGCGCGTGCGCCACCGCCGTGGCCCCCTCGACGTCGTGGTGGTCGAGCACGACGCCGAACTCGTCGCCGCCGAACCGGGCGAGCAGCGCGCTGCCGTCCAACCGGCCCTGGAGCCGCCGGCTGACGGTCCGGATCACGGCGTCGCCGGCGGGGTGGCCGTACCGGTCGTTGACGTCCTTGAACCGGTCGAGGTCGATGACCAGCAGCGCCGCGCCGCTCCGGGCCGCGGCGAACCGGTCGGCCACCTCCAGCATGGCGCGCCGGTTCGCCACGCCGGTGAGCGGGTCGGTGCGCGCCTCCTTCCGGGTGGCGGCGAGGGCGGCGAGCTCGTTGGCGGTGCGGAGGAGCTGCGCGCAGCCGCCGGCGACGCCCGCGGCGGCCAGCAGCGCGACCCACGGGGTGCCCGCCGGGCGGAGGCTGTCCAGCACCAGGACCACCGTGCTCGCCGCGATCGCGATCATCGCGCAGGTCGTCACCACCAGCGTCGAGGCGAAGTGGCCCCGCAACGGCGGCGGCTTGATCGCGCCCGCCCGCGCGGTGACCAGGGTCAGCGCGGCCCAGCTGAGGACGGCGGGGACCGCGGGCGCGGCACCGGCGGGCAGCCAGGGGAGCAGCGCCAGCTCGACCGCGGCCATCGACCCGAGCCCGGCCATGAGCAGCCACGCCCGCGGGTCGTCCCGGAGCCCGCCCAGCACGGTGACGACCAGGGTCATCACCGCCAGCACGATCAGCACCGCGGCCCGGAGCAGGTGCCCCTCGGCGGCCCAGCCCGGTCCGTCGGCCGGCAGCACGCCGACCCGGACCGCCCACGCCAGCAGCGCGAGCGTCCCGAGCGTCGACCCGGCGAAGCTGACCCAGTCGACCGGGTGCACGGCCGAGGTCCGGAACCGGTTCCAGCTCAGCATGCCCTGGTGGGCGCACAGCACCGCGACGACGCCCCCGACGGTGAGCCCGAGCCCGCGGAGCCCGCCGGCCGCCGGGCCGCGCACGGTCAGGTCCACGACCGCCTCGACGGCGAGGCCCGCGGCGACCGCGGTCACCGACCGGCCGCACCACCGCCACAGACCGCGCTCCTCGAGCGAGCGGATCGGGCCCTGCTGCCGCAGCACCACGCCCGCCGACACCGCCGCCAGCACGCCGCCCGCCGCGGTGAGCCCCGGCACCCCCGTCACGCCCTCGACGACGGCCAGCACGGCGACGAGCGCCGCGGGGCCCAGGAGCAGCGGCCCGGGCGGCAGGACGCGGCGCCGCGGCGGGGCGGTCGTGGAGGGCATCACCGACACCATCGGCGCGCGGGACCGGCAGCCGAGCCGTGCGGCCCGAGTTCACCCGCGGCGGCCGGCTCTCGACCCCGCGAGGGCGCGGCCCTACGGTGGGGCGATGGGGCGGCTGATCTACTCGATGTTCACCTCGCTCGACGGGTACGCGGCGGACGCGTCCGGCAGCAGCGACTGGGGCGGGGCGCTCGACCCGGCGCTGCACGACTTCATCTCCGCGCAGACGCGGTCGGTCGGCACGTACCTGTACGGCCGCCGCATGTACGAGACGATGTCGTTCTGGGAGACCGCGCTGGAGGCACCCGACCCGCCCCCGTTCGTCCGCACCTACGCCGAGGTGTGGCAGGCGGCCGACAAGGTCGTCTACTCCTCGACGCTGGGGGAGCCGACGACCGCGCGGACGACCGTCGAGCGGTCGTTCGACCCGGAGGCGGTCCGGGCGTGGGTGTCGGGGCTCGGCCACGACGTCACGGTCGACGGGCCGACGCTGGCGGCGCACGCGCTGCGGGCGGGGATCGTCGACGAGGTGCAGCCGTACCTCGCGCCGGTCTCGGTCGGCGCCGGCCTGCGGTTCTGGCCCGAGGACGTGCCGCTCGACCTGGAGCTCCTGGAGCAGCGCGGGTTCGGCAACGGGACGCTCTGGCTGCGGTACGCCGTGCGCCGCGGCTGACCGCGGGCGCCCGCGACGTCAGGCGTGCAGGCCGAAGTCCGCGGCGTACCCCGGGTCGGTGATCGCGGGCCGGGTGAGCGCGAACGCCGCGAT
Organism: Cellulomonas hominis; assembly: GCF_005239125.1. Taxonomy (GTDB): domain Bacteria; phylum Actinomycetota; class Actinomycetes; order Actinomycetales; family Cellulomonadaceae; genus Cellulomonas; species Cellulomonas hominis_A. Next base: position 12,216 of record NZ_SZYE01000048.1, on the reverse strand, counting down.
GTCGTGCGCCGTCGACCCCGCGGTGACGAGGTCGGCGAGCACCGAGCCGACCAGGCTCGCGAACTTGCCGCCGTGCCCCGCGCCGTTGAACACGGCGACGTGCGGGTGCCCGGGCACGGTGTCGAGCACGAACTCGCGGTCCGGCGGCATGTCGTAGACGCACACCGCGCTGCGCAGCGCGGGCCCGGCCGCCGCCGGCAGGTGCCGGGCGAGGAACTCCCGGGAGCGCTCGGTGGTCACGGGGTCGGGGCGGTGGGTGCGGCCCTCGCTGGTGACGAAGTGCCCGCGCATGTCCCGGGCGATCTTGACGCCCGCCTCGCCGTACACCGGGAAGCCGTACATCACCTCGTCGCCGTGCCACACCCAGATCGGGAACCTCTCGGGCGTGAAGTCGGTGAGCCGGGACGACGCGACGTAGTCGACCTGCTCCTCGGACAGCGTCAGCCGGAAGTCGAGCCCGAGGTCCGGCATGAGGTCGCCGAGCCAGGACGCCGCGGCGACGACCAGCCCGCCCGCGTCGACGTCGCCCGCGGAGGTCCGGACGGTGACCCCGCCCGCGCGGACGTCGACCCCGGTGACCCGGGTGTGCGGCCAGAACTCGACGCCGGCGGCCAGGGCGAGCGACGTGTGCGCCGAGACGGACCGCCGGATGTCGATCAGCCCCGCGTCCGCCTGGTGCAGCGCCGTGGTGCCGTCCGGGACCCGCCACTGCGGGTACCGGGCGCGCAGGTCGGCGGTCGACAGGTCCTCGAACCGCGCGCCACCGGCGGCCATCGCGTCGCGGAACACGGCGAGCCGGTCCGTGCCGTCCGGGCTCGGCGGGGCGAGGTCCAGCCCGCCGGTGCGGGTGAGCACCCGGAGACCGGACTCCTGCTCCACCCGGTCCCACGCGGCGAACATGGCATCGGTCAGGCGCACGTACTCGGGCCGGTGGTAGGACCGCCGGATGATCCGCGAGTGGTCGCCGGACGAGCCGAGCGAGTTGACCAGGTCGAACTGCTCGACGACGAGCACCCGCTCGGCGCCCGCGCGGGCGAGCCAGTACGCGGCGGCCGAGCCGACGGCCCCGGCCCCGATGACGACGTGCGAGTAGGTGCGTGCCACCCGCCGCACGCTAGCCCGCGGGCGCGGGGCGGTCGACGGGCGTCCACGGGGCGCGCGGAGGTTGCGCACCGGGCGGCGGCCCCGCGCCGCCGGGGGATCAGCCGGCCGGTGCGGTCGCCGTGTACGCCGACAGCACCGCGCGCTCGGCGGCGTCCGCGTCACCCGCGGCCGCCGCGTCGCGCAGCAGGCCGACCAGCGCCGGGTCCGACGTGTCGAGCCGCGCCGGGTGGTGCGCCACGGACCAGCGGGTGCGGGCGGCGAGCGTCGAGGCGTGCCGGACGAGCAGCCGGTTGGGGCAGCGGGCGTCGACGGCCGAGGTCAGCCGGAGCGTCGCCCGGACGGCGTCGTCCGGGGTCGGGCCGACCGTCCACGGTTCGAGCGCGGCGAGCGCGGTCACCAGCCCGTCGGGGTCGGCCTCGACGGTCAGCCGGACCGCCAGCCCGCGCAGCACGCCGAGCGCCCGCAGGAGGTGCCGCAGGCCGGCGGGCGTCGACTCCGCGACGCGCGCCGGGCGGTGGTGCGCCTGGACGACGAGGCCGTCCCGGGCGAGCGCGGCCAGCGCCTCCCGCACCGGCGTGCGCGAGACCCCGAGCCAGACCATGAGCTCCGACTCGCGCAGCGTCTCGCCCGGCCCGAGCGTCCCGTCCTGGATCGCCTGCTCGATCGCGTCGGCGGTCCGCTGCCGCAGGGTCGGGGCCGACGGCGGGGTGGGCGGGTGGTCGCTCTCGCCGGTCATCGCGGTGTCCGCGACGAGCGCGTCGACCAGGGTCAGCCACGCCGCGCGGGCGCCCTCCGCGTCGCCGGCGAGCGCGGCGTCGACCGCGGCCCGCATGCCGCTGTGGTGGGCCGGCCCGAGGTCGTCGGCGTGCAGCGCGGCGAAGCGGTGCGCGACGGGTCCGACCGACGAGGAGATGCGGGCGTACTCGGGGTTGCCGGTGCCGGCGACGACGGCGTCCAGCAGGGGACGCAGGCCGTCCCGCCGGGCCGCCTCGCGGTAGCTGCCGGCATCGGCGAGCACGGTCGTCCGCAGGCGCTCGAGCGTCGCGCGCAGCCCGTCGTCCAGCCGGGTCGCGACCTCGGCGAGCGACTGGGCGAGGACCGCGCCGTCGATCTCCAGCGACTCGCGCGACGCGCGCCCGTCGAGCCGCGTGACGTGGGTGGACCGCCGGGGCGCGACGTCGACGAGCCCGACGGCGGCGAGCTGGTTGAGCGCCTCGCGCAGGGGAGCCCGGGAGGTGCCGGTCAGGCGCTGGAGCTCCTCGTCGTCCAGCCGGCTCCCGGGGGCGAGCTCTCCCGTGATGACCCGGTGCACCAGCGCGGCGTAGACCTCGTCGCGCATCGGGGTCCTGGTCAGGGGCATGGGCTCGCGGGGGATCGGCACGGTGCACATCCAACCAGGTCGAGGACCCGCTACGCATGAGGACGTTGGTCCTGACGGTGGTTGTGGTCGCTGAAATACGCTGCTCTGCCCATCGCCGCACACCGCAAGGGAGCAGCCCGATGAGCAACCGACCCGCACCCCGCACCGCGACGGCCACCGGGGTCGTCGCCGCGATGACCGTCGCCCTCGTCCTCGCCGGAGCGGGACCCGGGCACGCCGCCCCCGGTGCCCCCGGCGTCCCGGGGCCCGCACCGGTGGTCTTCCACGAGGACTTCGAGCAGGCGCCCGACACCGGCCGGCGGACGATGCTGCCGGACTACGTGAGCGCGACCGGCGCGCACTACACGGCCGACCCCTACTGGATCGACAACGTCAAGGCGAACGGCATGGTGCTGTCGTGGGACAACACGGCGTACCCCGCCGACGGCACCGGGGCCCAGAACGGCACGCAGGAGACCGCGTTCAACACGCTCCGGCAGCTCGCCGAGGCGATCGGGCGGATCAACGGCACGCCCGCGGGTGCCGCCCGCACCAACACGGTCATCTCGGCCTACACCCAGAGCACCGGCACCCCGCCGCCCGGTGGCCAGGTCATGTTCCGCACCGTCGAGGACATCGCCCTCGCGGACGCGCAGGGCCGGTTCCTGGCGTTCTCGATGTCCGCGGCCGCGACCAACGCGAAGAACCCGGCCGCGACCGGTGCGCCCAGGAACCGCGAGAACCCGCAGCTCATGCTCTTCGTCGACCGCGCCGGCGTCGAGACCCCGCTGACCACGACACCCATCGACCCGCTCACCGACCCGCGCTCGGTGCAGGTCGACGTCACCGCGCTCACCCCGGGGTCGGGGGAGGCGGTCCGCGCCGGCCGGTTCGCGTCCGACCGGTCCTTCCTCTACGAGGGCGGTGAGTTCGGCGTCGTGGTCCGGAACATGACCTCGGCGCACCTGGGCAACGACGGCGCGTTCGACGACATCACGATCCTCGACGTCACCCCGCAGCTCGACAAGGAGTTCGCCCCCGCGCACGCCGTCACCGGTGCGCCCGTGCGGCTCACGTTCACCGTCACCAACACCGCCGAGCTCGCGGGCAAGCAGGGCTGGGCGTTCACCGACGCCCTGCCTGCGGGCCTGGTCGTCGCGGCGGAGCCGAACCTCGTCGTCGACGGCGCCGCGACGGTCGTCGCCGAGCCGGGCGGCACGACGATCGGTGTGACCGGCGGGGACCTGGCGCCCGGCGACCACGCGCTGACGATCTCCGTGGACGTCACGGCGGCGGTGGCGGGCACCTACGTCAACGGGGCGGCCGACATCGTCGTGCGGCGGGGGCTGGACGCCCCGGGTTCCGCGACCGTGACCTTCGAGGACCCGGCGCCGGTCCCCGCGGACCTGGTCGTGCGGTACGTGGACGAGTCCGGGACCCCGGTCGCCGACGGCTACACGACCCACGGCGCGGTCGGGGACCCCTACAGCACCGCCCCCGTGGACGTGCCCGGCTACGAGCTGGTCGCGCTGCCCGCGAACCAGGACGGCACGCTGCAGGACGGGACCACCGAGGTCGTCTACGTCTACCGGCCGGCACCCGCCCCGGTACCCGGCGAGGTCGTCGTCCGGCACGTGGACCAGGACGGCCGGGAGATCGCCCCGAGCGAGCGCACCGAGGGCGCCGTCGACGAGCCGTACGGCACCTCCCCGGCGGACGTCCCGGGCTACACCCTCGTCGAGACCCCGGGGAACGCGTCCGGCCGGTACACGGACGGCAGCACCGAGGTCGTGTACGTGTACCGGAAGGACCCGCCCCCGGCGGCACCGGCCGACCTGATCGTCCGGTGGGTCACCGAGGACGGCACCCCGCTCGCGGACGAGTACCGCGGCACCGGGGTGGTCGGCGAGCCGTACACGTCGGAGCGGAAGTCGTTCGACGGGTACACGCTGGTCGCGATGCCGGCGAACGCCGCGGGCGACCTGACCGCGTCGACCACGGAGGTGGTCTACGTCTACCGGGCCGACCCGCCCGCCGACCCGCCGGCCGAGCCGGTCGTCCCGCCGGTCGACCCGCCTGCCGACCCGCCCGCGGACCCGGTCGGTCCGCCCGCGGACCCGGTCGCCGTGGCTGATCTCGACGTCCCGCCGCCGCCCGCCGCGCGGGAGGTCGTGCACCGATCCGGCGTCCTGGCTGCCGGGGGGGCCGAGCGGCCACGCCCGGCGGCGCTGGCGACCACCGGGTCCGCGGCCGGCCCCCTGGGCGGTCTCGCGCTCGCCCTCGCGCTGACCGGCGCCGCCCTCGTGCTGGCGCGGCGTCGCGGGCACGGGAAGGAGGTCTGAGCCCGGGGTCGCCCGCGACCCGAGGCCGTCCCGCCGCCCTCCCGGCGGCGGGGCGGCCTGCGGCCTGCCCGGTGAAAACGGGGAGCGCGGGACCCGCAGCCGGGACAGCACGGAGCAGGGTGTCGCCGGAGCGGCAGGGTGCTTGTCGCGCCCGTCGCTGCCTGATAGCGTTATCACGCCGCGTGATAGCGATTTCACAGACGCGCAAGGGTGACCCCCCGGCGTCGCGCGGCCCGGCCGGTGCCTCCAGCGACGGACGCAGCCGGCGAGTGCCTCGACAACGATGACGACGGACGGAGAACCATGCGCGCGACCCGATCTGCCCGGACGCTGGCCGTAGCGGCCGCGGCGGGCGCCGCCCTGCTGCTGACCAGCTGCGCCGGCGGCGACCTCGGCAGCAGCAGCGGCAGCGAGGGCGGCGACGACGCCGCCACGACCTGGAACGACGCCACGGCGGACCTGTCCGGCGTGACGATCACCTTCGGCGGCGGCACCGCCGGCGGACCCCTGGACGGCGCCATCGAGGCGTTCCAGGAGGAGACGGGCGCGACGATCAAGCGCGTCACGTACCCGGACCCCTACGAGCAGAACCTGCAGACCCGCGTGGCCACCGGCGACATCCCGGACCTCGCGTCCTGGCAGCCGACCACCAGCATGCTCACCGCGCTCCAGGCGCCCGCGAACCTGCTGCCGCTCGACGACGCCCCGTGGCTCGACGCCATGGACCCCGCCGTGCGCGACATCGCCGGCTTCGTGGACGACACCCGGTACGCGGCGATCGTGTCCTCGCCGTCCGTGATGGGCGTGTACTACAACAAGGCGGTCTTCGCGCAGCACGGCATCACGGACCTGCCGCAGAGCTGGGACGAGATGCTCGACGTCGCCCGCACGATCCAGGCCGGCGGCGGCACCGCGTTCGTCGAGGCCGGCGGCGCGCAGTGGCCGACCCAGTGGGCGGTGCAGATGCAGCTGGCGGAGGCGGCCCAGGACGGGCTGTGGGACGAGGTGAACGCCGGGGAGACGGCGTTCACGGACAGCCCGATCATCGACGCCATCACGACCTACCAGGGGATGGTCGACGAGGGCCTGTACAACGACGACCTGCGGACCGCGACGTTCGAGGACCAGTCCGCCCACCTCTTCGCCGGGGACGGCGCCATGGCGCTCCAGGTGAACGCGCTGCTGGAGCAGCTGCTCACCCAGTACGACGCGGCGCAGATCGACGACACGCTCGGCTGGTTCCCGGTCTCGAGGGACGGCACCGTCGCCACGACGATCCCGGACAACAAGAACGGCGTCGTCGCGTTCAGGACCGGCGACGCGGAGCGCGAGGCCGCGGCCAAGCAGTTCCTCACGTTCCTGATGACGGACTACTACCCGACGTACATCGAGGACGGCGGACTCGTGTCCATCGAGACCGACGTCCCGAACCCGGACACGGTCCCGCAGCTGGCGCAGGACATCGCGGCCTCGCTCGGCGACTCGGTGGGCTCGATGCAGTCGCTCGCCATCGCCAACCCCGACCTGTACATCAACCTGGCCTCGCTGCTGTACGGCGAGATGACGCCGGAGCAGGTGGCCGACGCGACGCAGCAGCAGTTCGCGCAGCTCGCGCAGGCCCAGGGCGCCGAGGGCTTCTGAGCCGATGGCGACCACCGCACCCGCGCCCGCCCGGACCGCGCACGCCGCGGCCGGGCGGGCGGCGGCCCCGGCCTCGCGCCGGCGCCGCGCCGTCTCGTACCCGTCCTGGATGCTGTGGCCGGCGTTCGCCGCGCTGCTGGTGTTCTTCCTGGTGCCGACGCTGCTCAACTTCGTCTACGCCTTCACCGACTGGTCGGCCTTCAAGCAGGGCTTCGGCTTCGTCGGCACCCAGAACTTCCAGCGGCTGTTCGCCGACGGCTCGCTGCTGTCGTCGCTGCGGGTGACGCTGGTGTGGGCGCTGCTCGTCGCGCTGCTGCAGAACGGGTTCGGCTTCGTGCTGGCGCTGCTGCTGGAGGGGGACACCCGGGTCAACCGGGGCGCGCGGATCGTGTTCTTCCTGCCGGTGCTGCTGTCGCCGCTGGCCGTGGGCTACGTGTTCCAGGCCCTGCTGCGCCCGGACGGCGCGCTGAACGGCGTGCTCGGCGCGCTGACCGGCACGGACGTCTCGATCGCGTGGCTCGGGAGCACGACCTGGACGATCGTCGTGGTCTCGGTGGTGCAGGCCTGGAAGTGGATGGGCCTGTCGATGCTGATCTTCATGGCCGGCCTCAAGACGATGCCGACCGACGTGCTGGAGGCGGCGCGGATCGACGGCGCCTCGTGGTGGCGGACGCTGTGGAGCGTCCGGTTCCCGCTGCTCGCCCCCGCGGTGACGTTCAACGTCGCGACCGCGCTGCTCGGATCGATGAACGGCTTCGACACGGCGACCGCGCTGACCAACGGCGGCCCCGCCCGCAGCACCGAGCTGCTGAACATCTTCATCTTCCGCACGTTCGGCCAGGGCCTGTACGCCCAGGCCACGACGATGAGCCTGGTGCTGTTCCTGACCGTGGTGATCGTCGCCCTGCCCGTGATCCTGTACCTGCGCCGCCGGGAGAACGTCCTGTGACCGCCACGCCCGCCACCCTGGCCGCCCCGGCCGCGACGACCCGCCGCGCGGTCGACCGCCGCCGCGGGGGAACCCCCGGCCGCCGCACCGCCGGCCGCGTCCTGCACGACGTCGTCGTGGTGCTGCTCGCGGCGGTCGTCGTCGGCGTGCCGCTCTGGCTCGTCCTGGTCACGGCGTCGAAGACCACCGCCGAGGCCGCCCGCCCCGACCTGAGCCTGCCGACCGAGCTCGCCCTCGGCGACAACCTGCGGCAGGTGATCGACCAGGGCGAGGTGCTGCTCGCGCTCGGCGGCAGCCTGCTGGTGACCGTGCCGGCCGTCGTCCTGCTGCTGGTGCTCGGCTCGGCCGCGTCCTGGGTGCTCGCCCGGCGCACCGGCCGGTGGAACGCGGTCCTGTACACGGTGGGCATCTCGAGCATCGTGCTGCCGCCCGCCGTGATCACCACCGTGCTCACCGTGCGGAGCCTCGGCCTGCAGGGCACCGCTCCCGGCATGGTGGGCGTGTACACCGGCATGTTCATGGGCACGGTGATCTTCTTCGTCACCGGCTTCGTGCGGAACCTGCCGATCGAGCTCGAGGAGGCCGCCCGCCTGGACGGCACGACGCCGTTCCAGCTGTTCACCCGGATCGTGCTGCCGATGCTGCGCCCGGTGATCGCGACGGCCGCCATCCTGACCACGCTGTCCATCTGGAACGAGGTCTTCTACACGTTCTTCGTCCTCGGCGGCGGGGACACCACCACGCTGCCCCTGAACCTGTACAAGGTCGCGAGCGCGGCCCAGTACGTCAACAACTGGAACCTGATCTTCGCCTACGTGGTCCTCATGAGCCTGCCCATGATCATCGTGTTCGCCGTCGCCCAGCGGCGGATCATCTCCGGCGTCACCTCGGGGGCGGTCAAGTGAGCGCCGACCTGAACCCCGGCACCACCGTCGCCGCCGGGACCGTCACCCTCGCGAACGACGTGGTCGAGGTCGTCCTCGCGCACGCCCCCGACGCACCGGTCCGGGTCCTGCGGCTCGGCGCGCCCGGTGCGGCGCACCACGACCTGCCCCCGTCGCAGCCCGCCGTCGAGGTGGTCACCGTCGACGCCGGCCGCACGCCCGCGGCCGACCGGCTGTCCGGCGGCACGGTCAGCGCCCGGCTGCGGTACGCCGGGCACCGGCTGGACCGGGACGGCGACCGCCAGGTGCTGGTCGTCGACCAGGCGGAGGAGGGCGGCTCCCTGCGGGTCGCGCTGCGGCTGGAGCTGTGGGACGGCGTCGCGGCGGTGCGCGCCCGGGCGACCACCACCGTGACGGACGACGCCCCCGGCCCGCGGCGGCTGCTCGCCGTCGCCCCGCTCGCGCTCGCGGTGGGCGCCGGCGGCACGGGTGACCCCGACGCGCTGGAGATCAGCCTGGCCGACAACCAGTGGGTCGGCGAGAGCCGGTGGCGCACCCTGCCGCTGCGGGCGGCCGGCGTCCCCGACGTGCGGGTCGCCTCCCACGGCGGCGCGCGCGGCACGCTGTCCCGGGCCTCGCGGGGCCTGTGGTCCACGGGCGAGGCGCAGCCGGTCGGCGTGCTCGCCGCGCGCGGCGGCCCCGGGGCCTGGGCCTGGCAGGTCGAGTCCACCGCCGGCTGGCGCTGGGAGGTCGGCGAGCACGTGGCCGGCGCGTACCTGGCGCTGTCCGGCCCGACCGACCTCGACCACGGCTGGAGCCGCGTGCTGGAACCGGGTGAGGAGCACGTCTCCCCGGCGGTCGCGGTCGCCGTGGGCACCGACCTGGACGCCGCCGCGGCGGGGCTGACCGGCGTGCGCCGGGCGGTCCGCCGCCCGCACCCGGACAACGCCGGGCTGCGGGTGGTGTTCAACGACTACATGAACACGCTCATGGGCGACCCGACGACGGAGAAGGTGCGGCCGCTGGTCGACGCCGCGGCCGACGCGGGTGCCGAGGTGTTCTGCATCGACTGCGGCTGGTACGACGACACCGACGGCTGGTGGTGGAGCGTCGGCGCCTGGCAGCCGTCGACCACCCGGTTCCCCGGGGGCGGCCTGCAGGCGCTCCTCGACCACATCGCGGACCGCGGTCTGGTGCCGGGCCTGTGGCTGGAGCCCGAGGTGGTCGGCGTCAGCAGCCCGGTCGCCGACCTGCTGCCCGCGGACGCGTTCCTGCAGCGCAACGGCGAGCGGCTCGTCGAGCACGGCCGGTACCACCTGGACCTGCGGCACCCCGCGGCGCGCGCGCACGTCGACGAGGCCGTGGACCGGCTGGTCGCGATGGGCGTCGGGTTCTTCAAGCTGGACTACAACGTCAACCCGGTCGCCGGGACGGACGTCGGCTCGGACAGCCCGGCGGACGGTCTGGTCGGGCACGCCGCGGCGCACCGCGACTGGCTCGAGGGGGTCCTGCGGCGGCACCCGGACCTGGTCCTGGAGAACTGCTCGTCGGGCGCCATGCGGGCGGACCCGGAGCTGCTCCGGCTGCTGCCGCTGCAGTCGACCTCCGACCAGCAGGACCCGCTGGCGTACCCGCCGATCGCGGCGTCCGCGCCGCTGGCGATGCTGCCCGAGCAGGCCGGGAGCTGGGCGTACCCGCAGCCGGAGATGTCCGACGAGGGGATCGCGTTCACGCTGTGCACCGGGATGCTCGGCCGGATGTACCTGTCCGGCCGCGTCGACGCGATGTCCCCGGCGCAGCGCTCGCTGGTCGCCGAGGCGGTGGCCGCGCACAAGCGGCTGCGCGCGGACGTCGCGACCGGGCACGCGCGGTGGCCGCTCGGCGTCGAGCAGTGGTCCGCACCCTGGGTCGCGGCGGCGGTCGACGCCGCCGGCGCCACCCACCTCACCCTCTGGCGGCGCCCCGGTGCCCCGGCGACGGTCGAGGTGCCGCTGCCGGAGCACGCCGGGCACGACCTGGTGGTCACGACGACGTTCCCGACGCGGCTCGCCACGTGGGCCGCGACGTGGGACGCCGACCGCGCGGTGCTCACGGTCGGGGCCGCGGGGGACGAGCCGGCCGCCCGGACGCTGCGGCTGACCCGCGGCGCCCCGGTCCAGCGGGCGCGCGTCGACCTGGCGGAGCGCACCGGCACGGTGCACGGCGGGGCGACCGGCATGCTCTACGGCCTGGTCGAGCCCGGTGTCCCGGCGCCCGCGCTGCTGGCCGGCGTCCGGCCGCGGACCGTGGCGCAGAAGTCGCCCGGCGGTCTGCAGCACCCGGGCGGCGACGCCCTCGAGCTGCTCGACGGGTTCGTCGCGGCGGGGGGCGAGGACGTGTACGTGTACGTCCAGGACGCGCTGCGGCAGTGGCCGTACGAGGAGGTCGGCATCGCCGCGTACCTCGACGTGCTCCGGGACGCCGTGCGCGCCACCGCCGGCCACCCGGAGCGGGACCGGCTGGTGTGGGTGCCGTTCAACGAGCCGGACTGGATCTGGTACGCCGACTGGTCCGCCGCGGGGCGCGACCGGTTCCTGGCCGACTGGGACGCGGCGGTCGCGGTGATCCGCGCCGAGCACCCCGGCGGCAGGGTCGCGGGACCCAACGAGGCGGACTACCACCCGCGCCGGGTCCGGGACGTGCTCACCCACGCCCGGGACCACGGCACGCTCCCGGACGTCGTGTCCTGGCACGAGCTCCAGCCGCGCACGACGGAGACCTACCGGGCGCACCTGGACCACCTGCGGGCGCTGGAGCGCGAGCTCGGGCTGGACGCCCGGCCGGTGACCGTCGACGAGTACGGCAACCGGCGGGACATGTCGGTGCCGGCGCCGCTGCTGCTCTGGGCGGAGGCGTTCGAGAGCACCAAGGTGGACGCCGACCTGGCGTACTGGACGCTCGCCGGGAACCTGGACGACCAGGCCGTCGGGGCCGCGCGGCCGAACGCCGGGTGGTGGCTGCTGCACTGGTACGCGTCCCTGCGCGGCGAGACCGTCGCGGCGACCGTGCCGCACCCGGGCGTCCGCGACTCGCTGCGGGTGCTCGCGGCGGTCGACGACGAGGGGGCGGCGACCGCCCTGGTCGGCGGCACCGCGGACGACGTGGAGCTGACGGTGACCGGGCTCGCGCCCGGCGCGCGGTACCGGCGGCGGGTCGCGGTCGCGGCGTGGAGCGGGTACCAGGGCGTGCTGGAGCAGCCCCCGGTCGAGGCCGACGACGTGCTGACGGCCGGGCCGGACGGCGTGGCGGTGCTGCGCCTCGCCGGCGGGGACGCGGCGGCGGTCCGCCGGGTGGACCTGGTGCCCGTCGGCGACGGGCAGCACCCCGGCGACGCGCAGCACCCCGGCGACGCGCAGGACGCGGGCGACCCGCGGGGGCCGTGGCAGGTCACCGTCGGCGTCGACCCGGCGCGCGTGACCGACGGCGCGCTGGTCCGGCACGGCGACGACCCGCAGCACTACCACGGCACCGGGCCGGTGTCCGTGGCACTCGCGCCCGGCTCGGGCTCGGTGTCGTTCGACGTGCTCGTGCCCGCGGCGGGGCGCCACGCGGTGGGCCTCGGCTACGGCACCGCCGGGGTGCCCGGGCGCGCCGAGCTGCGGGTCGACGGCGGCGCGCCGGTCGCGCTGGACCTGTCCGCGACCCTGGAGCCGCGGTACACCGGCCGGGCGGACGTGGTCCTGCCGCTGACCGCGGGCGCGCACACGGTCGAGGTCCGCGGTGCCGGTGACACGGCGCTCGCGGTCGACCACCTGCGGGTGCGGGCCGTGCCGCCCGGGGCCGTGCGGTACGACGCGGTGCTCGCCCGCCGGTCCGCCGGCTGCCGGACGGCGGGCGCCTGGGCGGTGGCGGTGCCGCCGGGGGAGCGGCTGACGTTCTTCGTCGTCGCGGAGCGGG
>NZ_SZYE01000047.1 GCF_005239125.1 Cellulomonas hominis | reverse complement strand
GCCGTCCGCGCTGCGGAGCGCCGTGAGGTCGAGGGTGGCCGCGGCGGCCGCGGACTCGGTGCCGGGGGCGCCGGTGAGCGTGCCGGTCCAGGTGAGGCCCCCGTCGGCGGTGCCCAGTCCGCCGAGCGTGGCGCCGGGGGTGCGCAGGGCGGCGGCGACGCCCGAGGCCACCGGCTCGGAGAACGTGACGGTGAGGCGCGCGGTCGTCGTGCTCGTCAGGCGCGGCCCCGACACGTCGACGGTCGCGGTGAGCGGCACGGTGCGCACGTCGAGGACCGGTCCGATCGTGGTCCCGGAGCCGACGTTGCCCGCCGCGTCGGTGACGGTCGACAGGTCCAGGGTGAGCGCGGCCGTCCCGCGCACGCCCGGGGCGGGGGTGAAGGTCGACGTCCAGGTGAGGCCGCCGTCGGCGCTGGTCGCGGGGGTGAGCGTGCCGCTGGTCGCCGCGAGACCGGGCCCGGTCGGTGCGGACACCGGCTCCGAGAAGGTGGCGACGACGGTGGCGGTCTCGCCCGCGCGGACCGTGGCGACGCTGCTCGCGATGCTCGCGGTCGGCCGCTGGGTGTCCACGGAGTACGCGGGGGAGGTGCTGGTGCCGGCGCCCGTGTTGCCGGCCAGGTCCGCGACGGCGCCGTTGGCGAGGGTGATGACCTGGCCGGTCGCGGTGACGTCGGCCGCGGGCGTGAGCGTCGCGGTCCAGGTGATGCCGCCGTCGCTGCTCGACAGGCCGCTGACCGTGCCGCCCTGGACGACGAGGTCGGCGGCGGTGAACGCGGTGACCGCCTCGTCGAACGCGACGGTGACGGTCGCGGTGTCGCCGATGCGCAGGCTCGTCCTGCCGAGCGTGATGGTCCCGACGGGCCGCACGGTGTCGACCCAGTACGCGTTCGACCGGCTGGTCCCGGTCCCCGGGACGTTCGAGCCGTCGACGACGCCGTGGTTGGCCACCACGACCGCGCCGTTCCCCACCACGACGTCGGGCTCGGGCGTGAGCAGCGCGGTGAAGGTCACGTTGTCCGACGTCGCCAGGTTGCTGATCGTGCCGCCGTCGGCCACGAGGTCGCCCGTGTCGAACCCGGTGACCGGCTCGGAGAAGGTGATCGTGACCACCGACGTCCTGCCGATGGCCAGCAGCGACTCGGCGACGACGACGGTCGCGGTCGGCGCGGCGGCGGCCGCGGGAGCGGCGACCGCCAGGACCGGTGCGGCCGCCAGGGCGAGCGCGAGGACCGGGGCGGTGAGGGTGCGGCGCATGCGTGGAGGGTCCCGTCGGGGGTCGGCGCAGGCCGAGGACGGACCCGGTCGGGTCGCGGCGGCGTGCGGGATGCCGTCACCGTACGACAGGGCGCACCGCCCTCAGCAGGGCCTTCCCCCTATCGGATGCATCCGGCGACCGCCAGGGACCTCGGTCTCAACCTCGCCCCGCGTACCGCTGGAGGAACAGCGCCTCCGCCGTCGCGAGCCGTTCGATCTCCCGGGGGTCGACGCTCTCGTTGGGCGCGTGGATCAGCGCCTGCGGCTCCTCGACGCCGAGCAGCAGGATCTCCGCGTCGGGGTAGGTCTCGGCGAACACGGTGCACAGCGGGATCGACCCGCCCTGCCCGAGCAGCACCATGTCCCGGCCGAACGCCTCCCGCATGGCGGTGCGCATGGCCTCGTAGGCCGGCCCGTCGGTGGCGGCGCGGAACGGGGAGCCGGTCGCCTCCACGTCGACGGTCACCGCGACCCCCCACGGCGCGGCCTCGGTGACGTGCGCGGTGAGGGCGGCCAGCGCGTCGGCGGGCGCGGTGCCCGGCGGGATGCGCAGGTTCAGCCGGGCGGCGGCCCGCGGCACGATCGCGGCGGTCGACCCGACCACGGGCGGGCAGTCGATGCCCAGGACGGTCAGCGCCGGCCGGGCCCAGAGCATGTCCGACACCGTCCCGGACCCGAGCAGCGCCTCCCCGGGGGGCACCTGCGCGTCGGCGCGGAAGGTGTCCGGGTCGTAGGGCGCGCCGGGCCAGGTCTGCCCGTGGTCGAGGCCCCGCACCGTGGTGTCGCCGTCGGCGGACCGCAGCGACGCCAGCACCGCGATGAGCGCGGCGAGCGCGTCCGGGGCGGGGCCGCCGAACATCCCGGAGTGCAGCTCGGTGGGCAGCGCGTCGACCCGCACGACCACGTTCACCATGCCGCGCAGGCTGACGGTCACGGCCGGCACCCCGACGGCGGCGTCGCCGGTGTCGCACACCAGCACCGCGTCGGCCCGCAGCAGGTCGGCGTTCCGCGGCACGAAGTCCTCGAGCCCGCCGGTGCCCTGCTCCTCGGAGCCCTCGACGACGAGCCTGAGGTGCACGGGGACGTCGTCGCCGAGCGCCCGGAGCGCCGCCAGGTGCATGAGGATGTTGCCCTTGCAGTCGGCGGCGCCGCGGCCGTACCAGCGCCCGCCGGCCTCGGTCAGCGCGAACGGCGGCGTCCGCCAGGCCGCGTCGTCGAGCGGCGGCTGCACGTCGTAGTGGGCGTACAGCAGGACGGTCGGCGCGCCGGGGTCGGCGGCGGGGCGCGAGCCGACGACCGCGTCGCTGCCGTCGGCCGTGCGGTGCAGCGCGACGTCGGCGAACCCGACGTCCCGGAAGGCGTCGGCCACCCACCGCGCCGCCTGGGCGCACGCCTCGGGCGGGAACTGCCGGGGGTCGGCGACCGACGGGATCGCCACCAGCTCGGCCAGCTCGCTCCGGACGCGCGGCATCTGCTCGGCCACCCGCTCGCTCAGGTCCACAACGTGCTCCTCCCGCACCCCCGCGCGACGCCGGCACGGCGCCGCGTCGCTCTCACCCGACGACCCGCAGCTCGCGGGAGGTCGTGTTCAGCCGCCGCACCCCGTCCGCGGTGACGGTGACGATGTCCTCGATCCGCACCCCGAACCGGCCGGGCAGGTACACCCCGGGCTCGACCGAGAAGCACATCCCCGGCACGAGCGGCAGCTCCTCGCCCTCGACGACGTAGGGCGGCTCGTGCGTGGTGACGCCGATGCCGTGCCCGGTGCGGTGGATGAACCGCTCGCCGTACCCGGCGTCGGCGATCACGGCCCGCGCGGCCCGGTCGACGTCCTGGCAGGCGACGCCCGGCCGCACCGCGTCGACCCCGGCCTGCTGCGCGAGCCGCACGACCTCGTGCACCTGGCTGACCTCCGCGCCGGGCTCGCCCACGCTGACGGTCCGGCTGGTGTCCGAGCCGTAGCCGGCCAGCAGCCCGCCGAAGTCGAGCACCACGCAGTCGCCGTCCTCGATGACCCGGGTGCCCGCCTCGTGGTGCGGGTTCGCCCCGTTGGGCCCCGACCCGACCACGGTGAAGTCGACCTGCTCGTGCCCGTGCTCGCGCAGCAGGTCGGCGAGGTCGGCGGCGACGTCGGTCTCCCGGCGGCCGGCGAACGGCACGTGCAGGATCTGCTCGTACGTCGCGTCGGCGGCGGCCCCGGCCGCGGCGAGGCGCGCGAGCTCGTCGGGGTCCTTCACGGCGCGCAGCATCGGCAGCCGGTCGGTGACGGCGTAGAACCCGGTGCCGGGCAGCGCCGCCTGGAGCCCGAGCAGGTGCAGCGCCCAGGCGCTGTCGGACACGGCGTACCGGGCGCCGTCGCGGAGCACGGCGCTCGCGGCCGCGTACGGGTCGGCGCCGTCCACCCAGTCGACGACCGCCGTGGCCGCCGTCCCCGCGGCGCCCTCCGCGTCGGGGCGCTCGAGCCGGGGCACGACCAGCGTGGGCTCGCGGTCCGCGGTGAGCGCCAGCAGGGTCAGCCGCTCCGTGATCGCCGTCGGCTGGTACCCGGTGAGCCACACCAGGTCGGGGCCGGGGGTGACGAGCACCCCGTCGAGCCCGGCGGCGCCGGCGTCGGCGACGACCCGGGCCATGCGGGCGGCGTAGTCGCCGCGGGTGAACGGGGCGGGTGACGTGGTGGTCACGAGGGCTCTCCCGGGGTGGTGGGTGCCGGCCGGTCGCCGGCGGCGGGCGCGGGGCGGGCCGCGGGGCCGGCGGCGGTCCGCGACACCGCCCCGGCGGCGGAGGTCGGCAGCGTGATGAGGTGCGCGGCGGCGGCCGCGGCCGCGTCCTGCACCGTGCCCTGCGCCGCGCGGTGCCGCCGGATCGCGACCACCGCGAGCAGGATGCCGAGCGCGCTCAGCACGGCCATCACCCAGGCCGCCGCGGCGAGCCCGGACGCGAGCGCGTCGGACGGCGGCGAGCCGGTGGCGGTCCGGTCGGCGCGCACCGACGCGTACACGGTCGCCGCGATGGCCGTCGCGACCGCCGCACCGACGTACCGGGCCATGTTCGAGACGCCGGAGGCCGAGCCGACCTGCTCCTGGGGGACGACCGCGGTCGCCGCGGAGGACGAGGGCCCGTTCGACAGGCCCATCCCGACCGCGATCGCGATCAGCGGCAGCAGGAACGCCCCGTAGCCCCAGCCGGCCTGGACGAACCCGACGATCACGAACCCGGCCGTGGTCAGCAGGAAGCCGACGCCGATGACCTGCCGGCCGCCGACCCGCTTGGTCATCCGCGGCACCAGGGGCGCCACGATCACGAGGCCGACGGTCGCGGGCAGCGTCGCGAGCCCGGCCTGCAGGGAGCTGAAGCCCAGCGCGGCGGGGTCCTGGAAGTAGAGGCTGAGCAGGTACATCAGGCCGTTGATCGTGCCGGCGCCGATGAGGATCGCGAGCGTCGCGCCGACCAGGACGCGGTTGCGCAGCAGCGCCAGGTCCAGCAGCGGCACCGCGACCCGCTTCTCGACCACGACGAACAGCCAGCCGGCGACGACGCTGACCACCAGGCAGCCGATCGTGGCCGCGGACAGCCAGCCCCAGTCGCCGCTCTTGCTCACGCCGAGGATCAGGGCGGCCAGGGTCAGCGCGACCAGGACCGTGCCGAGGTAGTCGATGGTGCGCGACCGGTTCGGGTCCTTCGACTCGGCGACGGTCAGGTAGGTGATGACCATGCAGACGACGCCGACCCCCGCGTCGATCCAGAACAGCCCCTGCCAGCCCGTCAGGTCCACCAGCACGCCGCCGACCAGCGGGCCCGCCGCGGCGCCGACCGCCGCGGCGGCGCCCCACAGCGACACCGACCGGAGCTGGTCCTCGCCGTCGCTCGCGACGGACAGCAGGCTCAGCCCGCACGCCAGGATCGTCGAGCCCGCGGCGCCCTGGATGAGCCGGCCGACGATGACCCCGGCCCCGTCCTGGGACAGCGCGATCAGCACGCAGGAGAGCACGAACAGCAGCAGCCCGAGCTGGAACACCCGCTTGCGGCCGAACACGTCACCGAGGGAGCCGGCGGTGATGATGACCGCGGCACCGACCAGCGAGTAGCCGGTGACCGCCCACTGCAGCGTGTCCACCGACGTCCCGGTGTCGGCGCTGATCGCCGGGAGCAGGATGCTCACCGCCGAGGTGTTGGCGTTGACCACCAGCGTCGACAGGCAGGTGGCCGCCAGGACGCTGCCCGCGCCCCGTGCGGTGGTGCGCGCGTCGGTCATCGGAGCCCCCCTCGTGCGCCGGGCCGCGGTGGGCCCGCACCGCCCGGTGGCTCGACCGTAGGCCGCGGGCCCCGCGGCGACGCTCACCCCCCGGGGGTGAGCGTCGGCGCGGCTCAGACCGGGAAGGCCACCCCGCACCGCAGCACGACGTTGGCGTAGGCGGTCGCCTCGCCGGTCCGGACGACCACCCGCGCGTCGCCGACCATCGCCTTCAGCCGGTCGTGCGGCACCCGCTCCGCCGGCTCCGCGAGCCGGGCGTCGACCCAGCCCGCGGGCGGCCCGGCCTCGGCGTCGGCGCTGATCCACGCGTGCTCGACGACGACCTCGTCGAGCAGCGCGTCCAGCACGTCGGTGAAGGCCGGCAGGCCGAGGACCACCGCGAGGTCCACGACGGGGACGTGCGGCGGGACCGGCAGCCCGGCGTCGGCGACGACCACGAGGTCGGTGTGGCCGAGCCGGGCGAGGTGCCCCGACAGCGGGGCGTTGAGGATGCCGCGTCGCTTCATGGTGGTCAGCCCTTCACGGCGCCGGCGAGGGCACCCTGGACGAAGTAGCGCTGGAACATCAGGTACACGATCACCACGGGCACCGCGGACAGGATGATGAACGCGTTCAGCGGACCGTAGTCGGTGCCGTGCTGGGTGGAGAAGCTCTGCACCGCGAGCGGCACGGTCCAGTTGTCCTGGGACCGCAGCAGCGTCGTGGCCATGGCGTACTCGTTCCAGGTGCCGACGAAGTCCAGGATGAACAGCGCCGCGAGCGCCGGCTTGGCCAGCGGGAGGATCACCTGCAGGAAGATCCGGAAGGTCGAGGCGCCGTCCAGCCGGGCCGACTCCTCGAGCTCGTCGGGGATCGCCCGGAAGAACCCGTAGAGCACGAACACGGCGTACGGGATGCCGAACGCGAGGTACGGCAGCAGCAGGCCGGGCCGGGAGTCGAGCAGGCCGAGCGAGAGCATCGTGCTGAACAGCGGGCCCAGCGCGATCTGGATCGGCACCATCGACCCGATCGCGATGAGCCCGAGCACCAGCCGGTGCGCCCGGAACCGGAGCCGGGCGATCGCGAACGCGGCGGCCGCGGCGAGGAACAGGCCCACCGGCACCTTGATCAGCGAGATGACCAGGCTGTTCAGACCGGTGGTGCCGAGGGAGCCGACCCGGAACGCCTCGGCGTAGTTGCCCCACTCCCACGTCGTCGGCAGCGACCACGGCGCGGTGCTGCTGATGTCCGCGGTCGACTTCACCGAGGTGAGGAACATGATGACGAACGGCAGCGCCCACAGCAGCGAGGTCAGCACGAGCGCGATCCACAGCCCGATCCCCGCGTAGTCACGCCGCCGGCGGCGGGCGGCGCCGGTGCTCGGCGCGCCCGTCACGGGGCGCGCGCGGCGGGTCACGGCGACCGGGACGGCCAGCTTGTCGCTCACTTGTCGTCTCCCTTCATCGACCAGGCCAGGTAGGGCACCACCAGGCAGAGCGACAGCACGAGGAGCACGGTCGCGACCGCGCCGCCCGCCCCGAAGCTGTGGTTGGTGAACGACTGCGTGTACGACCAGAGCGCGAGCACCTGCGTCGACTGCGCGGGGCCGCCGCCGGTCATGCCGACGATCAGGTCGAACACCTTGAGCGAGTTGATGATCGTGAGGATCACGACGACGACCGTGGTCGGGCGCAGCGCCGGCAGGGTCACGTTGCGGAACACCTGCCACGTCCCGGCGCCGTCGATCTTCGCGGCGTCGACCAGCTCCGGCGGCACCGACTGCAGGCCGGCGAGGAACAGCACCATCGGGAACCCGACGGCCTGCCAGACCGAGGCCGCGAACACCGAGTACAGCGCGATCGACGGGTCGCCGAGCCAGGACTGCGCCCAGCTGCCGAGGCCGACCGCCTCCAGGCCCTGGTTCACCAGGCCGAGCGTCGGGTTGTAGATCCACCGCCACATCGCCGCGACGGTGATCGACGCGAACACGGCCGGGATGTAGAGGACCGACCGCATGAGGTTGCGGCCGACCAGCCGGCGGTTGAGCCCGAGCGCCAGCAGCAGCCCGAGCACCATCGGGATCAGCAGGGACAGCACGACCCAGATGACCGAGTTGCCGAACGCCTTCCAGAACACCGGGTCCGCGGTGAACAACCGCTGGTAGTTGTCGAGCCCGACGAACTCGGGCGTCTCGGTGCGGAAGCCCGACCACCGGTAGAAGGACAGCCGGATCGAGTCGAGCATCGGGTAGACGATGAAGTAGCCGTACAGGGCGACGGCCGGGATCAGGTAGGGCAGGGCGGTCAGGAACGGCCGGTGGCGCCGGCCCGTGCGCGGTGGGGCGGTCGGCGGGTCCTGGCGGGAGGTCAGGGCGGTCATCATCGACTCCAGACGGGCTCCGGGCTCCGGGGCGGGGCGACGCGGCCCCGCCCCGGAGCGCCTGGTCAGTTGTTCGCGTCGCGCCACTTCTGGAACTCGGCCCCGGCGTCCGCCGGGTCGAGCTCACCGGTGAGCACCGAGTTCTGGATCCGCCAGTACTCCGTGGTCTCCGCCGTGGAGAAGTTCTGGTCGTTGTTCACGTAGAGGCCCTCGCCGGCGCCGATGATCGCCTGCCAGTCGGCGCCCAGCGGGGCGTCGGCCGCGGGCTCCACGGACGAGTTCACGGAGATCGACGCGAAGGCCGTGCCGAGCTTCTCCTGCCCCTCCGGCGAGACCATGTAGTCGAGGAACGTCGCCGCGGCGTCGGGGCTCTTGGCGGCGGGCGTCAGGTAGAGCAGCTCGCCGAACCCGTACGTGCGCCCGGTCCCGGTCGGGAACGTGAAGATCCCCAGGTCCTCCTGCGGCAGGCCGCCGTCGACGGCCATCGGGCCGTACCAGTCGCCCTCGATGGTCATGGCGGCCTGGCCGCTGTAGAACAGCTGCGCCGCGTCGTCGTTGCTGATGCCCATGAACCCGGGGTTGAGGTAGTCCGCGCCCCAGCTCTCGAGCTCGGTGAACGCGTCGGTCACGCAGGCCTCGGCGCCCCAGTCGCCGTCGCCGGTGGTCAGCTCGTCCGCGGTGTCGGCGCCGCACTCGGTCTCGATGAGCGAGTCCAGCAGCCGCATGACGTGCCAGTTGACGGTGCCGCCGAACGTCATCGGGGTGATGCCCGCGTCCTTGAGCTGCTGCGCGGCGGCGACGAGGTCGTCGTAGGACGTCGGCAGCTCGGTGATGCCGGCCTGCTCGAACAGCGCCTTGTTGTAGAACACGGCCTCCGTCGCCTGGATGAACGGGACGCCGTGGTAGCCGTCGTACTGGGTGGCGTTCGCGAGGGCCGCCGGGGTGAGCTCGTCCGCCCAGCCGTACTCGTCGTAGAAGGACGTGAGGTCGGCGCTCACGCCGGCGGTGACCAGCTCGCCGCCGAGACCGGGCCCGCCCCAGTACCGGTACAGGTCGGGGAGCGAGTCGGTGCCGGCCGCCTGGCGCAGCGCGTCCTTGTGCGCGTCGGTCGCCCGCTCCTCGGTCTTGATCGTGATGCCGGGGTTGGCCTCCTCGAAGCCGGCGACGAGGGCGTCCCACGCCGTCTTCTGGGCCTCCTCCTGCGTGAGCGTCCAGACGGTGACCGTCTGGTCTCCGCCCTCCGCCGCGTCGTCGCCGCCGCTGCTGCAGGCGGTCAGCCCCAGCGCGAGCACCCCGGCCGTGGCCGCGAACCTCGTCGTCTTGCGCACGTGTGCCTCCATCGTGGTGAGTGGTCGTTGCGTGGTGGTGGAGCAGGGGGAGCCGGCCCGGTCGGGTCAGGCGCCGGCCTGCCACCGGGCGAACTCGTCGAGCTTGTGGAAGAAGTCCTCGAACATCAGGCGCGTGTCGACGTGGGTGTAGACGCGCATGGGGCGGCTGCCGCGCACCGGGCGGTAGGTGCCGTCCGCGGTGAGCTGCGGGGTGGGGCGCTCGACGTACGCCGACGACGCCGCGTCCGGCTCGAAGGTGGACCGCAGGGCGGTCAGCAGGACCAGCGGCGAGTCGCCGAGGGCGTACGACTCGCTGACCGGCATCCCGAACTCGTGCACCCGGTCCTGCTCGTACCGCACCTCGTCGTAGAGGTACGCGCCCAGCGGGCCGGTCGCCGCGACGCGGCGGCGCAGCTCGGCGTCCGAGACCAGGCACTGGCGGTAGACGTCGCGCGGGACCTGCCAGATCTCCAGGGCCGGGGCGTCGAACAGCACC
Organism: Cellulomonas hominis; assembly: GCF_005239125.1. GTDB lineage: Bacteria > Actinomycetota > Actinomycetes > Actinomycetales > Cellulomonadaceae > Cellulomonas > Cellulomonas hominis_A. The sequence continues at coordinate 13,083 of NZ_SZYE01000047.1, read as the reverse complement.
TGCGCGGCGGTGACGTCGATCAGCAGGTTGTACTCGACGGGCATCGCGTCCCGCGGCGGGAGCGCGAGGCCGTCGTGCTCGGGGCCGCCGATCCACACCAGGACGAGGCGCTCGGCGATCCGCGGCTCCAGCAGGTACGCCGACGCCAGGTCGGTGAGCCCGCCGCCGGCGGCGTAGAACAGCGGTGCCGGGTCGTCGCGCATGGCCTCGGCGACGATGGCCCGGGCGGCCGGGGAGTCCTGGGGCGTGGCGGCGTCGACGAGGGCCGCGGCCGCGCCGCGGACCACGCACCCGTCCTGCTCGGCGCCCATCCGCGCCAGCACGTCGGCGAGGACCGCCTCGGCGTTCGCGGCGGTGTCCGGGCCCGGGTCGAGCGGGTCGTCCGGGCGCAGGTGCGAGGCCACCAGCAGCGGGATGCGCACGGAGGGCGACAGCAGGTGGTGCACCAGCTGGTAGAGGTCGTCCGGGTCCCCCGAGAAGTCGTTGTCGACGATCACGCGGGCCCGGGGGGCCGGGAACGGGCGGTCGAGCCACGGCGTCTCGCCGAGGCGCCACCGCCGGTCGGCGGGGACGGCGTGCCGGTCGGGGTCGGCGTGCGGGTCGGGGATGCGGGTCAACGGCGTCTCCTGGCGGTCGGCCTCGGTGCCTGCCGAGGCGTGCGGGGTGTCCCGCGGGGGTGGTGGTCGGCGGGCGTCGCTGCCCGTGCCGACCTCGTCCTCGATGACGTCTCCGAGCGATAAGTTATCGATCACCTACGACGGACCACAAGAGGTTGTGCATCACGAATCGGTAACGCATGAAAATTCAAGACTCAGTCCCGCGCCCGCCGCTAGAGTCGGCGGGGTCCCCGAACCGCGCCGGAGAGACGCCCATGACCCACCAGGACAGCCCGGCGAGGCCGCCGAAGATGGCCGACGTCGGCCGGCTCGCGGGCGTCTCCGCGCAGACGGTGTCCCGGTACTTCACCGGCACCGGGTACGTGGGCGCCGAGACCCGCGAGCGCATCGAGGCCGCGATCGCGGAGCTGGACTACCGGCTCAACCAGTCCGCCCGGAGCCTGCGGGTCAACGCCACGCGCACGGTCGGGGTGCTCACGACCGGCCCGTCCCTCTACGGGGGCTGGTCGACCATCAGCGGGCTGAACCAGGCCGCCGCCGCGGCCGGGTACTCGCTGCTGAGCGTCCAGCTCGAGGCGGACCCGGCGGGTTCGGACGCCCCGGACTGGATGCACCGGGCCCTGGACCGGTTCCTCTCGGCCCGCGTCGACGGGATCGTCGTGTCCTCGTCCCACCCCGGGATCGAGGACCTGCTGGAGCGGGTCTGGGAGCGGGTGCCCGTGGTGATCCTGGCCGGCCGGTCCTGGCCGCTCGCCGACTCCGCGACCGTCGACTCCTACGAGGCCGGGGTGCTCGCGACCGAGCACCTGGTGGCGCTCGGCCACGAGCGGGTCCTGCACCTCGCCGGCCCCGAGGGCGTCAACGAGGGCGTCGAGCGCGAGCGGGGCTACCGGGACGTGCTGGCCGCCGCGGGGCTGCCCGCGCTGCCGGTGCCCCGCGGCGACTGGTCGGCGGCGTCGGGCGCGGCGATCGGCGAGCGGGTGGACGCCGGCTCGTTCACCGCGGTGTTCGCGGGGAACGACCAGATGGCGCTCGGGTTCATGAGCGCCCTGCGGTCCCGCGGGCTCGTGCCGCCCGGCGACTACGCGATCGTCGGGGTGGACGACATGCCGGACGCCCGGTTCTACAGCCCGGCGCTGTCGTCGGTGTCGATGGACTTCGTCGGGCTCGGCCGCGCCGGGTTCGAGATGATCCTGCACCGGATCCGGTCCGGGGAGCGCGTCCCCCGGCGTGTGATCCGGCCCGTCCTGGTCCCGCGCGAGTCCACCCGGGCGTCCGCGGGCGGTACGCTCCCAGGTCGTCCCGCAGCGCCGCCACCTGCCGTCGAGAGGTCCCCATGAGCGTCAGTCCCGGCAGGAGGCGCGGCCCCGTCGGCGCCAGCGACCAGACGCGGCTGATGGCGAAGATCGCGCTGATGTACCACGAGCGCGGTGCCCGGCAGACGGAGATCGCCCAGGAGCTGCACGTCTCGCAGTCCAAGGTGTCGCGGCTGCTCGCGCGCGCCGCGGAGGTCGGCATCGTCCGGACCATCGTGACCGTGCCCGCCGGGGTGCACACCGACCTGGAGGAGGCGCTCGAGCGCCGGTACGGGCTCGCGGAGGCCGTGGTCGTCGACGTCTCGGGCGACGAGGGCGAGGTGACGCCCGCGCTCGGGTCGGGTCTCGCCACCTACCTGGACGCGACCCTGACCGGGGGCGAGGTCGTCGGCATCTCCTCGTGGTCGGCCACGCTGCTGGCGGCCGCCGCGGCCATGCGCCGGTCGCCGGCGCGGGTGGTGGACCAGGTCATCCAGATCGTCGGCGGCGTGGGGGAGTCGCGGGTGCAGGTGCAGGCCTCCCGGCTGATCAGCCTGTTCGCGGACGCCACCGGGGCCGAGCCGGTGTTCATGCCGGCGCCCGGCGTGCTCGGCTCGCCGTCCGCGCGCCAGGTGCTCGTCGAGGACCCGGCGGTGGCGGCGGTGATGGAGTCCTGGGGCGGGCTGACCACCGCGCTGGTCGGCATCGGCTCGCTGCAGCCCTCCCCGCTGCTGCGCGAGTCCGGGAACTCGGTCGCGGAGCGGGACGCCGACGAGCTGCGGGCCGCGGGCGCCGTGGGGGACATCTGCCTGCGGTACCTGGACGCCGACGGGGCCGTCGTGCGCTCCGACTTCGACGCCCGGGTGGTGGGCATCGACCCCGAGCGGTTCCGGGCGATCCCGCGCCGGATCGGCGTCGCGGGCGGCGAGCGCAAGCACGACGCGATCCTCGGCGCGCTGCGCGGCGGCTGGCTGACGGTGCTGGTCACGGACGTGGGCACCGCGACGCGCCTGGCGGCCGCGGACGGGCCGCCGGCCGGCGCGGAGCCTGCCCCCGCGGACGCCCGGCCGTAGCCGGCGCCCCTCAGGGCAGGTCGTCTCCCCGCCAGGGGTAGGACGGCTGCGCCCCGAGCCGCGTCACCGACGCCGCGGCCACCCGGGTCGCGAGCGCCGCCGCCTGCTCGACGGCGAGGCCGTCCGCGATCCCGGCGGCGAGCGCGCCGACGAACGCGTCCCCGGCCCCGGTGGTGTCGAGCGCGTCGACCCGCCGGGCGGGCAGCGACCAGGTCGCACCGTCCGCCACCCCGACGACGCCGCCGACCCCGAGCGTGACGACCACCGACCGGACGCCCCGCGCGGCCAGCTCGCGCGCGGACTCCGCGGGGTCCGCGTACCGCCGCCCGAGCAGGATCGCCGCCTCGTGCTCGTTCACCACGAGCGGGTCGGCCGCGGCGACCGTCTCCGGGGGCAGCTCCGCCGCGGGGGCGACGTTGAGCACCAGGCGGGTGCCGCCCGCCGCCGCCAGCCGCGCGACGTGCGCGACGGTGGCGAGCGGGATCTCGGCCTGGACGACGCAGACCCGGGCCCCGGCCACCAGGTCCTCGGCGTCGTCGACCCGGTGCGGCGTGACCGTCGCGTTCGCGCCGGGCAGCACGACGATGGTGTTCTCGCCGTCGTCCGACAGGGTCACCACGGCCAGGCCCGTCGGCGCGTCCACCGTGCGCACGTGCGTGAGGTCCACGCCCGCGTCCCGCAGGCCGGCGAGCGCGGTGGCGGCGTAGGCGTCCTCGCCCACGGCGCCCACCATCGCGACGTCCGCCCCGAGCCGCGCGGCCGCCACCGCCTGGTTCGCCCCCTTGCCCCCGGGCAGCACGGTGGAGGTGCGGCCCAGCAGGGTCTCCCCGGGTCGCGGGTGCCGCTCGACCTGCAGGATCAGGTCGGCGTTGATCGACCCCACGACGACGACGTCACGAGCCACGGGCGTCTCCTTCGACACGATGTGGTCACGGATGGTTGACAGCCCATTCTGCCGCTCCGTACGGTGAGGCTACTTCATTCAGAGTGGAATGGATATGCAGATGAGCGACGGGGCGATCGCGACGGCCGGCACGGGCCGCGCCGGCGGTGGCGCGGTGCTGGCCCTCGACGAGGGGACCACGAACACCAAGGCGGTGCTCGTCGACGCCGCCACGGGCGCCGTCCTCGCCGCCGCGTCCCGGCCGCTCGGCATCGCCTTCCCCGCCCCCGGCCACGTGGAGCAGGACGCCGCCGAGCTCCGGGACGCGACCCTCGCCGCGGCGCGCGCGTGCCTCGACGTCGGCGGCGACGTGCCGCTGCTCGGCATCGCGATCGCGAGCCAGCGCGAGTCGGTCGTCTGCTGGGACCGGCGCACCGGCGAGCCGCTCGGCCCGGTGCTCGGCTGGCAGGACGCGCGGACCGCCGCGTGGTGCGCCGACCTCGCCGCGGCCGACCCGGGCGCCGCCGAGCGCGTGCGGGAGCGCACCGGCCTCGCCCTCGACCCGATGTACTCCGCGCCCAAGATGCGCGCGGCCCTGGACGCGGCGCTCGCCGCCGGGGTCCCGGCGGACGCCGTCGTGCTCGGCACCGTGGACTCCTGGCTCGTGCACGCGCTCACGGGCGAGCACGCCACCGAGCTGGGCAACGCCTCGCGGACCCTGCTGCTCGACCTCGCGACCTGCGCCTGGGACCCCGAGCTGCTCGACCTGTTCGGCATCCCGCGCGGCGCGCTGCCGGAGCCGCGCGGGTCGGACGCCGGGTTCGGCCGCACCCGGGCGGGCGGCGCGCTGCCCGCCGGCGTGCCGGTGGTCGCCGTGCTCGCCGACTCGCACGCGGCGATGTACGCGCAGGGCTGCACCGAGCCCGGCACCGGCAAGGCGACCTACGGCACGGGCTCGTCCGTGATGACCCCGACCGCCTCGGCCATGCCGGCGCCCGACGGGATCACCACCACCCTCGCCTGGCACGTCGGCGGCGCGCCCACCTTCGCCCGGGAGGGCAACATCGTCGCCTCGGGCTCCGCGCTGGACTGGATGGCGACGACGCTCGGCCGCCCCGCCGGCACCTCCGGCGGCGCCTTCCTCACCGACCTCGCCGCGGGGGTTCCGGACGCGGGCGGCGTCGCGTTCGTCCCCGCCTTCTCCGGCCTCGGCGCGCCGTACTGGGACCGCGCCGCCACCGGGGTGCTCGTCGGTGTGACCGCCGGGACCACGCGCGCGCACCTCGCCCGCGCCGCGCTGGAGGCGGTGGCCCACCAGGTCGCCGACGTGGTCGACGCGATCGAGTCCGACGGGCTGGCCCGCGTCGACGTGCTGCGCGCCGACGGCGGCGCGACCGGGTCGGCGGTGCTGATGCAGGTCCAGGCCGACCTGATCGGCCGCCCCGTGCAGGTCGGCGACGCGCCCGAGGCCTCCGCGCTGGGGGCCGCCCTGCTCGCGCGGCGCACCCTCGGCCACGCGGGCGAGGCGGCGGGGGTGCGCCGGCGGATCCACCCGTCCGGGACCGACCCCGCGCCGGCCCGCGCCGCGTGGGCGCGGGCGGTCGCCCGGTCCCGGGGCCACGCCGTCGCCGGCTGACCCGCCCCACCCGCACCACCACACCTACTCGAGGGAGAGCCATGGTCTCCGAACACGTGCGCCGACGGCCGCTGTGGCGCCGCCCGGCGGTCGTCGGGCCCGTCGTCGCCGTGGCGGTCGTCGCGGCCGCCCTGGCGAGCACCACGTTCGTGCCCGCCGGGTCCGTCGCCCAGGCCGCCGACACCGCGGTCGAGTACGCCGACGAGAACTACGAGCAGGTCGTGGTGCCCGCCGTGGTCGACGCCGCGCAGCCGCTCGACGAGCTCGTCGCGGCCCTGGTCGCCGACCCGGACGCCGCCGGCGAAGAGTTCGGCAGCCGCGAGGACGAGGGCAAGCCGTGGAGCTTCGCCGCCTCCGCCACGGGGACGGTGGTCGAGGGCGGGTTCGGCGAGATCGGCCTCGAGGTCCCGTCGATGCCCCCGGGCGTCACCGTCGGCGTCGCGATCCCGCCGTTCGGCTCGAACACCGCCCTGCGCGACGCCGGCACGGACCTGACCTTCGGCGACTTCGTCAACCAGACGGAGTTCCAGAACGTGGCCATCGAGCTGAACAACCACGCCGTCGAGGACGTGTACGGCGACCTCGACCCGCAGTCGCTCCTGGGGCAGACCGTCGACGTGGTCGGCGCCTTCACCTGGGTGTCCAAGACCGGCGGGGCGATCGACCACGTGACGCTGGTGCCGGTGCAGATCGAGGCCGCCTCGTGACCGCCGCGGCGCCGGAGGCCGGGTCGCTCGACGCCCCGCACGACGTCCTCCTGCGCGCGACCGGCGTCGCCAAGGTCTACGGCGGCACGCACGCGCTGCGCGGCGTCGACTTCGAGGTCCGTCGCGGGCAGGTCACCGCCCTGATCGGGGAGAACGGCGCGGGCAAGTCCACGCTCATGAAGATCCTCGCCGGCGTGGAGCGCCCCACCACCGGGACGATCGAGCTGGACGGCGAGCCCGTCGTGTTCGCCTCGCCGGCGGACGCGGTGGCGCACGGCGTCGCGATCATCCACCAGGAGCTGAACCTCTGCCCCAACCTGTCGATCGCCGACAACATCTTCATCGGCCGCGAGCGGACGAAGGGGGCGTTCGTCGACTTCCCGCGGCAGCGGGAGGCGGCGCGGACGCTGCTGGAGCACCTCGAGGAGCCGCTGAACCCGACCACCCTGGTCGGCGAGCTGCGGCTGGGCCAGCAGCAGCTGGTCGAGATCGCCCGGGCGCTGTCCGAGGACACCCGGGTGCTGATCATGGACGAGCCCACGTCGGCGCTGTCCGCGGCCGAGGTGCACGTGCTGTTCCGGGTGATCCGAGAGCTCACCGCCCGGGGCGTGTCGATCATCTACATCTCGCACCACCTGGACGAGTGCCTGGAGATCGCGGACACCGCGGTGGTCCTGCGGGACGGCAGCATCGTCGCCCGCGCGCCCATGGCCGAGGTCGACCTGGGCTGGATCGTCGCGCAGATGGTGGGCCGCGACGAGAGCGCGCTGTTCGCCCCGATGGCGCACGACCCCGGGCGGCCGCTGCTGGAGATCGAGGGGCTGATCGTCTCCGACCCCGACCAGCCGGAGCGCCTCGCCGTCCGCGGCGTCGACCTCACGGTGCACGCGGGCGAGGTGGTCGGCGTCTACGGCCTGATGGGTGCGGGCCGCACCGAGCTGCTGGAGGCGCTGGCCGGCCGCAACCCGGTGCTGGGCGGCCGGGTCGTGCTCGACGGCCGCGACCTCACGCACGCGAGCGTGGGGGAGCGCATCGAGGCCGGGCTGGTGCTCGTCCCGGAGGACCGGCAGCGCGACGGGCTGGTCCAGGCGCTGTCGGTCGGCCGGAACATGAACCTGTCGGCGGTGGAGCGGTTCGTGCGCGGGCTGTTCATCCGGTCCCGCGACGAGCGCGCGGCGATCGACGACGTCGCCGCCCAGGTCCGCGTCAAGGCGGCCGGGCAGGACGCGCCGATCGGCTCGCTGTCGGGCGGCAACCAGCAGAAGGTCGTGATCGGGCGGGCGCTGATGACCCGGCCGCAGCTCCTGGTCCTCGACGAGCCCACCCGCGGCATCGACGTCGGCGCGAAGGCCGACATCTTCGCCCTCATGGCCGAGGAGGCCCGCAAGGGCATCGGCGTGCTGTTCGCGACCAGCGAGGTCGGCGAGGTGCTGCACGCCTGCGACCGCATCGTCGTCATGGCGCGCGGCCGCGTGGCCGCCGTGCTCGACCCCCGCACCACCGACCGCGAGCGGCTGATGGCCGCCTCCGACGTCACCGTCCCGGACGACGCCGCCGGCACGACGACCCGCACCGACCCCGGCGCGCCCACCCTCCCCGCGGCGCCGGACCCGACCCCCGAGGAGCACTGATGGCGACGACGACGCAGAGCCCCGGCACCACCCGCACCCCCGTCCCGCAGGCGAAGCGGGGCGTGGGCGAGTTCCTCCTGGACCAGCGCGCGTTCGTGGCGCTGATCGTCCTGATCATCGTGTTCTCGCTGCTGTCGGACGCGTTCCTGACGCCGACGAACCTCATCACGATGACGAAGCACGTCGCGTACAACGCGATCCTCGCGCTGGGCATGCTGCTGGTCATCGTCACCGGCGGCATCGACCTGTCGATCGGGTCGATCGTGGGGCTCTCCGGGATCGTGTCGGGTGTGCTGCTCCAGGGCTGGGAGCTGTCGGTGTTCGACACCACCGCGTACCCGGCCGTGTGGGTGGTGATCGTCGTGGCCCTGGCGGTCGGCGGCCTGGTGGGCGCGTTGAACGGGGTGCTGATCACGCGGTTCGCCGTGGCGCCGTTCATCGCGACCCTCGGCACCCTGTACATCGCCCGCGGGGCCGCGCTGCTGATCTCGAACGGCTCGACGTTCCCGCGGCTGCAGGGCGACCCCGAGCTCGGCAACACCGGCTTCTCGTTCCTCGGGGTCGCGCGCCCGCTCGGCATCCCGACGGCGATCTGGATCATGGTCGCGTTCGCCGTCGTGGTGTGGGTGCTGGTCACCCGGACCCCGTTCGGGCGGCACCTGTACGCCACCGGCGGCAACGAGCGCGCGGCCCAGCTCGCGGGCGTCCCGGTGCGCTCGGTCAAGATGCGCGTCTACATCATCTCGGGCGTCTGCGCGGCGATGGCCGGCCTGATCATCGCCTCCGAGCTGACCTCGGCCGCGCCGCAGACCGGCAACACCTTCGAGCTCAACGCCATCGCCGCGGTGGTGATCGGCGGCGCCTCGCTCGCCGGCGGCCGCGGCACGGTCAAGGGCGCGCTGATCGGCGCGTTCGTCATCGGCTTCCTCTCCGACGGCCTGGTCATGGTGGGCGTGTCCACCTTCTGGCAGACGGTGATCAAGGGCTTGGTCATCGTGCTCGCCGTGATGCTCGACCAGGGCCAGCAGAGGTTGAAGAACGCCCGCGCGGCCGCCGTCGCCGCGCAGAGCGTCAAGCGCGACCTGGCGGCAGCCACCCCCTCCGGCGCCCGCTGACCCGGCCCGGCCATCTCACAGGAGGTACTCCAGATGCGACGCACGTTCCGCAACGGCGCGGTGCTCGTTGCCGCGTTCTCCGTCCTCGCGCTCGCGGGCTGCTCCGGCTCCTCGGGCGGCAGCGGCGGCGAGACCACCCAGGCCGCCGACAGCGAGAGCGCCGGCGGCGGCGAGGCCGGCGGCCTGATCGCCGTCATCACCCCGTCCCACGACAACGTGTTCTTCAAGGCGGAGGCCGACGCCGCCGCCGCGAAGGCCGAGGAGCTGGGCTACGACGCGCAGTCCGACTCGCACGACGACGACCCGAACAAGCAGAGCCAGCTGATCGACTCCGCGATCTCCAACGGCGCGAAGGCGATCATCCTCGACAACGCGGGCGCCGACGTCACGATCGGCGCGGTGCAGAAGGCCGAGGACGCCGGCATCCCGGTGTTCCTCATCGACCGCGAGATCAACGAGACCGGCGTGGCGAAGTCGCAGATCGTCTCGAACAACGCCCAGGGCGCCGGCCTGGTCGGCGAGGCGTTCGTCCAGGCGCTCGAGGGCAAGGGCCGGTACATCGAGCTGCTCGGCCGGGAGACGGACACCAACGCGGGCGTGCGGTCCGACGCCTACCACGCGGTGATCGACCAGTACCCCGACCTGCAGATGGCGGCGCAGGAGACGGCCAACTGGGACCAGCAGGAGGCGTTCACCAAGATCGAGACGCTGCTGCAGAAGGACCCGGACATCCAGGGCATCATCGCGGGCAACGACACCATGGCCCTCGGGGCCGTGGCCGCCGTCGACGCCGCCGGCCTGACCGGGAAGATCACCGTCGCCGGCTTCGACGGCAGCCCCGACGCGGCCGCGGCGATCAAGGACGGCAAGCTCCTGGCCACCGGACTGCAGCCCGCCGTGCAGATCGCGGAGATGGCCGTCGAGCAGGCGGACGAGTACATCCGCACCGGCGAGACCGGGCAGCCCGAGAAGCAGTCGGTGGACTGCGTGCTGATCGACGCCTCGAACGTCGACCGCTACACCCTGTTCGCCCTCGAGTGACCCGCCCGGCGCGGCCGGGGCCCCTGCGCTCCCGGCCGCGCCGCCGGCCCACCCGACCTCCCTCCCCGGCGCACGACCCTGGCGCCCGGTCCGCCCCGCGTGGCACACTGGGTGCATCAACGATCGGAGTTGAATAGATATGTCCACCACCACCCCGCTCCCCGCGTTCGGCGCCGGCCTGTGGCACTTCGCCTCCTACGTCGACCGGTACGCCACCGACGGCTACGCGCCGCCCGTGACGACGCTCGAGCAGATCGAGCGCGCCGGCGCGGTCGGCGACCTGTCCTACGTGGACGTGCCCTACCCGTTCACCGAGGGCGTCACCGTCGACGACGTCGCCAAGGCGCTCGAGGCGCAGGGCCTGAAGGCCATCGGCGTCACCCCCGAGATCTACATGCGCACGTACGCCAAGGGCGCCTTCACCAACCCGGACGCGCAGGTCCGGGCGGACCTGCTGGCGTTCCTGACCGAGGCCGCCGACGTCGTGCGGACCCTCGGCGCGAAGTACCTGAAGGTGTGGCCCGGCCAGGACGGCTGGGACTACCCGTTCCAGGTCTCGCACGCCCGGCAGTGGGAGCTCGCGGTGTCCGGCATGCGCGAGCTCGCGCAGGCGAACCCCGACGTGAAGATGGTGATCGAGTACAAGCCGCGCGAGCCGCGCCAGAAGATGTTCTGGGACTCGGCCGCCAAGACCGTCCTCGGCATCCAGGCCATGGGCGTCGACAACGTCGGCGTCCTGCTCGACTTCGGCCACGCGCTGTTCGGCGGGGAGTCGCCCGCCGCGTCGGCGCAGCTGCTCATCGACCACGGGCTGCTGTGGGCGATGGACGTCAACGACAACCTCCGCGGCTGGGACGACGACATGGTCGTCGGCACCGTGCACCCCGTCGAGGTCTTCGAGTTCTTCTACACCCTCAAGGTCAACGGCTGGGAGGGCGTCTGGCAGCTCGACCAGTTCCCGTTCCGCGAGGACACCGTCGAGGCCGCGCAGCTGTCGATCCGGTTCCTCAAGGCGATCCACCGGGCCCTGGACGAGGTGGACGTGGACGCGCTGCGCGCCGCGCAGGAGGCCCAGGACGCGATGGGCGCGCAGCGGATCGTGCAGGACGCGCTGTTCAGCAGCATGAGGAGCGGAGCATGACCGTCGAGGAGGACCTGGTCCCCGAGGTGGGCGCCGTCCCGACCGAGGCCCTGCGGGTGTTCGGCCGCACCCCCGCCGGCGCGACGCGCGAGGAGGTCGTCGCGCACCTGCGGGCGGCGTCGCGCGCGGTGCGCCGGCGGGACATCCGGATGGTGCGGGCGGCGGGGCTCGGGCACATCGGCGGGGAGTTCTCCGTCATCGACGTGCTCGTCACCCTGTACCTGCACGCGGCGGACATCGCGCCGGACCGGCTGGCCGACCCCGACCGCGACCGGTTCATCCTGTCCAAGGGCCACGCCGCGGCCGCGCTCTACACCACCCTCGCGACGGCCGGGTTCCTGCCGCCGCAGGAGCTCAGCACGTTCATGCAGCCGCAGTCCCAGCTCAACGGGCACCCGGCGCGGACCAAGATCGCCGCGGTCGAGGCGAGCACCGGCCCCCTCGGGCACGGCCTGCCGATCGCCGTCGGCACCGCCTTCGCGGGCCAGCTCGACGGCTCCGCCCGGCGCACCTTCGTCGTCGTCGGCGACGGGGAGCTGCAGGAGGGGTCGAACTGGGAGGCGCTGATGACCGCCGGGAACCACCGCCTGGACCGGCTGTGCGTGATCGTCGACCGGAACCGGCTCCAGCAGGGCGCGAAGGTCGAGGACACCAACGACCTCGAGCCGCTGGCCGACAAGCTCGCGGCCTTCGGGCTCGAGGTGGTCGAGGTGGACGGGCACGACCACGGCGCGCTGGTCGACGTGTTCGCGGCGGTCCCGGCGGCCTCCGGGAAGCCGACCGCGGTGATCGCGCACACCCACAAGGGGCACCCGATCTCGTTCATGTCCGACGACGTCGCCTGGCACCACAAGGTCCCCTCGGAGGACCAGGTCGCGCAGGCCCTGGCCGAGCTGGAGGACAAGTGACCACCACGACGGAGCGCCCCGCGCTGCACGACTGCCGGGACGCCTGGGTCGAGGCCCTGGTCGAGCTCGCCGAGCAGGACGACCGGATCGTCGCGGTCGTCAACGACTCGGTGGGGTCCAGCAAGCTCGCCCCGTTCCAGCAGCGGTTCCCGGAGCGCCTGATCAACGTCGGCATCGCCGAGCAGGACATGGTCGGCGTCGGCGCCGGCCTGGCCAACGGCGGGAAGATCCCGTTCGTCTCCGCGGCGGCGTGCTTCCTCACCGCGCGCGCGATGGAGCAGATCAAGGTCGACGCCGCCTACTCCCAGCACCACGTCGTCCTGGTCGGGCAGAGCCCGGGCATGGCGTACGGGGAGCTCGGCCCGACCCACCACTCGATCGAGGACCTGGCGTGGCTGCGGACCATCCCCGGCCTCACCGTGATCGTGCCGGCGGACCCGGCCGAGACGCGGCAGGCGCTGCGCTGGGCGGCGCAGCACGACGGGCCGGTGTTCGTGCGGGTGTCCCGGATGGGCGTGCCGGACGTGAACCCCGAGGGGTACGAGTTCGTCCCCGGGCGGGCCACGACGCTCCGGGACGGCGCCGACGTGACGATCGCCGCCACGGGGACGGTCGTGTCCCGGGCGCTGGCGGCGGCGGAGCTCCTCGCCGCGGGCGGCGTGGACGCGCGCGTGCTCGCGGTGCCGACGATCAAGCCGCTGGACGAGGAGGCCCTGGTGGCGGCCGCGCGGGAGACCCGCGGCGTCGTCACCGTCGAGGAGGCGCTCGTGAGCGGCCTCGGCGGGGCCGTGGCCGAGCTGCTGGCCCGGCGGGAGCCCGCCCGGATGCGGATGGTGGGCGTGCAGGACCAGTTCGCGCCGACCGGGTCGGTGGAGTGGCTGCTCGACCACTTCGGCATCAACGCCGAGGGCATCGCGGGGGCGGCGCGGTCCCTGCTGGGCTGACGGCGCCGCCGGGGCGGTGCGGGCGCGGCGTCGGCCGCCGCGCCCGCACCGCACCCGGCCAGTCCGCCTGCGCGTCCCGGCGGGCCCGGCGC
>NZ_SZYE01000046.1 GCF_005239125.1 Cellulomonas hominis | reverse complement strand
GCGGGTCCGGACGCGCCGGCGCGGTGGCGCGCCACGGTCGCGGCGCGGCTGCCGCGCGCGGAGTGGCCGGAGGGCCGGGTGCTGCTCACCGCCGTCGACGCGCGCACGGGCGAGCCGGTCGTGCTCGACCGGTCGAGCGGGGTCGACCTCGCGGACGCCGTGGCCGCGAGCTGCGCCGGCGGCCCCGCGTACCCGGTCGGCGACCGCTGGTACGTGGACGGCGCGCACCGGCGCGGCGAGAACGCCGACCTGGCCGCGGGGTACCGGCGGGTGCTGGTGCTGGCGCCGCTCGGCGGGGCCTCGCTCACCCCGGCGGCGTGGCGGCTCGACCTCGCGGCGCAGGTCGAGGACCTGCGGGCCGCCGGCAGCCGGGTCGAGGTGGTCGTCCCGGAGGACCCGGGGCTGTTCGGCGAGCGCGCGATGGACCCGACCCTGCGGCCGGTGGCGGCGCGCGCCGGGCACGAGCAGGGCCGGGCGCTGGCGGGGCGGCTCGCCGGCTTCTGGGGCTGAGCCCGCGACCGCCCGCGGCGCTCACACGCCCGCGTGCAGCGCGTCCAGCACGTGCCGGGCGAGCCGGCGCTGCTCCGGGGGCTCGTTGGTCACGAGGATCAGCGCCTTCCACACGGCCCAGCCCCGCCCGCGGGCCCAGGTCGCGTCGTCCACGCCGAGCTCGGCCCGGAACACCTCGCGCGCGGCGCCGGTCAGCCAGGTCCACACGGGCGTGGTGTCGCACGCGGTGTCGCCGACCGCGGCGCAGCCGAAGTCCAGCACGGCGGCGAGCTCCCCGTCCCGGACGAGCAGGTTGTTCACGGCGACGTCGCCGTGCAGCCAGGTCGGCGTGCCGGTGAACGGCGCGGCGAGGGCGTCCCGCCAGAGACCCGCCGCGAGGTCCCGGTCCCGGCCGTGCACCCGGTGCAGGATGTCGCCGACCTCGTCGTCCCACTGCTCCAGCGGGCCGCCGCGGAACGCGCTGTGCAGCCCGGGCCCCGGCGCGCCGTCCGTGTCGCAGCCGCGCAGCGCGACGAGGAACTGCGCGAGGTCGGCGGCGAGCCGCACCGGGTCGTCGACGGCGGCGCGCGCCAGCGGGGTGCCGGGGCGCCAGCCGTAGACGGACCACGGGGCGGGGAACCGCTCGGACGGCTCGCCGACGGCACGCACCTCGGGGACCGGCAGCGGCAGGTGCGGGGCGAGCCGGGGGAGCCAGGTCTGCTCCTTGGCGACCTGCGGCACGTAGCCGGGGGCGCTGGGCAGCCGCACGGCCAGGTCGTCGCCGAGCCGGAACATCCGGTGGTCGTTGCCACCGTCCGCCACCGGGCGCACCGGCAGGCCGGCCCACCGCGGGTGCTGCTCGGCGAGCAGCGCGCGCACCAGGTCCGCGTCGACGGCATCGGCGTGGATCGGGGTGCCGGTGGTCACCGTCTGACGCTACCGCGGGCGCCGCGCCCGCCCCGAAGGGGTGTCCGGCGCCCCGAGGGGGTACCCGACACGTCGAGGGGGTACCCCCTGGATGCTCGCTCGACGTGTCGGTTGCTCACTCGGCGACCAGGCGCGCCTCCGCCGCGGCGGGCTCGGCCCGGGCGGGCTCGGCCCGCGCGGGCAACGCGGGGTCCGAGCCCGCGCGGGGGCGCGGGACGTCGGGGCGCCCGCCGTCCTGCGCCCGGCGACGCAGCCGCGCCGCCGGGCGCTCGACGAGCCACCAGCTCGCCGTGGCCGCCAGCAGCGTCAGCACGATCCCGAGCGTCCCGCCCGTCAGGTCGCGCGGGTCCCCGAGCCACTGCGTGATCGGCAGGTTCCACAGGTACGCCGCGTACGAGACGGTGCCCAGCGCGACCACGGCCCGCACCGGCCCGCGCGCCGGCCACCGCGACTCCGCGGCGAGCAGCACGAGCACCGCCGAGGCCACGGCGAGCGCGGGGATCGCGACCAGGTACATCCACGGGGACGCGTCGAGGCCCGGGACGACCGCGACGGCCGCGAACGCCGCGAGCAGCGCCCCGGCCAGCCACCGGCGCGCGACCGGACCGGCGGGCAGCGCCCGGGACGCCCGGTCGCGGCCGAGCCGCAGCGCGCAGCCGACGAACAGCGCGACGGACCACGAGGTCGGCAGGGCGTACACGCGGGCGACGTCCGGTGCCTGGTAGGCGATGGTCGCCGCGCAGAGCAGCAGCGACCCCGCCACCCCGAGCGCGACGACGGCGCGGACCCGCCGCCGGCGCCACGCGACCGCCAGGACGAGCGGCCAGAGCAGGTAGAACTGCTCCTCGGTCGCCAGGGTCCACAGGTGGAAGAACGCGCCGCTGCCGTGGGGGAGGTACGGCAGGTTCGAGGTGTAGGTGAGGGCGGAGAACAGCGTCCAGGGCACCTGCGACGGACCCGCGAACAGCCCGAGGAGCCCCTCGACCACGAGGTAGCCGGCGAGCACCAGGCCCAGGGGCGGCAGCAGCCGCAGCGCCCGCGCGCCGTAGAACCGGCCCCAGCGGACGCGCCCGTGCGACGCGAGGTCCCGCACGAGCAGGCCGGTGATGAGGAAGCCGGACAGGACGAAGAACAGCGTCACGCCGACCATGCCGCCCGAGCCGAACGCGTCGCCGTCGGCGTGGGTGAGCATCACCAGGGCGATCGCCACGCCGCGCAGGGCGTCGAGCCCGGCGACCCGGCCGGCGGGGGCCCGGGCGCCGCTCCGCGACGAGGAGGTGGTCCGCGGCGACGCGTGGTCGGGTCCGGCAGCTGTCACGGGCAGACGGTAGCCGCGCGCGCCCCGGTTCGGGCGGATTTCGACCGGTTTGTCACCCGTCAGGCGGCCCCCTCCGGCGGGGTTCCGACCCCGACGGGTGCGGGCCGGGGCTCCGCCCTCCCGCCCACCGCGCGCGCCGCTGACCTGCGCTGTAGCATCGCGCCCGCGCCCGCCCCCCGGCGAGCAGCCGCACCTCGAACGGAGACCTGAGCAGATGCCCGGAGCCGACGCCGCCCGCCTCGCCGAGATCCTGGAGAGCCGGCGCGCCGACATCTCCGCCACCTGGCTCGACGCGGTCATCGCGGAGCTGCGGGGGCGCACCACCCGCTCCGAGGCCGAGCGCGAGCAGGGCGAGATCCTGGACGCCCTGCTCGGCGGGCTCCGGAACGGCGGCCTGCGCCTCACCGAGCCGGCGTTCGACGGGCTGCGGAGCCTGCTCGCCGAGCTCTCGGCCACCCGCGCGCGCCTCGGCTTCACGCCGCGGGAGACCGCGATCGGCGTCCTCGCGCTGAAGGAGGGCCTGTACGCCCTCGCCGCCGACGACCAGGGCACCGCGCTGGGCGAGCTCACCGCCCTGGTCCGCCTGGTCGACGACCTCGGCCTGTTCACGTTCGAGTCCTTCGCCGCCGCCCGGGAGGACATCATCGCCGAGCAGGCCGAGCAGCTCCTCGAGCTGTCCACCCCCGTCGTCAAGCTGTGGGAGGGCGTCGTCGCCGTGCCGCTCGTCGGCACCCTCGACTCGGCGCGGACCCAGGTCGTCATGGAGAAGCTGCTCCAGACGCTCGTGGACACCGGGTCGGAGCACGCGATCATCGACATCACCGGCGTGCCCGCGGTCGACACCCAGGTCGCCCAGCACCTGCTCAAGACCGTCGTCGCGGCGCGGCTGATGGGCGCCGAGTGCACGATCTCCGGGATCCGCCCGCAGATCGCGCAGACGATCGTGGCGCTCGGCATCGAGTTCGGCGACATCAGCACCAAGGCGACCCTCGCGGACGCGCTCGTGGCGGCGTTGCGCGCGAACGGCGCCGCGAAGCCGGCTGTCGCCTGATGGACGCCGTCCCCATCCTGAAGCTCGGGTCGACGCTGCTCGTCTCGATCCAGATCGACCTGCAGGACCAGACCGCGCTGCAGCTGCAGGAGGACCTGGCCGAGCGGATCACCCAGACCGGCGCGCGGGGCGTGCTCATCGACATCTCCGGCCTGGAGATCGTGGACTCGTTCATCGGGCGGATGCTGTCGTCGATCGCCGGGATCTCCCGGGTGCTCGACGCGACGACCGTCGTGGTCGGCATGCGGCCCGCGGTCGCGATCACCATGGTCGAGCTCGGGCTCTCCCTCGACGGGGTGCGGACCGCGCTCGACGTCGAGAAGGGCCTGCGGATGCTGCGGCCCGCCGACACGACCTCGCCGGAGGCGCTGCTGCTCGGGCTCGACGCGGACCGCGCGTGACCGCCGTGGAGCCGGACACGGCGCAGCGGCTCCCGATCACCACCGACGGCGACGTCGTCCGCGTCCGGCAGGCGGTGCGGGCGCTGGCGCAGGGCGCCCGGCTGTCGCTGGTCGACCAGACCAAGCTCGTCACCGCGGCCAGCGAGCTCGCCCGCAACACGCTCATCTACGGCGGGGGCGGGGAGGCGGTGCTGTCCGAGCTGGCGGACGGGCGCCGCACCGGCGTCCGGGTGGAGTTCCGCGACGACGGCCCCGGCATCCCGGACCTGGACCAGGCGATGACCGACGGCTGGACCAGCGGCAGCGGGCTCGGGCTCGGGCTGTCCGGCGCCCGCCGGCTCGTGGAGCAGTTCGCGATCGACACGGCACCCGGAGCGGGCACCCGCGTCACGATCGCCTCGTGGTCCCGGTGACCGCGGACGCCACCGTCGAGGACGTCGTCTGGCTCACCGCCGACCACGTGAGCGCGGCCGGCGCCGCCCGGCGGGCCGCCGCGGCCCTCGCGGAGCGGGTCGGCATGCGCCCGGACCGGGTGGGGGAGATCGGCCTCGCGGTGACGGAGCTGACCGCGAACCTGGTGAAGCACGCCGGCTCGGGCGCGGTGCTGCTGCGCCTGCGGCACGGTGCGGCGGGGCCGGTCGTCGAGGTCGTGACCGTCGACTCCGGGCCCGGCATCGCCGACGTCGAGGCGGCGGTCGCGGACGGCACGTCGTCCGCCGGCACGCTCGGCATCGGGCTCGGCGCCGTGGTGCGGCTGGCGTCGGGCTGGGACGTGTGGTCCCGGCCCGGCGCGGGGACGGTGCTGACGGCGGCGTTCGCGGCCGAGGCCGGGGCGACCGCACCGGTCCCCGCGGCCGTCGGGATCACGCGGCCGATGACCGGCCAGGAGGTGTGCGGCGACGCCTACGCGATCCGGGAGGACGACGGCGTGCGCACGCTGCTGCTCGCCGACGGCCTGGGGCACGGGCCGCTCGCCGCGGTGGCGAGCACGGAGGCGGTGCGCGCGTTCCGCGCGGCGCCCGCGGGTGGTCCCGCGGACCTGCTGCGCGCGGTGCACGGGGCGCTGGCGGGGACCCGCGGCGCGGCCGTGGCGGTCGCCCGGCTCGACGGGGACGAGGTGCGGTACGCGGGCGTCGGGAACATCGCGGGCGTCGTCGACGACGGGCGCACCCGGCGGGCGATGATCAGCCACCCGGGGATCGTCGGCGCGCAGGCCCGGACGATCCGGGAGACGGCGTACCCGCTGCCGCGCGGCGCGGTCGTGGTCATGCACAGCGACGGGCTGACCGAGCGGCACTCGCTCGAGCCGTACCCGGGCCTGCTCGGGCGGTCGCCGCTCGTGACGGCCGCGGTGCTGCTCCGGGACTTCGGTGTGCGGCGGGACGACGCCAGCGTCGTCGTGGCGCGGGCCGGGGCCGCGGCGTGACGCCGCGCCCGTCGGTGTCGGCGCCCGGCGGCACCGGCCCGCTGCGCGCGCTCGCGACGGTGGAGATCGTCGCCGAGGGGGACGTCGTGGTGCTCCGCCAGGTCGGGCGGGAGGCGGGGGAGCTGCTGGGCCTCGACCGGCAGGACCAGGTCCGGCTCGCCACCGCGCTGTCCGAGGTGGGTCGCGAGGTCGTCGCCGGCGGCCGCGGCCGCGCGGTGCTGCACGTCACCGAGCCGCCCCGCGCCGGGCTGGTCGTGCACGTGCACGGCGCGCTCGCGGCCGGGGTCGCGCACGGCGAGCCCGCGGGGGTCGCCGCGGCGGGGCGCCTGCTGGACCGGGTGGAGGTCGAGGAGCACCCGGACGGCCGGGTGGTCGTGCTGCACAAGGCCCTGGCGGACGGCGCGCTGCTCGGCGGGCGGCTGGACGGCGTGCGCGCGGCGCTCGCGCGGCCCCGGTCGGCGGACGCCCTCGGCGAGCTCCGGGTGCAGAACGCCGAGCTGGTCCGGGCGCTCGACGCGCTGGCGTCGCGGGAGGCCGAGCTGGTGCGGGCCAACGAGGAGCTGGAGGACACCAACCGCGGCGTCCTCGCGATGTACACCCAGCTGTCCGACGAGCTGGAGGAGACGAACAGCGGCGTCGTCGCGCTCTACGCCGAGCTCGACGAGCGCGGGCGGCAGCTCACCGCCGCGAACGACGCGAAGACCCGGTTCCTGCGCAGCGTCAGCCACGAGCTGCGGGCGCCGGTGAACTCGATCCTCGGTCTGACGTCGCTGCTGGCGGACGGCGACCTGGACACCGACCAGCGGGTGCAGGTCGGCTACCTCGACGCCAGCGCGCGGGCGCTGCTCGGCATGGTCAACGAGCTGCTCGACCTGGCCCGCGCCGAGTCGGGGCGCCAGCACGTGCACCGCGTCCGGGTGGACCTGCCGGCGGTGCTCGCGGAGCTGGCCGGGACCGTGCGGCCGCTGCTCCGCCCCGGTGTGGAGCTGCGGCTCGAGGCACCCGCGGACCTGGTGCTGCACACGGACCCGGAGCTGCTGGAGCGCGTGCTGCGGAACCTGCTCACCAACGCGGCCAAGTTCACCGAGGCCGGCGCCGTCACGGTGCGGGCGACGCGGGCCGCGGACGGCCGGGCGGTCGTCGTGGTGGTCGAGGACACCGGCCTCGGCATCGCGCCGGAGCACCTGGGCGAGGTGTTCGAGGAGTTCTTCCAGGTGCCCAACCGGCTCCAGCCGTCGGTCAAGGGCACCGGGCTCGGCCTGCCCTACGCGCGCCGGGTCGCCGAGGCCCTGGGCGGGACGCTCGAGGCCGCGAGCGAGGTCGGCCGCGGCAGCACCTTCACGCTCACCCTGGAGCGCGCCGACGTGCCGACGCTGGGCCGGGTGCTCGTGGTCGACGACGAGGAGGCCGGCCGCGCCGTGCTGCGCGGGCTGCTCGCGGACGCCGCCGCGGAGGTGCTGGAGGCCCGGGACGGGGCGGAGGCCCTGGCGCTGCTCGCCGCCGCGCCGGTGCTCCCGGACGCCGTGCTCCTGGACGTGCGGATGCCGGGCACCGACGGCCCGGCGACGCTGGCGGCCATCCGGGCCGACGGACGGACCGCGGCGCTCCCCGTGGTGCTCATGTCCAGCGCGGAACCCCCGGCCGTCGACGCGCCGTTCCTCGACAAGGCGGACCTCGACGCCGCGGGGCTGGCCCGGGCGTTGCGTGCGGCCGGCGCCCCGGCCGCCCCGAACGGGTCCGGCCGGTGACGGCCGCGGCCGACGACCCGCGCCGCGTGCTGGTCGTGGACGACACCGAGGCGCACCGGTACGTCATGGCCAGCTGGCTGCGCCGGGCGGGCTACGCCGTCACGGAGGCCGGGACGGGCCGTGACGCGCTGGAGCTGGCCGCGGGGCACGACGCCGTGGTGCTCGACGTCAACCTCCCGGACATGTCGGGCTTCGACGTCTGCGAGCGGATCAAGGCGGACGAGGCCACCGCGGTCCCGGTGATGCACGTGTCCGCGACGTCGATCGACGCCCGGTCCCGGACGTCGGGCCTGCAGCGCGGCGCGGACGCCTACCTGGTCGAGCCGCTGGACCGCGACGAGTTCCTGGCGACGGTGGCGGCGCTGTGCCGGTCGCACGCCGCCCGCCGGGGCATGACGGAGCACGCCCGCCGCCTCGCGGACCTGGCCGCGGCCGTGGTGCCGCTCGCCTCCGCCGCGTCGCTCGACGACCTGGTCGCCCGCGCCGCGCAGGGCGGTGCGACCGTGTTCGGCGCGCCGGTCGTGGTGGTCGCGACCGCCCCGGACGGCATGGCGACCCGGGTCGTGTCCGCGGGTCCCGGCCGGGCGGTCGTCCACGGGCGGCTGCTGGCCCCCGCGGCGGAGGCCCTCGCGCCGGAGCCGTACGACCTGCCCGCCGCCGACACCCCCGGCGTGTGGCGCGAGATGCTCGACCGCGCCGGCGTCGCCACCACCTCGTGGCACGTCGCGCCGCTCACGGACGCGGCCGGGCGGGTGATCGGCGGGTTCGCCGTCGCGGCGCCGGTCCCGTTCGAGGTCGAGGAGCGGGAGCTCGCGCTGCAGCTCCGGGCGGCGCTCACGGGCGCGCTGGCGACCCTGCGCTCGTTCGCCCAGGAGCACCTCGTCGCGCTCACGTTGCAGCGCTCGATGCTGCCGCACGCGCTCCCCGCCCCGGCGGGGCTGCGGATGGCCGCGCGGTACAGCGCGTCCGACGCGCAGCTCAGCGTCGGCGGCGACTTCTACGACGCGCTCGACCTGCCCGACGGCCGGGTCGCGGTGGTCATCGGCGACGTGCAGGGCCACTCGCTGCGCGCCGCGACGGTCATGGCGCAGCTGCGGTTCTCCCTCGGCGCGTACCTGATCGAGGGGCACCCGCCGGCGCGGGCGCTCGACCTGCTGAACGACCTGCTGCGGCGCAGCCACCCCGAGCTCGTGACCGTCTGCGTCGCCGTGCTCGACCTGCGGGACGGCACCGTGGAGGTCGCGAATGCTGGGCACCTGCCGCCGCTGCTGGTCACCGCCGGGGGCGCGGAGTACCTGCTCGCGACGTCGCCGCTGCTCGGCGTGCCGGCGCCGGGGGAGCGGGCGGTGGCCCGGGTGGCGACCGACGGGCCGTGCACCCTCGTGCTGGTGACGGACGGGCTGCTCGAGCGGAGGTCCGGGCACCTGCGGGACGCGCTCGACCGGATGGCCACGGTGGCGACCGACGTCGGGACGCTGGAGCCGGACGAGCTGTGCGACGTGCTGCTGCGCCGGTTCGACAACGTCGACCAGGACGACGACGTCGCGGTCCTGGCGGTGCACCTGACGGGCGAGCGCGCCAGGGGTTGACGCCACGAGGCCGGCCGCGTCGATCCCGGCGCTGCACGGCGGTCGTCTCAGCCCGCCGAGCCCGGGCGGCGCGGGGACCGGCGGGCGGCCGGCTCCTGCGCGCGGGCGTGGGCGTTCTCGCGGGCCAGGGCGAGCCAGCCGGCCAGGTCCGCGTCGGTCGCGACGGCGCCGGACTCGACCGTCAGCCAGCCCGCGCCCATGCCGCGGCGCCCCATGTGCGCGCCCGCCGCGCCCGGCCGGGACGCGAGCTCGTCGTGCCGCTCGGCCGCCACCCGGACCAGCAGGTCCCCGCCGCTCCGTGCGCTGACGATCATCCGGTCGTCGAGGAAGAACGAGACCCCGCCGAACATCGCGCGGTCGGTGACCGCGGCCGTGTCGGTGGCGAGCAGGGCGCGGATGCGGGCGGCGAGCTCCGCGGTCATGACGGCCTCCGGGCGTCGGGCGGGCTGGTGCGCGACGGACAAGGCGACGCTAGAGCGCGGACCGGCGGGCGGACAAGACCGGCGGCGGGGGTCCGCGGGACGGCACGGCGTGCGGTGCCGTCCGCGCGGGCCCGTCGCTCACCGGCCGTCGTCGCGCAGGTGCCGCAGCGCCTCGACGGCGAGCGCGTGGTCCTCGTCCTGCGTGAGCCCGGAGACCGCGAGCACCGCGACCTGGCCGCACCCCGCGAGGTCCACAGGGACCGCCCCGCCGGCCAGCGCGTAGTCCGCCGGGTCGAGCCCGTAGTGGGCCAGCGACTGCCCCGCGCGCTCCAGCCGGAGGGCGACGAGGCGGGAGGGCGCGTCGAAGCGCTGGACGGTGCGGATCTTGCGGGCCGCCCACGCGTCGTGGTCCGCCCAGGTGCCCGGCCGGGCGGCGTGGAACAGCTGCCGGTCGCCGCGGCGGATGTCGACCACGACGGCGAGCCGCCGCTCCTCGGCGGCACGCCAGAGCCAGCTGCCCAGCGTCCACGCGTCCTCGTCCCGCCAGCGTCCGAGGGCGAGCGCCGCCCGCTCCGCCGCCAGCCGGGCGAGGTGCGCCTCCGGGGGCGCGACGACGGTCCGCGGGTCGGCCGTCACGGCGCGTCCCCGCACACGTGGACCTCCAGCCCCAGGCCCTCGAGAGCCGCCGCCTTCACCAGGAAGGCCCGCGCCGCCGCGCCGGCGTCCGGTGCGTACGCGACGTTGAGATGGTTGGCCTTGTGCCGCGCCATGAACTGGTCGCGCGTGACGCCGTGCAGCACGGCGTGCATGATCGGCCACTCGGGGTTCGTCGCCGCCCTGCGCCGGGCGGTCTCCGCCTCGGGCAGCGCGAGCGCCGTCGCCCGGCCCATGTCGACCTGGAGCCGCCCGTCCGCGATGTACACGCGCGACCACACGACCTCGCCCGGCCGGCAGACGCCGCTGAGGGTGGAACCGCCGGAGGGGAAGTAGACCGGGTCCTGACGCAGGCCCTCGGCGCCGGCGTACCCGCCGACCAGGTGGGACGCCGGCACCGCGCCCGAGATCTCCCACACCCAGACGAACCGGCCGTCGAGCTCCTCGCCCCACCGCACGTCGTGCAGCGTCGTCGCCGGGTCCAGCCCGAGCGCGGTCCAGACGCGCTGGGTGACGAGCGCGTCGACGGCCGCGCCCTCGTCCGCCTCGTTGAAGTGCGGCAGGGGCGCGCCGGGGCGCAGGACGCGCTGCCCGTCCCGCGACCGCACCGGGGGCCGCTCGACGTTGTTGAGCAGTCCCTCGGCGAGGTCGGAGGCGGGGCAGAGGTCCTTGAGCCCCTGCTGGTACTGGATCCCGACGGCGTCGAGGCCGAAGTCGTCCGCGATCCGCAGGGTCGCGATGTACATCTTGTGCTGCCAGCGCAGCTGGTCCAGGGTCAGCTCGGTGCGCTCGTCCGTGCCGAGCCGGAACTGCATGCCCGCGTCGACCAGCCACTGCTGGACGGCGTCCGCCTCGGCGTCAGGGACCGTCTGCATCTCCGCCCACAGGGCGGACTGGGACAGGCGCTCCTTGTAGATCCCGATCGGGTTGAGCAGCTCGTCGTCGATCACCGCGTGGTACATCCCCATGCAGCCCTCGTCGAACACGCCGATGATCGCCTTCTCCCGCAGGAGGTGGTTCGCGATCTCGGTGCCCGCGTCGCGCTCCGGGCCGTCGTCGAGGCGGAGCGCGGACACGTGCGCGGCGTCGTGCTGCACCGACCCCGTCGTCAGCCACGACCGGATGGCGGCTCGGAACCACGGGTCGGTCCCGTCCACGGTCCACGCGGTGGAGTGCGGAGTTCCCGTCTTCGTGAGTCCCGCGTTGAGGGCGAGCAGGCCGACCAGCCCGGGCCACTCGCCGGCGAAGTTGGCGACGGTGAGGATCGGGCCCTGGTGCGTGCGCAGGCCGGCCAGGACGTGGTGGCTGTACTGCCACACCGCCTCGGCGACGACCAGGGGCGCGGTCGGGGGGATCGAGCGGAACACGTCCAGGCCCATCCGCTGGCCGGAGATGAACCCGTGCCCCGTGCGAGGGTCGACGGGGTTGGCGCGGACGAGCGACCAGCCGTGGGCGGCGAAGGCGTCCGCGAGGAGCCGCTCGAGAGCGACCTGCGCGGGCCAGCCCGCGCGGTTGGCCGGTTCGCGCAGGTCGCCGGACGCGACGAGGTAGGCGGTGCGGTCGGGTGCGGTGCGGTCCGGGTCGGGGGACGTCGGGGGGTACGGAGCCGGGGTCGCGGGGGTCGGCCCGGTGGGGGAGTCGGTCGTCATCGGGGTGCTCCTGTCGTGCGGTGGGGGCGGTCCGAGGCGGGTGCGGGAGGCGTCGGTGGCAGGCGGCTCACCCCTCCTCGACGAAGCGCCGGATCCGCCCGGCGAGCGCGTCGAGCGCAGACCGGTCGTCGTCCGTCAGCGGGCGGAACGGGCGGCGGCAGTTGCCGGTGACCGGCCCGCGGGCGCAGGCGAGGTACTTGGCCGCCTGGAACACCCCGTGCGCCACGAGTTCCCCGACGACCTCGTTGATCTGCGCCTGCGTGCGTCGCGCGCCCGCCAGGTCGCCGGACGCGACGCGGTCGCGCACCCGGAGGAACAGCTCGGGCTGGATGTTGACCGTGGTGCCGATCGTGGCGGTGGCGCCGGCCACCAGGGCCGACAGGTACTGCTCGTCGAACCCGTTGATGAGCACCTTGTCGGGGTGCCGTGCCGCGAGCCGCTCCAGGGCGTGCAGGTCGTGGTCGGTGTGCTTCATGCCGGCGACCTGCGGGTGGTGCAGGAGCCGTGCCGAGCGGCTGCCCGGCAGCGCGACGCCGGTGAACTGCGGGATGTTGTACAGCAGGACGGGCACGTCCACAGCGTCGATGACGTCGAGGTAGTACTGCTCGACCTCCTCCGCGTCGAAGGCGTAGTAGATCGGCGGGATCATCGACACCGCCGCCACGCCGGCGTCCTGCGCGGCCCGGGCCAGCTCGATCGTCCGGGCGGTGCTCGCGGTGCCGACGTGCGCGACCACGGGCACGCGGCCGCCGACCTGCTCGGCCACCCGGTCGACGACGTCGCGACGCTCGGACGACGAGAGCAGCAGCGCCTCGCCGGAGGAACCGCAGCAGTAGAAGCCCTCGACGCCGCGGGCCAGCTGCTCCTCGACGACCTCGCCCAGGACGTCCAGGTCGACCGAGTCGTCCGCCCGCGTCGGCGTCACGACCGCGGAGAAGACTCCGGCCAGGGCGGTCACCACGCGGTCCACCCGCCGTCGACCACCAGGTTCGCGCCGGTCATGTACCGCGAACCGTCGGCGAGCAGGTAGACCACCGGTGCCAGGAAGTCGTCCGTCGACGCCATCCGGCCGACCGGGATCCGCGCCGTGTAGCCGGCGCGGAACTCCTCGTCCTGCGTGTCGCGGCCGATCCCGGACGGCGTGAGCGTGTTGACGCGGATGCCCGCCTTGCCCCAGTAGGTCGCGCAGTACCGTGTGAGGTTGTAGATCCCGGACTTCGACGCCGAGTACGCGACCGGCTTCACGAACGGGACGCCGGTGCGCTCCTCCTGGTAGGCGTAGATGTCCTGGACCGGAGACAGCATCCCGTAGATCGAGCCGATGTTGACGATCGACCCGGGCCGGCCGGCCTCGCGGATCCGCCGTCCGACCGCCTGCGTCATGAGGAAGGTCCCCGTCAGGTTGACGTCCAGCACCTGGCGGAACACGTGGGCGGGGAAGTGCTCGAAGGGGCCGGACACCTCGGGCGGGGCGCTCGGCTGCGTGTCGATCCCAGCGTTGTTCACCAGCCCGTCAGGAGCGCCCCACGGCTCCAGGACGGCGTCGAGCCCCGCCTCCACGCTCGGGCCGTCGGTGATGTCGAGCGAGGCGTAGCGGAGCCGCGGGTGGTCCGCCAGCGCCCCGAGCACGGCCGGGAGCTGCCCGGGCTCCTCCCGGGAGACGGCGGCGACCCGGGCGCCACGCCGCAGCAGCTCACCGGTGAGGGCGGCGCCGAGCTGCCCGAGGGCCCCGGTCACGACGACGGTGCGGTCCGTGAGGTCGAACAGGGTGTCGGACACGGTCAGGCCTCCACTCGGTGCAGGGCGAGGTGGTCGTGGTCGAGCAGCAGGCCGTGGCCCGGCTCGTCCGGCGGGACGAGGTAGCCGCCTTGCACCGGCTGGGGCGCGATCACGCCCAGGTCGCTGAGGGTGCCGCCCTCGGTCATCTCGCCGCACAGGGCGTTCGGCACGGCGCACAGCAGGTGGGCGCTGAGCTCGAGCACGAAGTGCGGCGCCATCGGGACTCCGTAGGCGCGTGCGAGGGCGGCGATGTCCAGGTAGGGCGTGATTCCCCCGACCCGGCCGACGTCCGCCTGCACGACGTCGCACGCGTCACGCCGGAGGTACTGGTTGAACTGCTGCAGCGTGTAGACGTTCTCCCCGAGGCCGATGGGTGCGGTCGCGCGGGCGCGGAGACGGGCGTGCCCCTCGACGTCGTCGACCCGCAGCGGCTCCTCGACCCAGTACAGGTCGAGGTGGGCGAACCGGCGCATCGCCCGCACCGCCTGGTCGTAGGTCCACCCCTGGTTCGCGTCGACCATGAGGGGGAAGGCGCCGACCGCCTCCCGGATCCGGGTGAGGCGCTCGACGTCCTCCTCCAGGTCCGGCTTGCCGACCTTGACCTTCGCCGCGAAGCACCCGTCCGCCCGCCACCGGCGGACCTGCTCGACGACCTCCTCGACCGACAGGTTCAGGTTGATGCCGCTGCCGTACACGGGCACCCGGTCGCGGACCCGGCCCAGCAGGTCCGCGAGCGGGACGCCGCGCTCCTTGGCGACGGCGTCCCAGACGGCGACGTCGACCGCGGCCAGCGCCAGGCTGGTCGTGCCCCCGACACCGTTGTCCCGGAGGTGCTGCCAGGCGTCGTGCCAGAGCGGGACGGGCGCGACTTCCCGGCCCAGCAGGGTCGGCGTGAGCTCGCGCAGCATCGCCATGATGCTCGCGCCCCCGACGCCCGAGGTGTGGGTCAGGCCCACGCCGACCACCCCGGTGTCCGTGGTCAGGCGTGAGGTGATGATCTCGATGTGGGTGACGACGTGGATCTGGTCGCCCCACGGACCGCAGGGCAGGGGCAGGCGGGAGAGCTGGTACTCGATCGAGTCGATCTTCACGGAGAGTCCTCTCGGAGGTGGTGAGCGGGGTGGTGCCGACCTGGCGAGGTGGGGTCAGCCCTTCACGGCGCCGGCGGCCAGGCCGGCCACCAGTCGCTTCTGGACGAGCAGGAACCCGACGATCACCGGCATCACGGCGAGGACGCCGCCGGCCGTGAGCAGGTCCCACCGGATCTGGTACTCGCCGATGAACAGGTGCAGGCCGACGGGCAGCGTGCGGGTGGAGGTCGACTGCATGAAGGTCAGCGCGTACAGGAACTCGTTCCACGTGAGCGTGAAGATGTACGTGCCTGCCGCGACCATCCCCGGCGCCAGCAGCGGCAGGATGATCAGGCGCACGACCTGCCAGGACGAGGCGCCGTCGATCCGCCCCGCCTCCTCGAGCTCGTGCGGCACCGAGTCGAGGAAGCCCTTGAGCAGCCACGCGGCGAAGGGCGTGGCGAACGCGGCGTGCACGAGGGCGAGGCCGACGACGTTGTCCAGGAGGTTGAGCACCCGCAGCTGCCCCTGGAGCGAGATGACGAGCAGGACCGCCGGGAGCAGCTGGGCGACGAGGACCGCCACCATGAAGGCGCGTCGCCCCACGAACTCGAACCGCGAGAGGGCGATCGCGGCCCCGGACGCGCAGACCAGAGCCAGGGGCACGGCGATCGCCGCGACCAGCAGGCTGTTGCGCAGGTAGGTGAGGAACGGCGTCGAGGCGAGCAGCTCGCCGTACGCCGCACCGCTCCACCGCTCGGGCCAGAGCGTCGCCCCGGCGGTCGCGAGGTCGTGCGCGGGCGTGACCGAGGTCAGGAACATCACGGCGTACGGGCCGAGGATCACGGCCATCCACACCGTGAGCAGCAGGTAGTGGCCGGTGCGCCACGCCACCGCTCCGGGTCCGGTCCGGCGCCTCATCGGCCCGCCCGCTTCCCGGTGAGCCGGACGTACAGCACCACGAGCAGCGACAGCACCGCGGCCTGGGTCACGGCGTACGCCGCACCTGTGCCGAAGTCCATCGCCTTGTAGGCCGTGACGTAGGCCTCGAGCGTCAGGTTCGTCGAGGCGAGCCCCGGGCCGCCGCCCGTCATGATGAGGATCAGGTCGACGTAGTTGGTCGTCCAGATCAGCCGCAGCAGGGTCGTGATCAGGATCGTCGGCAGGATCGCCGGCAGCACGACGTGCCGGAACACCCCCCGACGACCGCAGCCGTCCATCGACGCGGCCTCGCGCAGCTCGGGCGGGACGCCCTGGAGGGCCGCGAGGATCATCACCGCGAACAGCGGCACGCCCTGCCACACGCCGACGGCCACGAGCGAGGGGAGTGCGGTCGTGGCGTCGCCGAGGAAGGCGATCGGCCGGTCGACGAGCCCCAGTCCGCGCAGCACGCCGTTGAGGACGCCGTGGTTCGGCTCCAGGATCCAGATCCACATCAGCGCCACGAGCACGCTGGGCGTCGCCCACGGGATCATCGCGAGACCGCGGTAGACCCCGCGCAGCGGGAACCGGCTGTTCAGCAGGTGCGCCGCGACGAGGCCGAGCAGCAGCTGCAGCAGCACCGTGCCGACCGTCCACGTCAGCGTGTTGCGCACCAGCAGCCCGATGTCCTCGCGAGCGAGCACCTCGCCGATGTTGGCCAGGCCCACGAAGCCTTGGACGCCGGTGAACGGGTTGACCTCGTTGAACGCGAACCAGGTGGACCGCAGCAGGGGGTAGCCGGCGAACGCCCCGACCAGCAGGATCGCGGGCGCCAGGTAGAGGTAGGCCTCCCAGCTGCCGCGGGGACGGCGCCGGGGGCGCGGGGCCGGACGGGCGGATGCGGAAGGCAGCACCGCCGGGGACGAGGTGCCCACCTCTCAGTCCTCCCTGAGCAGGTCGGCGAGGCGACCGAGCATCTCGACACCGGACTGCTGGCCCTGCATCGCGATCTGGACCTGCGTCTGGAACTCCGTCGCGGCGAGCCGGGCCACCCCGGGAAGGGCGGGCCAGCTCCTGGCCGTCCGGGCTGCGTCGATCGCGAGACCGAGGTCGGGGTCGGTCGAGAACGGCTCCGCGGAGGCGACGGACTCCAGCACGGGCAGCTGGCCCTCGCCCGAGGTCGACATCTGGTGCATCGGCTCCTGGGACGCGAGCCAGGAGATCCAGGTGAAGGCGGCCTCCTGGTCCGGGCAGGAGTCGAGGACCACGTTCCCGCTCATCGAGGTGAGGGTCGCGGGGTCGGCGCCGTCGGCGACCGGCACCGCCACGACGCCCAGGTCGTCCCCGAGCGACTCGCGCATCGCGTCGAGCGAGCCGGGGTGGTGCATCATCATCGAGGTCGTGCCGGCGGCGAAGTTGGTCTGCACCTGCGCGAAAGCGGCGGTGCTCGAGCCGGGCGGGGCGGCGTCCAGCTCCGTCACGACCGACAGGTAGCGCTCGTTCGCCGCGACGGCCGCGGGCGAGTCGATCACCACGGCGCCGTCGGCGTCGACCACCTCGGCCCCGCCCGCGAACATCCAGGCGATCCACTGGTCCTGCCCGCCGGCCCCGCCGCGGACGTCGAAGCCGTACCGCCCCGCGTCGTGGTCGGTGAGCGCCCCTGCGGCGTCGAGGAACTCCTGCTGGGTCCGGGGCGGCTCCACGCCCGCCTCCGCGAGGTGTGCGGCGTTGTAGTAGAGCCAGATCGTCACGTACTGGTGCGGCAGCATGTACACCGCGTCGCCGCCCGGCAGCCGTCCGGTGTCCCACAGGCCGTCGATCACGTCCGCGGCACCGTCCCAGGCCTCGACCCGGGACGTGAGGTCGGCCAGGACGCCCTGCGGCGCGAGCTGGCCGAGCCACCAGTCCTTGCTGCGCGCCGCGCACGGCGCCGTCCCGGAGGCGGCGGCGGTGAGCAGGCGGTCCTGGTACTGCTCGAGCGGCACCGTCGTGAGGCTCACCCGCACGTCGTCCTGCTCGGCGTTGAACCGGGAGACCAGCTCCTGCCACACCGGGTCCGTCGCGTCGTCCTGCCAGAGCCAGTAGCCGACCTCGGCGGGCCGGTCCGCGCCGTCGGGTGCGGCGCCGTCGCCGCACGCCGTGACCAGAGCGACGGTTGCGGCCAGGGCGGCTGCCGTGGCGGTGGTTCGTCTCCTCATGTGCTCCTCCTCGAGCGCTCGGGGTGCTCCGGTCGCGCGGTGCGTGGCCGGGTGGTGCGGGGGTCTGCGGTGCGGGGGTCGTCCGGGTGGCGCCCGCGGCTGGGCGTGGGGCGGGGCCTCGTCGCCGGTCGACTGCCGGCTCGGGGCGTGACGGCTCGCACGACCGGAGGCCGGTCGCGTGACGCGGGGTGGGGGCGGCGCCCGCCTGCAGGACGCCGCAGGGGGATCCGGTCAGCCCTCCGTCCGGCTGCGGGAGGGACCGAGCAGGCGTCGTCGCACGCCCCAGAAGTGCGCGTCCAGCTCGTGGGCGGCGAGCCGGACGTCCCGCTCCACGACGGCCTCGCAGATCCGGGCGTGCATCGCCGCCACCGACGGCAGGTCCTCGACCCGGACGGACGTCTCGCGGATCCGCTCGTGCAGTCGCCAGAAGGCGGACGCGACGCCCTCGAACACCCGGTTGCCCACCGATGCGAAGAGCAGGTGGTGGAACTCCTCGTCCTCGGCGTCGATGGGCGACCCCCGGCGGGCGGCGGTCGTCATGCGCCGCACGGTGCGTCGCAGGGCGTCCCGCTGCGCGGGGGTCATGTGCGCGGACGCCTGTCCCACGTGGCTCGTCTCGAACGCGTGCCGGATCTCGAAGAGCTCCGCCGCGGCCCGGGGCGCGTCGCCGACCGTCGCGGCCAGGTGTCTGCCGAAGGTGTCCGGTGCGAAGCCGGTCCAGAGCCGCCGGGCGCCCTGCCGCGATCTGACCGCGCCGTAGGACTCGAGCACGGCGAGGGCCTCGCGCACCTGCTGCCGACCGGCGTGCAGGGTCTCCGCGATCGCCGCCTCGGACGGCACGAGACCGCCCCCTGACGGTTGGAGCCGCGCGAGCTGCTGGAGCAGCCGCAGATCGCTGCCGTGCTGCGTGTGCGTGTCTGGCACCCTGGTTCCTCCCGTCCTCCGCGGCGACGCCGATGCTCCTGATGAGTAGCGACGCTAGGGCGCGCCGATCATCGGGGACAACGGAGGGGCCGGCCTTGTCCGACAGGTCGCGCGTCAGCGGCCGGGCCGGCGACCTGGTGTGATAGGTGAGGCTATCGGCGGCCGCCGACACGGCCGGGCCGCGGGGTCGGCACCGGACGCCGCTCCGCGGGCCGGCCGAGGGCGGCCGGTGCGCACGGCACGTCCCGGTCGCACGTCGGGTCGTCACGCGCGCGCGGCACGGCTCCGCGCGGCCCGGGTGGGCGAAAAACGTGACCGTGCGTGTCGGTGCCGGTGCGTACCCTGGCGGAGCCGATCGCGGACGGTTCCCCCCGCCGCCCCGTGGTCGCGGACCTCGTCGCCCGCCGACCCCTGGAGACCCACGTGCTCGCCCGCTTGCTCGCGCGCTACCTGCGCCCCTACCGCCGGCTGCTCGTCGGCGTGCTGGTCTTCCAGCTCTGCTCGGCCCTGGCCATGCTGTACCTGCCCAACCTGAACGCCCGCATCATCGACGAGGGGGTCGCCCAGGGGGACACCGGGTTCATCTGGCGCGCCGGCGGGTACATGCTGCTGGTGTCGCTCGGCCAGATCGTCGCCTCGATCATCGCCACCTACTTCGCGGCGAGGGCCGCGATGCAGGTCGGCCGCGACCTGCGCGACGACGTGTACGGCCGGGTGAGCGGCTACTCGGAGCGGGAGATCTCCCAGTTCGGCGCCGGCTCGCTCATCACCCGCAACACCAACGACGTCCAGCAGGTCCAGATGCTCGCGATGATGGGCGCGACCATGCTGGTCAGCGCCCCGATGCTCGCGATCGGCGGCATCGTCATGGCGCTGCGCCAGGACGTCGGGCTGTCCTGGCTGATCGCGGTCTCGGTGCCGGTGCTGCTCCTGATCGCCACGCTGATCATCAGCCGGATGGTGCCGCTGTTCCGGTCGTTCCAGACCAAGCTCGACGCGGTCAACCGGATCATGCGCGAGCAGCTGACCGGCGTGCGCGTCGTGCGGGCGTTCGTCCGGGAGGACATCGAGGGCGAGCGGTTCCGGGGCGCGAACACCGACATCATGGTCGTCGGCCGCAAGATCGGCTCGCTGTTCGTCGTGCTGTTCCCGCTCGCGATGCTCGTGCTCAACGTGACCGTCGTCGGCGTGATCTGGTTCGGCGGCATCGAGGTCGACAACGGGAACGTGCAGGTGGGGACGCTGTTCGCGTTCATGCAGTACATCGGCCAGATCCTCATGGGCGTCCTCATGGCCACGTTCATGACGGTGATGATCCCGCGCGCCGCGGTGTCGGCCGAGCGCATCACCGAGGTCCTGACCAGCGAGTCCACCCTCGCCGTGCCCGCCGAGCCGGTCCGCGGCACCCCGCGGCCGGGCGAGGTCGACTTCGACGACGTGACCTTCGCGTACCCCGAGGCGGAGCACCCGGTGCTGTCCGGGGTGTCGTTCACCGCCCGGCAGGGGCAGACGGTCGCCGTGATCGGCTCGACGGGCGCGGGCAAGACCACCCTCGTCTCGCTGATCCCGCGGCTGTTCGACACGACCGGCGGCACCGTCCGGGTCGGGGGCGTCGACGTCCGGGACCGCGACGTCGAGGAGCTCTGGGCCGGTATCGGGCTGGTCCCGCAGCGGCCGTTCCTGTTCGCCGGGACGGTCGCGTCCAACCTGCGCCTCGGCCAGGAGGACGCCACCGACGCCGACCTGTGGCGCGCGCTCGAGATCGCCCAGGCCAGCGACTTCGTGTCCCAGATGGAGGGCGGGCTCGAGGCGCGGATCGCGCAGGGCGGCACCAACGTGTCGGGCGGCCAGCGCCAGCGGCTCGCGATCGCGCGGGCCCTGGTGCGGCGCCCGGCGGTGCTGCTGTTCGACGACTCGTTCTCCGCGCTCGACCTCGCGACCGACGCCCGGCTCCGTCAGGCGCTGTGGCGCGAGCTGCCCGAGGTCACCAAGATCGTCGTCGCCCAGCGGGTGTCGACGGTGACCGGCGCGGACCAGATCCTCGTCCTCGAGGACGGCCGGGTGGCCGGTCTCGGCACGCACGACGAGCTGCTCGAGACCAACCAGACGTACCGCGAGATCGCGGAGTCCCAGCTCGCGGTGGAGGCCGGCGCATGAGCGACCAGAAGACGCGGACGAAGCCGGCCGAGCCGGAGCTGACGGAGGACGAGAAGCTCGAGATCGAGCTCGGGGAGCAGGCGCGCCTCGCGTCGGACTCCTGGGACTCGGTCGCGCCCGGCAAGGCGGACAACTTCGGGCAGTCGTTCGGCCGGATGCTCGGCCTGCTGCGCCCGTACAAGTGGGCCCTGGTGGCCGTCACGATCATGGGCGCCGCCGGCGTCACGCTCACCGTTCTCGCGCCGCGGGTGCTCGGCCGGGCCACCGACGCCGTGTTCACCGGCTTCATGGGCCGGCAGCTGCCCGAGGGGCTGACCCAGGAGCAGGCGGTCGAGGGGCTGCGGGCGAGCGGCCAGGACCGGATCGCGGACATGGTCGCCGCGGCGGAGAACCTGGTGCCCGGCGCGGGCATCGACTTCGACCTGCTCGGCCGGCTGCTGCTGACCGTGCTCGCCCTGTACGTGGCGGGTGCCCTGCTCATGTGGCTGCAGGGCTACATCATCAACGTGATCATGGTCCGGGCCATGTGGCGGCTGCGCGAGCAGGTCGAGACCAAGATCAACCGGCTGCCGCTCGCCTACTTCGACAAGGTGCAGCGCGGCGAGCTGATCTCCCGCGTCACCAACGACATCGACAACATCACGCAGACGATGCAGCAGTCGCTGTCCTCGGCGCTGACCTCGATCCTGACCGTGGTCGGCGTGCTGATCATGATGTTCACGATCTCCTGGCAGCTCGCGCTGGTGGCGCTGGTGTCCATCCCGCTGATGGGCGTCATCTTCGGGGTCATCGGCCCGAAGTCGCAGAAGGCGTTCGGCATCCAGTGGCGCAAGGTCGGCCGGCTCAACGCGCGCGTCGAGGAGTCGTTCTCGGGGCACGCCCTGGTCAAGGTCTTCGGCCGCCGGCAGGACTTCGCGGACAAGTTCAAGGCGGAGAACGAGGAGCTCTACCAGGCCTCGTTCAAGGCGCAGTTCCTGTCCGGCATCATCTGGCCGGGCATGTCGTTCGTCAGTAACCTGACCTACGTCGGCATCGCGGTGCTCGGCGGCCTCATGGTCGCGAGCGGCAC
Source organism: Cellulomonas hominis (assembly GCF_005239125.1). Taxonomy (GTDB): domain Bacteria; phylum Actinomycetota; class Actinomycetes; order Actinomycetales; family Cellulomonadaceae; genus Cellulomonas; species Cellulomonas hominis_A. Next base: position 1,039 of record NZ_SZYE01000046.1, on the reverse strand, counting down.
GATGCTGCTCGGCAGCGTCCAGGCGTTCATCCAGTACACGCAGATGTTCACCCAGCCGCTGTCCGAGCTCGGCGGCATGGCCGCGGTCGTGCAGTCCGGCACCGCGTCGGCCGAGCGGGTGTTCCAGCTGCTCGACGAGGACGAGCAGAGCGAGGACGACCCGCACGCCCCCGCCCCGGCCGAGGGCGACGGGACCATCGAGTTCGAGCACGTCGCGTTCTCCTACGACCCCGAGCACCCGCTCATCACGGACCTGTCGTTCACCGTCCGCCCGGGGCAGACGGTCGCGATCGTCGGGCCGACCGGCGCCGGCAAGACCACGCTGGTCAACCTGCTCATGCGGTTCTACGAGCTGGACGGCGGCCGGATCCTGGTCAACGGCCAGGACATCGCGACGCTCTCCCGGCACGACGCCCGTGCGCGCACCGGCATGGTGCTCCAGGACCCGTGGCTGTTCGCCGGCACCATCCGGGAGAACATCCGGTACGGCCGGCAGACGGCGACCGACGAGGAGATCCTCGCCGCCGCGCAGGCGACCTACGTCGACCGGTTCGTGCACTCGCTGCCGCACGGCTACGACACCGTGCTGGAGGAGGACGCGGCCAACCTGTCCGCGGGGGAGAAGCAGCTCATCACGATCGCCCGGGCGTTCGTGGCGCGGCCGTCGGTGCTCATCCTCGACGAGGCCACGTCCTCGGTCGACACCCGCACCGAGAAGCTGCTGCAGAAGGCGATGGCCTCGCTGCGGCAGGGGCGGACGTCGTTCGTCATCGCGCACCGGCTGTCGACCATCCGGGACGCCGACCTCATCCTCGTGATGGAGCAGGGCGCCATCGTCGAGAAGGGCACCCACGAGGAGCTCATCGCGGCGGGCGGGGCGTACCACCGGCTGTACCAGTCCCAGTTCGCGGGCGCGGTGGTCGGGGAGGACGCGTGACCGGCCGGTCCGTCGGAGGACCGGGCGGCGCGCGACCGGGGGGCGGGGCCACAGCCGCGCCGTCCCGGCCCGCGCGCACCCTGCCCCTCCGGGCGCGGGGCC
>NZ_SZYE01000045.1 GCF_005239125.1 Cellulomonas hominis | reverse complement strand
CCGGCCACCGCCCCCGCCGGCCCCGCCCCCGCCGCCCGTGCCGCGACCGTCGCGACGGTCGCCGACCTGCGGCGCCGCACGCCGTCCGCGGGCGACGTCGTCCTGGTCGCGGGGTACGCCGCGCCGGGCGACGGCGGCGGGATGGTCGCGCGCTGGGACGACGGGTCGACCGCCGAGCCGAACGGCGGGACGGTCATCGCGTCCGACCGGCGCGCCCGCGGCCGGTGGCTGCTCGTGCACGACGGGACGCTCGACTTCCGGCAGTTCGGCGTCCTGGACGCGACGACGCCGGCGGACGACGCCCTCGACGCGATGGTCGGCGACCCCGCGGTGCACCGCATCGACGCGCACACGGACCTGAACTTCGTGCGCCGGCACCGGTTCACCCGGTCCGACCTGGTGCTGGACTTCGGGGGCCGCCTGGTCACCACCGAGGGGATCGAGCCGGCGGCGGCCAACGACCCGTTCGCGGCGGTGCTGTTCTTCCGGGGCGCCGTCACGGACCAGGTGGTGACCTCGACCCTGGCCGCGCCGCTGCCCGAGCTGGTCGACATCGTGCCCGTGCCGGACTCCGCGGCGTTCGCGGTCGGGGACTGGTACGCGGTGCAGACCGACACGCGGCCGGGGGGCGGCAGCGCCGAGCGCGAGCTGATGTACCTGGTCCAGGTGACGCAGCTCGTCGACGGCACGCACGTGCGGCTCGGCTACAAGACCGGGTGGCCGCTGGACGCCGGGCGGGTGCTGACGTTCACGCGGGTGGAGCCCGTGCAGCGGGTCACCGTGCAGCGGATGCGGTTCCGCGGGACGGGCACGGACCAGGTGACCGGCTCGCACCCGGTCGCCTTCGAGTACGCGACGCGCTGCGACGTGCACCAGGTGGACGCCGAGCACACGTTCTGGCCGGTGGTCATGCGGCGCTGGAACACCTCGTACGTGACGTCGCAGTGCTCGCTGGTCAACCCGGTCAGCGTCACCCTCGGCGGCGCGGGCTACCTCACGCAGCAGATCTCCTGCCTGTACGCGCACGTGGTCGACTGCCGGACGTCGAACGCCCGGCACCTCAACGACTTCACCTGCGCCGCGTACTCGACCGTCGAGAACTGCCACGGCGACGGCGACGTGCAGGGCCCGTTCGTCACGCACGGCCAGTACGAGCACGACCTGACCTACGTGGGGAACTCGGGCCTGATGACGTTCGCCAACTCGGGGGCCACCTGGGGCGGCCGCGCGAAGCGGGTGACCGTCCGGCAGCAGGTGGCCGCGCTGTTCTTCGCGCGGGTCGGCGTCGTGGACCTCACGCTCGAGGACTGCCAGGTGGTGCGCGACCCGAGCATGCCCGACTACGTCTCCTGGATGTGGGTGAACGCCGACGGGCTGCAGATGCGCGGGTGCCGGGTGGACGGCCGGTTCCAGCTGTCGCAGGCGACCGACCTGTCGGCGCGGCCGACGGTGATCGAGGACTGCGTGATCGGGCTGGCCGACCAGCAGGCGTCGATGCCGTTCGTGGCGGGGAACGTGACGACGCCGGTGCACCTGGTCCGCACGACGATCACCGGGCTGGACGGCGCGACGGCCCTGCTCGCGGGGACCGGGCCGCTCACGCTCACGGGCTGCACGCTGGTGGGCGCCCAGGGCGCGGCGGCGATCACGGTGGCCGCGTCCCGGCTGGTGCTCGACGGCACCGACCTGTCCGGGACGGGCGTCCTGCTCGCGGGCACCGGCGACCAGTCCCTGGTGGTGACGGGGGGATCCGGGGCGACCGGTGCGCCGGCGTCGGGGGTGGTGTTCGGCCGGGCCGCGGGCGGCGGGACGCTGACGTGGTCGTTCGACGGCTACGCCGGGACCGCCGGCTCGGCCGACGTGGCGCACGTGGCGCTGACGGGAGGGGCGAACCACTACCGGGCGACCGGGTGCACCTTCGAGGGCGGGCGCCTGGAGCTGGGTGACGGCGCCTTCGGGGCCGGTTCCTCGCTCCTGCACACGGCGAACGTCGAGCGGGGGGTCGTCCGCACGGCGCTCCCGACGACGGGCGACCGGGTGCTCACGGACGGCAACCTCGTCGTGTGACACGCGTTCGGCCAGGCCGAACGCCCGCAGGCTTTACAGAACCGTAACGCCCAGCCCTTGCCCCCGCCGTGGTCGGGCGCTTGAATGAAGCGTCCGTTCGGTTGTGCCGAATGGCGTTTGGTAAGTGCTCTTGGCGGAGCGCGAGGCAGTACTCGGGGCCGCGGCCGGGCTGGACCGCACCCCTGGAGGGCAGCACCCCGACCGGGTGCTGCCCTCCGCCGCGTCCGCCGCCGTCACGCGCACAGCGCGGCGAGCACCCGGACGGAGTCGACCAGAGCGGCGCCGGAGGGTGCGACGACGCCGGTCCGGACGCCGGCCGCGAACCGGGCGAGCACCGGCCGCAGGTAGTCGTCCGCCAGGTCCACCCGGAGGTCCTCGCGGCCGGCCGGGCCCGTGACGGCGAGGTGGTACGGGGTGCCCACGCGGTCGAGCGGGGTGGCGACCGTGATCGTCGCGACGTCGCGGCCCGCGGGCACGACCGCCGTCCGCACCCCGGCCGCGGCGGCGACGGGCACAGGCCCGTCAGGGCGGTCGCGCAGCGCGGCCAGGGCGAGCTCCACGACGTGCACGGCCGCGAACGCGAGCCCGCCGTGCGGCGAGGCCGGGTCGGCCGGCCCGCTGGCGTGGATCGCCAGGCCGCCGGGTGCCGCCCGCCAGCGCGCGGCGAGCGCCGTCGCGCCCGCGTGGAACCGCAGCGCCGAGGCGCTCGTCAGCCCGACGCCGCGCGCCGCCGCGAGCGTCACCAGGACGGCGGCGTCGTCGGGGTCGGCGGTGAAGGGCTTGTCGACCAGCACGGGGAGGTCCGCCCGCAGGAGCGGCGCCGTCAGGGCCCGGTGGCCGGCGGCGTCCCGGGTGGCGACCAGCACCGCCTCCGGCCCGTGCCGCACCACGGCGCGCGCCGTGGCCGCCGGGGCGCCCGTCCGCACCACCGGCACGCCACAGGCCCCGAGCGCGGCCAGGCGGTCGTCCGGCACCGGCTCGGCGTCCGGGGCGGCCACGACGACGACGTCGACCTCCGGGCCGAGGGAGCCCGCGCGCACGAGCCGCAGGACCTGGTCGACGTGCGAGGACGCCCCGCCGACGATCGCCAGTCGCACCCGCACCCTCCTCGTTCGTGAGGACCGAACAGCGCGCGCGGCGCCGGCCCGGACCGCCCGGCCGCACGACCCGGGCGGCCGCCGCGGCTGGCGACGACACTAGTCGGCGATGCCGAACAGCGGCTAGCCTGGCAGCACGGCGCCGGCGCGGCGCCCCGGCCAGCAGGGGGAGACCGCATGGAGCCCAGCCCGCCCGAGCCCGAGGACTCCCGGTACTGGGTCCGATCGGTGGCCCGCGCCGTCGACGTCCTCGAGCTGCTCGCCGCGCGCCCACCCGGCGAGGGCATGTCGGTGACCGAGATCGGCCAGGCGCTCGGCCTGTCCAAGAGCGCGGCCTTCGCGACCCTGTACACCCTGACGCGGCGGGGCCTGGTCGCCGACGACGGCGCGGGCATGTCGCGGCGGTACCGGCTCGGCATGGCGCTCGCGCGGCTCGGCTCGCAGGCCCTCGCGCAGACGTCCCTGCGGGACGTCGCGCGCCCGCACCTCGTGGCGCTCGCCCGGACCACGGCCGCGACCGCGCGGCTGGCCACCCTCGTGCAGGACCAGGCGGTCGTCATCGACCAGGTCGGGGGGAACGAGCGGGTCCGGCTCGACCTGCGGATGGGCAGCCACGAGCTGCCGCACTCCACCGGCCTGGGCAAGGCGATCCTGTCCTGCCTGCCCCCGGAGCAGGTCCGCGAGCTGGTGGGTCGCGTCGGCCTGCTGCGCCGCACGGCGCGCACGATCACCGACCCCGGCACGCTGCTCGCGCACCTGGCCGAGAGCCGCGCCCAGGGCTACGCGATCGACGACGAGGAGGACGCCGAGGGCGTGTTCTGCATCGGCTCGCCGCTGCTCGGGCACGACGGCGCGTGCGTCGGGGCGATCTCGATCACCGGCCTCAAGCTCGACCAGCCGGCCTGGCACTACCAGGAGCTCGGCCGCACGGTGCGGGACGCCGCCGGGCGCATCTCGCGCGACCTCGGGTACGACCCGGACGCCCCCGCGGTGACCACGGTCGGTGGCCCCGAGGTGGTTGACGGACCGGCGCCCCCCGGCTAGCGTCCCGTCCCACTGCACGACCCGCCCCAGCCCGGGAGGGTCGTCGCGACGCAGGCCAGCCCCCTGCGCTCCGCCAGACGGTCGCCCTCGACGGGGAGGACGACCGCCAGCACGGCCCCCGACGCCACGACGCGCACCGCGCGGACGAGTCCAGACGCGACGAGTCCCCAGGCGGTCGGCATGGCAACGAGCAGCGAGACGTCCCGTGGCACGACGGGTGCGCCCACGGGCGTCCCCGCGCCCGCCGGGACGCGGTCGCCCACGGCGCCCGCCGCCCCCGCGGCCGGCACCTGGGAGCGGGCGGCGCGACGGCGACCCGCCGACGCCGTGGCCGGCCTCCCGCCCGTCACCGTGGCCCTGGTCGGCGCCGGCAACCGCGGGCAGACGTACCTGTCGTGGGCGCGGGAGCACCCCGGCCGGGCCCGGCTGGTCGCGGTCGCCGACCCGGAGCGGCGGCGGCGCGACCTGGTGGCGGCGGGCGACCCCGGCGTGGCGCACTACGCGGACTGGCGCGACCTCGTGGCGCAGGGCCGGGTCGCGGACATGGTGGTCATCGCCACTCAGGACCGGGACCACGCGGAGCCGGCGGAGGCCTTCGCCGCGCTGGGCTACGCGGTGCTGCTCGAGAAGCCGATCGCGCCCACCGAGGAGGAGTGCCGCCGGATCGTCGCCGCGGTCGAGCGCGCCGGCGTGCTGTTCGGGGTGTGCCACGTCCTGCGGTACACGCCGTACACCGACCTGGTGAAGGAGGTCGTCGACTCCGGCGTCCTCGGCCGGGTGGTCGACGTGCAGCACCTGGAGCCGGTCGGCTGGTGGCACATGGCGCACTCGTACGTGCGCGGCCCCTGGCGGCGCGAGGACGAGTCGGCGCCCATGCTGCTGGCCAAGTCGTGCCACGACGTCGACTGGATCCGGTACGTCACCGGCCTGCGGGTCGAGTCCGTCTCCTCCTACGGGTCGCTCACGGAGTTCCGCCCCGAGCACCGGCCCGCCGGTGCGGCGGACCGGTGCCTCGACTGCGCGCTCGAGCCGACCTGCCCCTACTCCGCGCCCCGGCTGTACCTGGGCACGCTGCGGGCCGACGGCCCCGTGTGGCCGGTCACCGTCGTCACGTCGCGCACCGACGAGCAGGGGGTCGTCGACGCGCTGCGCACGGGCCCGTACGGGCGGTGCGTGTGGGACTGCGACAACGACGTCGTGGACCACCAGGTGGTCGCGATGCGGCTCGAGGGCGGCGCCGCGGCCACGTTCACGATGACGGCGTTCTCGGAGCAGACCCACCGGCAGACCCGGGTGTTCGGCACCCACGGGTCGCTGGAGGGCGACGGCGAGCGGGTGCGGGTCGTGGACTTCCGCGACAACACCGTCCGCGTGCTCGACACCGGCGCCGCGGGGTCGAACGCCGCGGACGGCCACGGCGGCGGCGACGCCGGCCTGATGGACGCCTTCACCGCCGCGGTCGCCACCGGCGACCGCACCTGGGTCCGGTCCGGCGCGGCCGAGTCCCTCGACAGCCACCTCGTCGTGTTCGCCGCCGAGCAGGCGCGCCGCACCGGCCAGGTCCGGGAGGTGGGCGCCGCGTGACGGCCGCCGACCGGGGCACCACGCACCACCCGCACGTCCCCCAGCAGTCCCTGCCTTCCCCCGACCCCAGGGTCCTGACCAAGGAGATGCGATGAGACTCGCGACGAAGTCGCTGGTGGCGGCCGGAGCCGCCTGCACCGTCCTGCTCGCCGGCTGTTCCTCCTCCTCCGACGGCGGCTCCGCCGGCGGCGGCGAGGACGGCGCGCTGTCCGGCGAGGTGACGATGTGGATCTACCCGATCATCGCGGACGAGGCCGCGCACACCGGCTTCTGGGACGCGCAGGTCGCGGCGTTCACCGAGGAGAACCCGGACGTCGACGTGAAGGTCCAGGTCTACCCGTGGGCCGGCCGCGACGAGTCGCTGACCACCGCCATCGCGTCGGGCACCGGCCCGGACGTCGTCTACCTGATCCCCGACCAGCTGGCGACGTACCAGTCGTCCATCGAGCCGGTCGACGACTACCTGTCCGCGGAGCACGTCGCCGACATCCTCCCGAACGTCGCCGACTCGATCACCGTCGACGGCCAGATGCTCGGGGCGCCCCTGCTGACCAGCTCCAACCCGCTCGTCTGCGACAAGGCGGCGTTCGACGCGATCGGCTCCACCACCTACCCGGCCACGTGGGACGACCTGCTGGACCTCGCGCCCGACCTCGCCGAGCAGGGCATCTACGCGACCAACTACTGGGGCTCGCCGGAGGTCACGCTGAACATGACGTTCTACCCGCTGCTGTGGCAGGCGGGCGGGGACGTGTTCAGCGAGGACGGCACGTCGGTGGCGTTCAACTCCGACGAGGGCGTCGAGGCGCTCGAGTTCCTGGTCGAGCTCAACGAGGGCGGCTACCTGGAGCCCGACCTGATCACGACCACCCCGAGCATCGAGCAGACCGCGCTCGCGCAGAACAAGGTCGCCTGCACCTGGCAGTCCGGCCCGGCGGACGTCGAGTCGTACTGGGGCACCGAGAACATCGTCATCCAGCCGCCGCTGACCCACGAGGAGACGGTCGGCTACGGCACGGTCGGGTCGCTGTCGATGCTGAAGGGCTCGGAGAACAAGGCCGCCGCGGGCGCGTGGATCGACTTCGTCACCTCGGCCGACCCGGTCACCGAGTTCGTCACCACCGCGAAGATGTTCTCCCCGCTCTCCTCGACGGGCGAGCTCTACGCCGACGACCCGGTGTACGGGGCGATCGAGCAGACCATCCCCGACACCACGGTCGGCCCGGTCAACGAGCACGCGCGCGAGGTGATGGGCGTCCTCGCCCCGGAGATCCAGGCCGCGCTGCTCGGGCAGAAGTCCGCGCAGGAGGCGCTGGACGACGCCGCCGCCTCGGCCGACGCGATGCTGGGCTGACCAGGCGATGACCTCCGCACTGCACGAGCCCGCCGCGGCGCCCGCGCGCCGCGGCGGGCCCGCCCGGGCCGGCCGGCGCTCCGTGATGGCGCGCTGGGACGCGCGCATCGGCCTGCTGTTCGCCCTGCCGACGTTCCTGCTGTTCCTGGCGTTCCGGTTCGGCCCCGCGATCGCGGGCGTCGGGCTGTCGTTCTTCGACTACGACATCTCCGGCTCCCTCGAGTGGGAGGGGCTCGCCAACTTCGAGCGCATGGTCGGGGACCCGGTGTTCTGGCAGGCGCTGCGGGTCACCGTGCTCTACACGCTGCTCGCGGTGCCGCTGTCGCTCGGGATGTCGCTCGTCATGGCGCTCGCGGTCCGCCGCCGGTTCCGCGGCGTCGGGTTCTTCCGCTCGGTGTTCTTCCTGCCGGTCATCACGTCGCTGGTGCTCGCGGGCACGGTGTTCGTCTGGGTGTTCTCGACCGACGGCCCCGTGTCGACGATCTCGCAGTGGCTCGGCGGCAGCGGCCAGTCGTGGCTCTCGTCGTCGCTGCTCGTGGTCCCGGCGCTGGTGCTCGTCGGCGTCTGGTCGCGGTTCGGCTACGGGATGCTCATCCTGCTCGCCGGGCTCCAGGAGGTCCCCCGCGAGCTCGAGGAGGCGGCGCTGACCGACGGCGCCGGCCCGTGGGCGCGGTTCCGGCACATCGTGCTGCCGCACCTGAGGCCCTCGCTGTTCTTCCTCGCGGTCATCGAGACGACGGCGTCGTTCCAGGTGTTCGACCTGATCTTCGTCATGACCCAGGGCGGCCCGGCCCGCGGCAGCTACACGCTCGTCTACATGCTCTACGACCAGGGCTTCAAGTACGTGGACTACGGCTACGCCGCGGCGATCGGCGTCGCGCTGTTCGCCATGACCCTCGTCGTGGCCGTGATCCAGCGTCGCTTCCTCGGGAGGGAATCGTGAGCGCCCCCACTCTGCCGGTCGGCGCCCCGCCGGCCGCCCCGCCCGCCGCCGCCCGAGCGCGTCGCCGCCCCTACCGGGCGCTCGAGCCGACCCGCCGCGGCAAGGTCCTGCGCGGGCTGCTGCTGGCGGCCGGCTCGGTGCTCACGATCTTCCCGTTCTACGCGATGGTCGTGATCGCGCTGCGACCGGAGACGGCGATCGACTTCCCGTCCTCGCTGCTGCCGTGGAACCTCGACACCTCGGCGTTCCGCGAGGTGCTCGCCGGCCAGGACATGCTGCGCTGGACCCTGAACAGCGTCGTGTACTCGGTGGTGTCCGTCGTCGCGGTGCTCGTGATGGCGTCGATGGCCGGCTACGCGTTCGCCAAGAAGCGGTTCCCGGGCCGGGAGGCGATGTTCTGGTCGTTCCTCGCGATGGTGATGGTGCCGTACCACGTGACGCTCATCCCGACCTTCATCGTGATGGCGAAGCTCGGCGGCGTGGACACCTACTGGGGGCTGATCCTCCCGTCGCTCGCGAACGCCCAGGCGGTGTTCCTCATGCGGCAGTTCATCAAGGGGCTGCCGGACGAGCTGTTCGAGGCCGCGAAGATCGACGGCGCGGGGGAGTGGCGGACCTTCGCCACGATCGTGCTGCCGCTGTGCAAGCCGGTGCTCGCGACGCTCGGCACCTTCGTCTTCCTCTGGCACTGGAACGACTTCCTGTGGCCCCTGATCATCGGCAAGAGCGCGGACATGTGGACGCTCACCGTCGGCATCGCCTCCCTGCGGCAGCAGCAGGTGCCGCTGTCCGTGGTGCTGGCCGGGTCCGTCGTCGCGCTCGTCCCGATCTTCGCGGCCTACGCCGTCGCGCAGCGCTCGTTCCAGGAGGGCGTCGCGCAGACCGGCATCAAGGGCTGAGCCGCGCCCGCCCCCTCCCCGCACGTCCCACCCGGAAGGACCCGCATGTTCACGTCCGAGCAGGAGCTCGAGGACCGGCTCACCACCCCGTCGCCCGCCCTGGTCGCCGACCTCGCCCGCGGCGCCGGCGACCTGGTGATCCTCGGCGCCGGCGGCAAGATGGGCCCCACGCTCGCCGTGCTCGCCCGGCGCGCCCTCGACGCGGCCGGGCGCGACGGCGACGCGGTGCACGCCGTGTCGCGGTGGTCCGACCCCGCCCAGGCCGGGCGGCTGCGCGCCGCGGGCGTCCGGGTGGTGAGGGCCGACCTGCTCGGCGACGACGACCTCGCGGCGCTGCCGGACGGCGCGGACGTGCTGTTCATGGTGGGGGCGAAGTTCGGCGCGGCGGCGGCGCCCTCCTGGGCGTGGGCCGTGAACGCGGCGCTGCCGGACCGCGTGGCGCGCCGGTACCGGGACAGCCGGATCACGGCGTTCTCCACGGGGAACGTCTACCCGCTGGTGCCGGTCGGCAGCCAGGGGGCCGCCGAGGACCACCCGGTCGGGCCGGTCGGCGAGTACGCGATGTCCTGCCTCGGCCGGGAGCGGGTGTTCGCGCACGGCGCGCTGACGCGGGGCACGCCGGTGTCGCTGATCCGGCTCAACTACGCCGTCGACCTGCGGTACGGCGTGCTCTACGACATCGCCTCCACCATCCTCGCCGGCGAGCCGGTCGACCTCACCACCGGCCACGTGAACGTGGTGTGGCAGGGCTACGCGAACGAGGTCACCCTGCGCGCCACGGCGCACGCGTCGCCCGACGTGTTCACGCTGAACCTCACCGGACCGGAGGTGCTGCCCGTCGAGCGGGTCGCCCGCCGGCTCGCCGCGGGCCTCGGGCGCGACGTCGCGTTCACCGGGGCCCCGGCCGGCACGGCGCTGCTCAACGACGCCACCCGGTGCCTCGACCTGTTCGGCTACCCCGACGTCACCGCGGGCACCCTCGTCGACTGGCAGGCGCAGTGGCTCGCCGCCGGCCTGCCGACCAGCGGGAAGCCCACCAAGTGGGCCGTCCGGGACGGGCGGTTCTGATGGCCGCGCCCGCCCTGCCGCGCGACGTCGCGGCGCTGCTCCGCGCCGGGACGGTGATCCCGGCGCACCCGCTCGCGCTCACCGAGGACCGCCGGCTCGACGAGCGGCACCAGCGCGCGCTGACCCGGTACTACGCCGATGCCGGCGCGGGCGGGGTCGCCGTCGGGGTGCACACCACGCAGTTCGAGATCCGGGACGTCGGCCTGTACGAGCCGGTGCTCGCGCTCGCCGCCGACACCCTGGACGGCGCGCTCGCCGCGGACCGGCCCTTCGTCCGGGTCGCCGGCGTCGCGGGGCCGACCGCCCAGGCGGTGGCCGAGGCCGAGGTCGCCGCGTCGCTCGGGTACCACGCGGTGCTGCTGAGCCCGCCCCGCCCCGCGCCCGGCGACCCGCTGCTCGCCGACCCCGCCCGGCTCGAGGACCACGCGATCGAGCGGGCCGCCGCCGTCGGCGAGGTGCTGCCGGTGATCGGCTTCTACCTGCAGTCCGCCATCCGCGGGCCGCGGCTCTCCCTCGACTTCTGGCGCAGTTTCGCGGAGCTGGAGGCGGTGGTGGCGATCAAGGCGGCGCCGTTCGACCGGTACCGCACCCTCGACGTGGCCCGCGCCGTCGCCGGGGCGTCCCGCGGCGCGGAGATCGCCCTGTACACGGGCAACGACGACGGGATCGTCGCGGACCTGCTGGCCGACCTCACGTTCGACGGGCCGGACGGCGCGCCGGTCACGCGGCGGGTGGTCGGCGGCCTGCTCGGGCACTGGTCGGTGTGGACGCGGCGCGCCGTCGAGCTGCACGAGCAGGTGGGCCGGGCGCGCGCCGGCGACCGGGAGGCGCTGGCCGACCTGGTCGCGCGGTCCGCCGCGGTCACCGACGCCAACGCGGCGCTGTTCGACCCGCAGCACGGGTTCGCCGGCTGCATCGCGGGCGTGCACGAGGTGTTGCGCCGGCAGGGCCTGCTGGCCGGGACCTGGTGCCTCGACCCGGACGAGACCCTGTCGCCGGGGCAGGCGGACGAGATCGACCGGGTGCTCCGGCTGCACCCCTGGCTGTCCGACGACGCGTTCGTCGCCGAGCACCTCGACGGGTGGCTGGCGTGACGGCCGTCCTGGTCGCGGTGCCGCCGGACCTCCGGGCCGCGTTCTTCGACGCCGCCGCCGAGGCGGGGCTGCGCGCGGCCGCCGCCGCTCTCGGCGGGCACGTGGCGTGGCTCGACGGCGGCGCGGCGCTCCTCGACGCGACCCGCTGGCCCCAGGCCCGCGTGCTGGTCACCACCTGGGGGCAGCCGCCGCTGGACGCCGACCTGCTCGACCGGCTGCCGGCGCTCGGCCTCGTCGCGCACACCGGCGCCACCGTCCGGCCGTTCCGCACGCCCGCCGTCGCGGCGCGCGGGATCGCGGTGACGCAGGCCGGGCAGGGGATGGCGCGGTCCGTCGCGGAGGTGGCGCTCACCTTCACGTTGGCGCTGCTGCACCGGGTGCCGCGGTCCGACCACGCACTGCACGCGGGCACGCCCTGGGCCGCCGCGGAGGCGGCGCCCCCGCGGCACGAGGTGCTCGGGACCACGATCGGCGTCGTCGGCGCCTCGCGGACGGGCCGGGCGAACATCGCGCTGCTGCGGGCGCTCGGCGCGCACGTCCTGGTCAGCGACCCCTACCTGACCACGGAGGACGCCGCGACGCTGGGGGTGGAGCCCGTCGCGCTGGACGACCTGCTGCGGCGCTCGCGGGTCGTGGTGCTGCACGCGCCGTCCCTGCCCGGCACCCACCACCTGATCGACGCGCGGCGCCTGGCCCTGCTGCCCGACGGGGCCGGCCTGGTCAACACCGCGCGGTCCTGGCTGGTGGACGAGGCGGCCCTGCTGGCCGAGCTGCGCACCGGGCGGATCGACGCGGCGCTGGACGTGTTCGACGAGGAGCCGCTCCCCGGCGACCACCCGCTGCGGGGGCTGCCGAACGTGCTGCTGACGCCGCACCACGCGGCGGGCACCGTGGAGGGCCGGCTGCGGCAGGGCGGCATCGTGGCGGACGAGGTGGCGCGGTACGCGCGCGGCGACGCGCTGCGGCACGCGGTGACGGACGAGGACCTGGAGCGGATGGCATGAGCGGGCACGGGGCACGGGTGCGGGAGCGGTGGACGGCGGGGGAGCCGGCGCACGGCGTGTGGAGCACGCTGCCGGACCCGGTGGTGGCGGAGCTGCTCGGCCGGGCCGGGTACGACTACGTGTGCGTCGACCTGCAGCACGGGATGACGGGCCCCGGCACGGTGCTCCCGGTGCTGCAGGCCCTGCGGCACACGCCGGCGACGACGCTCGTCCGGGTGCCCGGGCCCGATCCCGAGCTGATGATGCGCGCGCTGGACCTGGGCGCCGACGGGGTGGTCGTCCCCATGGTCGACACCCCGGAGCAGGCGGCGGCCGCGGTCGCCGCGTGCACCTACCCGCCCGGCGGCGTCCGGTCCTGGGGCCCGGTGTGGGGCGACGTCGACGGCGCGGCACCCCCGCCGGCCGAGGCGGACGCCGGCCGGCTCGTGGTCGTCATGGTGGAGACGGCGGCCGGGTTGCGGAACGCCGCGGCGATCGCGGCGGTGCCGGGCGTGGCCGCGGTCTACGTCGGGCCGAACGACCTCGCGCTGTCCCTCGGCCACGGCCGCGCGACCTACACGACCTCGCCGGACGTGCACGCGGCGCTCGACGGCCTCGTGGCCGCGGCGGCCGGCGCGGGGACCGTGCTGGGCCTGCACTGCGCGACTCCCGAGATGGCGGCGTACTGGCAGGCGCGCGGCGTGCGGATGCTCACCGTCGCCACCGACACCACCCTGCTGCGGGCCGGCTCGGCGGACGCGCTCGCGCGGGCCGGCGGCGACCCGCGGGCCGGTGCGCCGGCCGCGCCGGCGGGGGGTGCGCGGTGACCGGGGCGCCCGTGCTGCGCGACGTCGCGCCGGCCGTGACGACCTGGACCCCGCGGGAGTCCCGGCTGCGCGCCGGCGTCGGCCGCGCGGACATCACCCCGCCGGTCGGCGTCCGGGCGCACAACTGGGGCGCGTCCCGCACCGAGGTCGCCACCGGTGTGCACCGGCCGCTCACCGCCACCGCGCTCGCCTTCCACGACCCGGGCGCCGGGCGGTGGCGGTACCTGCTGACGCTCGACCTGGGCTGGTGGCGGGACGCGGCGTCCTTCGAGCGGCTGCGCGACCCGCTGCTGCGGGCCCTGCGGGCGGAGCCCGACGACCTGCTGCTGCACCTGGTGCACACCCACGCCGGCCCGTCGGTGTCGGACCTGGGGCTCGACCTGCCCGGGGCGGACCTGCTCGACGGCTACCACCGCAGCCTCGAGGCGGGGGCGCGCGCCGCGTGCCGCACGGCCCGGGACGCCGCCGTCGACGCCGTGGTCACGTGGGGCTCGGGGTGGTCCGACCTGGCCGTCGCCCGGAACCTGCCCTGCGGGGACCGGGACGTCGTGGCGTTCGACCCGGGGACGCCCGCCGACGGCACCCTCGTCGTCGGGCGGGTGTCGCCGGCCGCCGGCGGGGCACCGCTCGGCGTCCTGCTCAACTACGCCTGCCACCCGACGACGCTCGCGCACCGCAACAGCCTGGTGTCGCCCGACCTCGTGGGGGCCGCACGCGAGGTGGTCGAGGCCGCGACGGGGGCGCCGTGCCTGTTCCTGCAGGGCGCCTCGGGCGAGCTGGCGCCCCGCGAGCAGTACGGGCCGGGCACCGAGCAGGCGGACCGCAACGGGCGGGCGCTCGGCCACGCCGCGGTCGCCGTGCTCGAGCAGCTCGGCGACCCGGGCACCCGGCTGCGGTTCGACGGCGTGGTCGAGTCCGGCGCCCCGCTGGGGCTCTGGGTCCGCGAGCCGGCCCCCGACCCGGCCGGGGTGCGCTGCGCCGCGCGCACCGTCCCGCTCGCGGCGCGCCCGGCACCGACCGCCGCGCAGGTCGCCGAGCAGTGGGCCGGGATCGACCCGGTCGCGGCCGCCGAGCGCGTGCGCCGCGCCACCCGGCTGGCCGACGGCTACGTGGCGGACGGCGTCGCCGCCCACCCGCTGTGGGTCTGGGGCCTGGGCGACGCCGTGGTCGTGGCGCACCCGGGCGAGGCGTTCTCCGCCCTGCAGACCGAGTTGCGCCGCCGCCACCCCGACCGCGCGGTGCTCGTCCTCAACCTCACCAACGGCCCCGGGTTCGTCTACCTGCCGGACCGGGCCTCCTACGACCGCGACCGCTACCAGGTGTGGCAGACGCTCCTGGCCCCGGGCGGCCTGGAGGACCTGACCGACGCGGCGGACGCCCTCGTCGCCGCCCTGCCCCGACCCCGCGAGGTGACCGCATGACCGCTCCCGCCGCCCCGTCCGCCCCTCGGCCCACCGCCCCGCCCGGCCGCTCCGTCGTCGTCACCGGCTCGTCCTCCGGGATCGGCCGGGCGATCGCGCACCGGCTCGCCGCGGACGGCTGGTCCGTGGTGGTCGTCGGCCGCGACGCCGGGCGGGTGGACGCGGTGGTGGCCGAGGTCGCGGCCGCCGGCGGGACCGCGGCCGGGTGCGTGGGCGACGTCGCGGAGCGCGCCCTGCACCGCCGGCTGCTCGCGACGGCGCTCGGCCTGGCGCCGCTCGGCGGCTGGGTGAACTGCGCCGGCACCACCGTCCGGAACGGGCTCACCGAGCTGTCCGAGGAGGTCACACTCGACATGGTCCGCGGGAACCAGCTCGGCTCGCTGTGGGGCTGCGAGACCGCCGTCGCGCACTGGGTCGCCGAGGGCCGCGGCGGGTCGGTGGTCAGCATGTCGTCCGTGCACGGCCGCGCCGCCTACCCCGAGCACACCGTCTACGAGATGACCAAGGCCGCGGTCGAGGCGCTCACCCGGTCGGTGGCCGTGACCTACGCGGCCCGCGGCATCCGGGCCAACGCCGTCGCCCCCGGGGCGGTGCGGTCCCCCGCGCTCGAGGCGTCGTTCGGGCGCGCCCCGGACCCCGCGGCCGCCGAGGCGTTCCTCGCCCGGCGGTCGCCGGCCCTGCGCATCGCCGAGCCGGCGGAGGTCGCCGCCGTCGTCGCCTTCCTGCTCTCCGACGACGCGTCGTACGTGTCCGGGCAGACCATCGCGATCGACGGCGGCTGGACCGCGGCGCTCGGGGCCGACCCCGAGGACGCGGGCGCGCGGCGGTCGGGGGTGGGTGCGTGACGCTGCGCAGCGTCGGCTGGTTCGCCGGGGACGACGAGGTGGCGGTGCTGCACCGCGTCGCCCTGCGGCTCGGGCCCGAGGACGCCGGCCGCCCCGTGATCGGCATCGCGGACACCGCCTCCGACCTCAACCCGTGCAACGCCGGGTTCACCGCGCTCGCCGAGCACGTCGCCGACGGGGTCCGCGCGGCGGGCGGCGTCCCGGTGCGGTTCCCCGTGATGTCGCTGGGCGAGGACCTGATGAAGCCGTCCGCGATGCTCTACCGGAACCTCGTCGCGATGGAGCTCGAGGAGACCGTCCGCGCGTACCCGCTCGACGGCGTCGTCCACCTCGCGAACTGCGACAAGACCGTCCCCGCTGCGCTCATGGCCGCCGCCAGCGCGGACGTGCCCGCCCTGCTGCTGCTCGGGGGCGCGCGGTCGGCGCCGGAGTTCCGCGGCCGGGCGCTCGGGGCGGGCACCGACCTGTGGCGCGCTCTCGACGACCGGCGCGCCGGCGTGCTCGACGACGCCGGCTGGCGCGGTCTGGAGCAGTGCCTGGCGTGCGCCGGCCCCGGTGCCTGCAACGTCATGGGCACCGCGTCCACGCTCGCGATGCTGACCGAGGCGATGGGCATGGCCCTGCCGGGGACCGCCCTGCTCGACGCCGTGGGCCCCGACATCGAGGCGGCGGCCCGCGCGACGGGCGAGCGGCTCGTCGCCATGGTGCGGGCCGACGAGCGCCCGTCGGCCCGGCTCACCCAGGCGGCGCTCGACACCGCGGCGCGGGTGCTCGCGGCCGTGGGCGGCTCCACGAACGCCGTCATCCACCTGGCCGCGGTCGCCGGGCGGCTGGGGCTCGACGCCTCCCTCGACCGGTTCGACGCCCTGTGGCGGGGCGTGCCGCTGCTCGCGGACGTCGAGCCGTGCGGGTCCGGCCTGGTGCACCGGCTGCGCCGCGACGGGGGGCTGCCGACGGTCCTCGCCGCGCTGGGCGCCGGGGGCCTCGCCGACCTGGACGCCGTGGCCGGCGACGGGCGCGCGTGGCGCGACGTCCTGCCGGCCTACCCCGCGCCGGGGGCGGACGGCTCGCTGGTGCGGACGCTCGCCGACCCCGTGCTGCCGGCCCCGACCCTCGCGGCCGTCTCCGGCACGCTCGCCCCGTCGGGCGCCGTGATCAAGGTCGCCGCCGCGAGCCCCGACCTGCTCGCGCACACCGGGCGGGCCGTGGTGTTCGACTCCTACGACGACATGCGGACCCGGCTCGACGACCCCGCGCTCGAGGTCGACCCCGGCGACGTCCTCGTCGTCCGCGGCTGCGGCCCCGTCGGCGTGCCCGGCATGCCCGAGTGGGGCATGGCGCCGATCCCGCAGCGCCTCGTGGAGCGCGGCGTCCGCGACATGGTGCGCGTCAGCGACGGCCGGATGAGCGGCACGTCGTTCGGCACGGTGGTGCTGCACGTCGCGCCCGAGGCGGCCGTGGGCGGCCCGCTCGGGCTCGTCGAGGACGGCGACCGCGTCCGGCTCGACGTCCCGGCGCGGCGCCTCGACCTGCTCGTGCCGGACGCCGAGCTGGCCCGCCGGCGGTCCGCCCGCGGGGCGGCCCCGCGGGCGGGGGCGCAGCACCTGCGCGGCTGGCCCCGCCTCTACGCCGACCACGTGCTGCAGGCCGACCGCGGCGCCGACCTGGACTTCCTGACCGCGCCCACCCCGGCGCACCGCACCTTCGTCGAACCCGTCGTGGGCCGCTCGTGACCGCGCCCCGCGACCCCCACCCGACCGCACGACCCACTCACCGAGGAGACCCGATGTCCGCACCGCGCCCCCTGGCCGGCGTCCTGCCGGTCGTCCAGACCCCGTTCACCGCCGACGGGACGATCGACGAGGCCGCGCTGCGCCGCGAGGTCGACTGGGTCGTCGACCAGGGCGCCCACGGCGTCACCACCGGCATGGTCAGCGAGATCCTGCGCATGACCTCGACCGAGTGCGCCCGGCTCGCGGAGGTGGTCGCCGAGCAGGCGCGCGCCCGCGGGGCCCTGGCCGTCGTGAGCTGCGGCGCCGAGTCCACGTTCGGCGCGGTGGAGGCCGCACGGCACGCCGAGGCCGTCGGCGCCGACGCCGTCATGGCGATCCCGCCGATCACGGTGCAGCTCGGGGACGACGCCCTGTTCGGCTACTACTCCGCGATCGTGGAGGCCACCGGCCTGGGCGTGGTCGTCCAGGACGCCTCCGGGTACGTGGGCCGGTCCCTGTCCATCGACCTGCAGATGCGGCTGCTCGACCGGTACGGCGAGCGGGTCTACTTCAAGCCGGAGGCGGCGCCGATCGGCCAGCGCCTCACCCAGCTCCGTGAGGCGACCGGCGGGCGCGCCCGCGTCTTCGAGGGCACCGGCGGCGCCGCGCTGGTCGACTCCTACCGCCGCGGCGTCGTCGGGACCATGCCGGGCGCGGAGGTGACCTGGGCCATCGTGCGGCTCTGGGAGCTCGTCGAGGCCGGGCGGTGGGACACCGCGTACGAGATCAGCGGGCCGCTGTCCGCCCTCGTCGCCCTGCAGACCTCCATCGACGTGTTCGTGGCCGTCGAGAAGCACCTCCTGGTCCGGCAGGGCGTGCTCGAGCGCACCGACGCACGGGCGCCGCACGGCTTCGTGCTGGACCACGAGACCCGCGAGGAGGTGGACCGGCTGTTCGACCTGCTGCGCGCCCGCACCCTCTCGGCCCGGGCCGCGTGACGGGCGGCCGGGGCGCGGCCGTGCGAGGCTGCCTGGGGTGACCGACCTGCGCACCGTCCCGCTGCCCGACCGCCGGATCGACACCCGGGACCTGGTCCCGCCGGACGCGCCCGGGGCGCGGGTCCTCGGCGAGGTCCGGGCCCGCCTCGGCGAGCGGCCGGTGCACGACGCCCGCGACGGCTCCGTCGTGTGGGTCGACATCGACGCGTGCAGCGTGCACCGGTGGGCCGGCGGCGACCACGCGCGGGACGCCGTGACCAGCGTGCCGTCGCCGGTCTCCCTCGCGTGGCCCGCGGCGCGGGGCGGCCTGCTGCTCGCCACCGCCGACGGGCTCGGGGTGCACGACGGGACGACGCTCGGGCCGCTCACCCGGCCGGAGGGGATGCCCGCCGGCTACCGGTTCAACGACGGCGCCTGCGACGGCGCCGGCCGGCTCTGGGTCGCGACCATGCCGCGCGACGGCTCGGTCGGCGACGGCACCCTCTACCGCGTGGCGGAGCGCGCCGGGGGCGACGGCGCGCTCGAGGTGACCGCGGCGATCACCGGGGTCGGCTGCGGCAACGGGGTGCAGTGGAGCCCGGACGGCGCGACGCTCTACCTGACCGACACCGGCACCAGGACCGTGTACCGCGCGCCGTACGACCGGGCGACCGGCACCGTCGGTGCACCGGAGGCGTTCCTCGCCCTCGACCCCGCCGGCCCCCAGCCGGACGGCACCACCGTGGACGCCGACGGCTGCCTGTGGGTGGCGCTGTACGGCGGCGGCGCCGTCCTGCGGTTCGCGCCGGACGGCACCCCGCTCGGGGCGGTGCGCGTGCCGACGGCGCGGGTCACCTGCCTGGGGTTCGGGGCGCCCGGGTCCGGGCGGGCCTACGTGACGACCGCGCACGCGGACGGGGACCCGCTGGCGGGGGCGGTGCTGGGGGTGGACGTGCCGGTCGACGGGCTGCCGGTGCGGGCGTTCGGGGAGGGCTGACCGGCACGGGGTGGGAACCCGGCGGCTCCGTCCGCGCCTGCCTCGCAGGCCGGACGGGCTCGTGGGCGGTGCCGGCTCGCGGGCCGCGGGGCCGGCATCCCGTCGAGCGCGAGGGTCAGCGGGTGAGCAGCTGGTGCGCCCTCTGGTGCGAGACGCCCAGGACCGTCCCGACGTCGCGGACGGTGAGCCCCGCGTCCCGCAGGGCATGCGCGGCGGCACGCGACTCGGCGGCGGCCTCGCGGTTGGCGCGGTGGGCCTCCGCACGCAGGCGCGCGGCCGTCCGGACGTGCGCGTCGACCTCGTCCGGGACGGTGGGCCGCAGGTCGATCTCCACCTCGGCGGGGTCGACCTGCGCGACGAACGCGATCGCCTCCCGCATGGCGTCCGGGGCCTGGTCGAGCCGGGCCACCTCGGAGATGGCACCGGGGTGCTCGACGCACTGCAGCACCCACCAGCGTCGGCCCCGCTCGGCGGTCACCGTGTACCGCGTCACCGCCACCACCCCTTCCCGAGCACCGTCGCGTACTGGTCGAAGAACTTCCGGACCGTGACGTCGTCGATCTCCGTGTGCCGGCCGAGGGTGGAGCGCACCCCGCCGACGACGACGCCGGTGTGGTTCGTCAGCTCGACCACGTCGTAGGACACGCCGGCGTCGCGCGCGGCCCGTCGCAGCCGCCGCAGGACCGCGGTCCGCTTCACGATGGTAGTCGCGTGCGGGGTAGACGCTCAAGGCAATCCCGACCTAGACGATCTGCTCGATCATGCCGCGCGCCCGGGGATCTCCCGTCCACCGGTCACCCCGCGGCGCGGTCCAGGACGACCGGGCAGCCCGCGAGGTGGTCGTCGACGACGCCGCAGGCCTGCATCGCCGCGTACGCGGTCGTCGGGCCGACGAACCGGAAGCCGAGCCGCTTCAGCTCCTTGGCGAGGGCGGCCGACTCCGGGGTGGACGACGGCACCTCGGCGAACGTGCGCGGCCGCGGCCGGGGTTCGTCGCCGGTCGGCGCCGCGGACCAGAACACCTCGTCGAGGCTGAGCCCGCGGCCGTGCAGGTCGAGCAGGGCGCGCGCGTTGGCGACCGCGGCCGTGATCTTGGCGCGGTTCCGGATGATCCCGGTGTCGGCCATGAGCCGCTCGACGTCGTGCTCGTCGTACCCGGCGACGACGGCCGGGTCGAACCCGTCGAAGGCCGCCCGGAACCCCTCGCGCCGGCGCAGGATCGTGATCCACGACAGGCCCGACTGGAACGCCTCGAGGGTCAGCCGCTCGTAGAGCTCCCGCTCGCCGTGCACCGGGTGACCCCACTCCTCGTCGTGGTAGCGCTCGTAGAGCGGGTCGCCGTCGCCGAAGCACCGGCGGCCGGCTGCGGGGGTGTCGCTGCTCGTCATGCGGCCACTCTGCCGCAGGTGTCCGACAGGCGGCGGCGGTCCTCCACAACCCGCACCGCGACGCCGGCTGTGGACGACCTCGACGAGCCTGTCCACGATGCGGGCGCCACTTGTCTGACCCGTGAGACGGCGTAGGGTCGGCCGAGCGCTGGAGCACCGACCGTCCCGCGAGCCGACCTGGAGCCGACCCCCGACGTCACCGGTGGTCCGCGCCACCCGGATCGTCGAGGAGTCGCCACGCATGTCAGCCACCACCGCGCCCACCACCACGCCGCCGGCCGCGTCCCGGCCGCTCAACTCGCCGTCCCGCGTCATCGCGGCGAGCCTCGTGGGCACCACCATCGAGTTCTACGACTTCTACGTGTACGCGACGGCCGCCGTCCTCGTGTTCCCGAAGCTGTTCTTCCCGACCGGCAACGACACCACGGCGCTGCTCGCGTCGTTCGCGGTGTTCGGCGCCGCGATGGTCGCCCGCCCGATCGGCGCGGTCTTCTTCGGCCACCTCGGCGATCGCCGCGGCCGCAAGACCACGCTGGTCTACTCGCTGCTGACCATGGGCGTCGCGACGTTCCTCATCGGCCTGCTGCCGACGTTCGGCCACATCGGGGTCGGCGCGACCGTCGCCCTGCTGGTGCTGCGGCTCGCGCAGGGCTTCGCGCTCGGCGGCGAGTGGTCCGGCGCGGCGCTGGTCGCGACCGAGAACGCCCCCGCCGGCAAGCGCGCCTGGTACGGCACGTTCCCGCAGCTCGGTGCCCCGCTCGGCTTCATCATCGCCAACGGCATCTTCCTCGTCATCAACGGCGCCCTCGGCCAGGGCTCGGACGCGTTCATGTCCTGGGGCTGGCGCGTGCCGTTCCTGTTCTCCGCGGTGATGGTGATCATCGGCCTGTGGGTGCGGCTCAAGCTGGTCGAGTCCGAGGCGTTCACCCAGGCCGAGAAGAAGGGCACCATCACGAAGGTCCCGCTCGGCACGACGCTGAAGTTCCACTGGCGCGAGACCCTGCTCGGCACGTTCATCATGCTGGCGACCTACGTGCTGTTCTACCTGATGACGAACTTCACGCTGACCTACGGCACCCGCGCGGTCGCCCCCGAGGGCGGCGAGCCCGGCGGCCTGGGCATCCCGTACGTGCACTTCGTGCTGATGCAGATCATCGGCGTGCTGTTCTTCGGCATCTTCACGATGCTGTCCGGTCCCCTGGCCGACCGGCTCGGCCGCCGGCGCCTGCTCATCGGCGTCACCTCGGCGATCATCGTGTTCGGGCTGACGTTCCCGCTGTTCCTCACCGTGCGGGACGACCTCGTCTTCACCGGCGCGCTGACCCAGGCGTTCCTGGTCCTCGGGTTCCTGCTCATGGGCGCGACGTTCGGCCCCATGGGCGCGCTGCTGCCCGAGCTGTTCCCGACGAACGTCCGGTACACCGGCTCCGCGGTCGCCTACAACGTGTCGTCGATCCTCGGGGCCGCGCTGGCCCCGATCGTCGCGCTCGCCCTGTGGGCCACCGCCGACGGCAGCACGTGGCTGGTCGGCGTGTACCTGTCGGCGATGGGCGTCCTGACGCTGGTGGCGCTGATCCTGTCCCGCGAGACCAAGGACCAGGACTACGCCCGCTCGTCCCACGCGGACTGACCCGCGAGGGTCCTCGCGGCGCTACGCCAGCGCCGCGAGGGCCTTGCGGATGCGCTTCTCGCTGACCGGGACCGGGGTGCCGAGCTGCTGCGCGAACAGGCTGACCCGCAGCTCCTCCAGCAGCCACCGCGCGTCGTCCAGCGCGGCCAGGTCGGCCGGCACGAGCGTCCGGCTCGTCACCCGCGCCCGCGTCTGCCCGAGCAGCTGCTCCAGGTCGCGCACCTGCCAGGCCAGCTGCTCGTCGCGGGCCGGGTTGCCGGCGGCCTTCTCCAGCCGGTACGCCGCGGCGCGCAGGTAGCGCGCCAGGTGGGGCAGCCGGTCGGCGCCGGTCGCGGAGACGAAGCCGTCGTGCACGAGGCGTGCGGCCTGCTCCTGCACGTCGCGGACGGTGCCGAGCAGCGCCAGCGAGCGGGTGCCGCGGACGGCGCCGTCGAGGTCCCGGGCGGCGGCGAGCACCGCGACGAGGTCCTGCACCACGCGGTGCACGGTGTCCTCGAGCCGGTCCCGGACGAACCCGCGGGCGGCGGCGTACGCGTCGGCTGACCGGACGGCGGTGGCGGGGCGGCCGCCCAGGTGCTCCGTCAGCAGCAGGTCGACCGCCGCGAGCTGCACGTCGGCGACCAGCGCCTCGGTGCTCGGGTACGGGCTCGCCGCGAGGGTGAGCGCCTGGGTGCCGGACCACCGCGACGTGATCCGGCCCGCGGCCAGGCCGACGTCCCGGAGCAGCAGGCGGCGCAGGCCGCGGCGGTGCCGGACGGCCTGGTCGCCGGCGTCGGCCAGCACCTCGACCCGGACGGTCGCCGCCGGGCCGGTGCCGTGCTCCACCAGCGCGGGGTAGCCGCGCACCGTCAGGCCGCTGGCGTCCTGCGTCTCGACCCGCTCGGGCAGCGTCCCGCCGGGCAGGTCCGCGGGCCACGTGTCGAGGTCAGTGCCGTCGAAGCCGGGCAGGGCGGACGTCGCGGGCCGGGCGCCGGGTCCGGGGACGCCGGCGCTCCCGCCGCGCGCGTGCGCCGCCGCGCCGTCGCCGGCGTCGCCGCCCG
>NZ_SZYE01000044.1 GCF_005239125.1 Cellulomonas hominis | reverse complement strand
CCGCCTCGCCGAGCACGGCCGCGGTCTCCCGCAGCGACCGGGCCTCGCGGGCGGCCTCGGGGTCGCGGGCGATCAGGTCGTCCACGCGGGCGCGCTCGGCGTCGTCGAGGGCGTCGAGGGCCCACGCGCCGAGCAGCTCGCGGGTGGCGGCGTCGTCGGGTCGGCGGTCACCCGGGCGCGGGGTCGCGGGCGCGTTCACGCGGCCACCCCCAGGCAGTCGCGCAGCCGGGTGAGGCCGTCGCGGATGCGGCTCTTGACGGTGGGCAGCGGGGCCTCGAGCGACTCGGCCACCTCGCGGTAGGTCCGGCCGTCGTAGTAGGCGAGGACGACGGCCTCGCGCTGGGTGTCGGTCAGCCCGCCCAGGCAGTGCCGGACGCGCTCGGCCTCGAGGTTCGACTCGGCCTGCTCGGCGACGACGTCGAAGGCGCGCGGGCGGTCGCCGTCGAGCACCGCCTGGTCGCGGGTGCGCTGGGACTGCACCGAGCGCACGCGGTCGACGGCCCGGCGGTGCGCCATCGTGGTCGCCCACGCGCGCGCCGAGCCGCGCCGGGCGTCCCACCGGGACGCCGTGCGCCAGATCTCCACCATGACCTCCTGGGTGACCTCCGCCGCGTGGTCCGGGTCGCGGAGGACGGCGAGCGCCGTGCCGTGCACGGCGGGGGACAGCATGTCGTACAGCGCCGGGAACGCGTCGCGGTCGCCGCCGGCGACGCGGGCGAGCGCCTCGTCGGCCGTCGCACGGGCGGCGGGGCGGGAACCGGGGGAGGACACCGCAGCAGTGTGCCGCACGGCGCCCGCCGGTTCCCCCCGACCCGCCCGCCGCGCGGGCGTGACGCCGGCCCCGGCGGGGATCGGGGCCGGCGTCACGGTCTCGGGGCTCGTCAGGGGACGAGCGCGGCCGCGAGCGAGTCGATGGCACCGGCGAGGGTGGACACGTGCATGCCCAGCCCGGCGGCGACGTCGTCCGCGGGCAGCTCGCCGCCGCTGACGTCCTCGAAGAACTGGCCCGCGGGGCCGCGGTAGCCGTCGAGGTTCATCAGGGCCTCCTGCTGCCCGTCGGTGTCGCCCGTGGCGTCGGCGACGGCGTAGTCGACGAAGTAGCCGATGTGCTCGCGCCACAGGTCGAGGAACGCCGCCCCCTTCTCCTCGCCGGCGAGCGAGGTCACGGCGTCGGACAGCGCCACGGAGTTCGCGTCGAGCGTGGCGGCCGCGGCGGTGAACGCCGGGGACTCGACCCCGCCCTCGGCCGTGTAGGCCGTGAACACCGCGTACGACGCCAGGTAGACGTGCTCCTGGAGCAGCGCGGTCAGCGTCGCGCGCAGGGTCGACGCGTCGTCCATCGGGTCGCCGGACAGGCCGGCGCCGGCGGCCAGGCCGGTCGCGATGGTGGCGGCGTCCATGCCCACGTGGTCGGCGGCGGCCTTCAGCGTGTCGGACGCCGTGGGCTCCCCGGCGGCGAGGGCGTCGATGGCGGCCGTGAGCGTGGTGACGTGCATCGTCAGCGCCTCGGCCACCGCGTCGGCGGGCAGGTTGCCGGCGCTGATCTGCTCGAAGAACGCGCCCGCGTCCGTCGTGTAGCCCGCGAGCGACGCCTGCGCCGCGTCCGCGGCGGCCTGGTCGCCGGACTTCACCGCGACGGCGTAGTCCACGAAGTAGCCGATGTGCTCGTCCCACAGCTGGTGGAAGGCGGTGCCCTGCTCCTCGCCGGCCAGCGAGCCCACGGCCTCCGCGAGGTCGTCGGTGTTGCCGTCCAGCGCGGCCTTGGCGGCGGCGAACTCGTCGGAGTCGGCACCCGCCGTGTAGGCGGTGGCCACACCGATGCCGGTCAGGTAGACGTGCTCCTGGAGCAGCGCGGTGAGGCCCGCGCGCAGCGTCGCCGCATCGGAGTCGACCTCGCCGGCGGTGCCGGTGGCGGCGGCCAGGCCGGTCGCCAGGGTGAGGGCCGTCTCCGGCATGTGCGCGGCGGCGGTCCGCGCGTCGGCGAACGGGTCACCCGTGCTGACGGGCTCCACGGCGCCGGTGCCGCTCATCGCGGAGTGGTCCGAGCCGTCCGTCGAGGAGGAGGCCGAGGGCCGGGTGCCCCCGGTCGTGTCGTCGGTGCCGCTGCAGGCGGCCAGCGTCAGGCTCAGGGTGAGCCCCGCGGCCATCGTGGCCACGGCGTAGGTGCTGCGGGTGCGTCGCATCATCGCTCCTTGCGTCCCTCGGGTGTGAGTCACGAGGGGTTCGGAGCGCGGCGTCCCGCGGATGGGTGGCGGCCGCGGGAGGACCGGGTGAACGCGCTACGCCGCCCCGTGCCAGGCCAGCGCGAGGACGACGTCCTCGGGTCGCTCGGCGTGCTCGGGGGCGGGGCCGCCGACGAAGCACTGGCACGGCCCGTCGCGGTGCACCAGGCCGGCGTGCGGGCGGGCGACGCAGGGGGTGGGGCCCACGGCGGACCGCAGCTCGTCGAAAGGGGTCCAAGCCGCGGGGAGCCGCGTCACCGTCGCGGCCGGGTGGCCGAGGTCGTCGAGTGTCATGCGGTCCCACCTCCGTGCTCCGGGCCTCCGGGGAGGCCCCTGCGGCGCCGGCCGGGCCGACGTCGCCCCGCGGGCCACCTCGGCCCGTGTGCTGCTGTCCATCGGACGGTCGCACGGGTTCCTGTGGCGTCAGGTGCATCTGAGTGGTATCGGCGGGGTGAAAAACCGCACATGTGGTCGACATCACGGACGAATCGGGCGTCCCCCGGTGGCGGCCCGGTCTCTCCCGTGAGAGGAGCCGGGGCCAGGGCGGGCGTCAGCCGGCCAGCCGCACCGACCGCCGCTCCGCCTGCACGGCCGGGTCCGGCACCGGCGCCGCCGCCAGCAGCCGCCGGGTGTAGTCGTGCTCGGGCGCGCGGAGCACGCGGCTGCGCTCGCCCACCTCCACCACGCGCCCGCGGTGCATCACCGCGACCCGGTCGGCCAGCTCGTCGACCACCGCGAGGTCGTGGCTGATGAACAGGCAGGCGAACCGCAGCCGCTCCTGGATCGACCGGAACAGCTCGAGGACCGTGGCCTGCACCGAGACGTCCAGCGCGGACGTGGGCTCGTCGGCGATGAGCAGCTCGGGGTCCAGGGACACCGCGCGGGCGATCGACACGCGCTGCCGCTGCCCGCCGGACAGCTCGTGCGGGTACCGGGACGCCCAGGCCGCCGGCAGCTCGACGGCGTCCAGCAGCCGGGCGACCCGCGCGGTCAGCGCGGCCCCCCGCAGGCCGGCGTGCACGCGCAGCGGCTCGGCGACGGACTCGCCGACGGTGTACCGCGGGTTGAGCGACGCGGCCGGGTTCTGGAACACGACGCCGATCCGGGTGCGGGCGGCCCGCACGGCGCGCGGGGTGTCCCGGCCCAGGCGGGTGCCGACCACCTCGACCGTGCCGGAGGTGAGCGGTGCGAGGCCGAGCGCGCACCGGCCCAGAGTCGACTTGCCGGAGCCGGACTCGCCGACCAGCGCCAGCATCTCGCCGGGCTGCACGCGCAGCGTCACGTCGTCGACCGCGCGGACCACGCGGCCCCGCCGGTCCCGGTACTCGACCACCAGGTTCTCGATGTTCAGCGCGGGCCGCTCGGCGGAGTCGGTGCCGGCCGGGCGCTCGTCCGCCCCGATCCGCGGCACGGCGTCGAGCAGGGTGCGGGTGTACTCCGCGGCGGGGGCGTCGAACAGGTCGACGACGTCGGCGGTCTCGACGACCTCGCCGTGCCGCATGACGACCACCCGGTCCGCCAGGTCGGCCACCACACCCATGTCGTGCGTGATGAGCACGACCGCGGCCGAGGTGCGGGCGCGCAGCCGCCGCAGGACGTCGAGGACCTCCTGCTGCACGGTGACGTCGAGCGCGGTGGTCGGCTCGTCGGCGATCAGCACCTCGGGGTCGCACGCCAGGGCCATCGCGATCATGACCCGCTGCGCCTGCCCGCCGGACAGCTGGTGCGGGTAGAAGCGCAGCCGGTCCTCGGGGTCGGGCAGCTCGACCAGGCGCAGCAGCTCGACGGCGCGGGCGCGCGCCTCGGCGCGGGACAGGCCGGGCAGGTGCCGGCGCAGGGTCTCGCGCAGCTGGAACCCGATGGTGAACACGGGGTCCAGGGCGTTCGACGGGTCCTGGAAGATCATGGCGGCCCGGCGGCCGCGGACGTCGGACAGCGCCCCGTCGTCCAGGCCGACCAGCTCGAGGTCGCCGAGCCGCGCGCTGCCGGTGACCCGCGCGGTGCCGGGCAGCAGCCCGAGCACAGCGAGCGAGGACACGGACTTGCCGGACCCGGACTCGCCGACGACGGCCAGCACCTCGCCCGCGTGCAGGTCGAAGGAGACCCCGCGCACGGCGTGCACGTCCGGGGACCGCCCCCGGTCGACGCGGAACGTGACGGTCAGGTCCCGCACGGACAGCACGGGGGCGCGGCCGGCGGCGGGGGTGGGGTCGGTCGTCACGGTTCTCCAGTCCCGGCCTGCGCGTCGCGGTAGGCCTCCCAGTCGGCGAGCATCTTGCGGTGGTACCCCGCGAGCCACTCCATGTAGTTGCGCGCGTTGCGCAGCCGGCGCGCCGGCCCCTCCGCGGGGCCGCCGGTGAGCGCCTCGTCGAGGACCCGCTGCAGCCGCGGCAGGTAGTTCCGCTCGCTCGCCAGCCAGCGCCCCCAGATGTCGTCCTCGACGCGGAAGTAGTGGTTCCGGTCGCCGGCGATCGCGTGCCGCTGGATGAACCCGACCTCCACGAGCCGCCGGGTCGCGGTCGACACGGCCCCGGCGCTCGCGGTGAGCAGCTGCGCGATCTGCTGGGACGACAGGTACGGGCGGTCCGCGATCATCAGCAGCCCGACCACGCGGCCCTCCATGCGGGCGCTGTTCGTCCCCTCCCAGGTGAGGGCGAACTGCTCGATCCACCCGAG
The DNA here is from genome assembly GCF_005239125.1 of Cellulomonas hominis. GTDB lineage: Bacteria > Actinomycetota > Actinomycetes > Actinomycetales > Cellulomonadaceae > Cellulomonas > Cellulomonas hominis_A. The sequence continues at coordinate 18,603 of NZ_SZYE01000044.1, read as the reverse complement.
CTGCTCCGGGGTCATGGCGAAGTCGGGGGAGGGAGCGGCGTCGTCGCTGGTCATGCCGGTCAGCCTAGGGACGCCGGGACGGCCGCACCGGCGTCCCGGCGGCGGGTCATGCCGGTGCGGCGGCGGCGGAACTCGTCGAGCGGCCACGAGGTCATGCCGTTGCGGACGGCGGCGATCGCGCCGTCCGGCGACCGCTCCACGACCACGTCCTCGCCGGCGGAGCCGAACCCCGGCTGGCGGGTGGTGCCCAGCACGTCGCGGCCGCGCACGTGCAGCTCGTCGTACGCGGCCACCGGGTCCGGCGCGGCCGGGTGCAGCAGCAGGAGCCGGCCGCCGAGCTCGGCGATGTCGGTGATGCCCCACAGGGCGCCGAACCTGCCGGTGTACTCGGCGAGCGGCCGGGCGTCCGCGGCGGGCCCGGGCGCGTCCGCGGGCGGGTTCAGGGCCAGGTCGATCAGCTTGATCAGGCCGACCGCGATCGGGTCGGCGGGGCCGTCGATCGCGTTGGTGAGGACGCTGACGACGAGCTGCTGCTCCGGGTCGATGTAGGTGCGCGTGATGTGGCCCGGGTACCCGCCGGAGTGCCCCACGACCTCCCGGTCGCCGATGGTGTGCAGGTCGAGGCCGATGCCGTACCGCCCGACCTCCTTGCCGTGCACCTTCACCACCGACTCCTGGCGGTGCAGCAGCCGCTTGCCGCCGTCGGACAGCAGGGACTCGTCGCCGTGGAAGTGCGCGGCGCCGAACGCCGTCATGTCCCGGGCGGTGGAGTAGAAGCCGGTGGCGGCGGCGAGCGCCCGGGTGTCGACGTGCTCGATGGTCTCGCGGCGGTCGTCGGCGTCGAGCAGGGCGGTGTGCCCCGCGGCGTACCGGTCGGCCAGCGCCGCGTCGTACTCGGCACCGGTGTCGGCCATGCCGAGCGGGTCGAGGACCGCGGCGCGCAGGTGGTCGCGGAACGGCTCGCCGGTGACGGACTCCAGGACCAGCCCGAGGATGCCGTACCCGTAGTTGGAGTACTTGAAGTGCTCGTTCGACCTGTAGACCTCGCCGGCCTCCAGCAGCTCCGCCACCAGCGTGTCCTCGTCCGGGAACGGGCCGTCGAGCTGCCAGAAGTCGCCGCGCTCCCCGTCCCGGATCACGCCCGCCTGGTGGCCGAGCAGCTCGCGCACGGTGCGGGTCCCGAGCGGCGACGCGGCGAGCGCCGGGACGTGGGTGGCCACCGTGTCGTCCAGCCGCAGCCGGCCCGCCTCGACCAGCCGCATGACGGCGGTCGCGGTGAACGACTTGGAGTGCGAGGCGATCCGGAAGAGGTGGTCGGTGCGCAGCGGCTCACCCGTCGCGACGTCGGCGGTGCCCCACGCGTGGTCGAGCACGACCTCGTCGCCGGACCGGATCGCCACCTGGACGCCGACCGCGCGGCGGACCGCGCCCTGGAGGTCGACCCACGACGCGAGGTACGGGGCGGCGGCGCGGAGGGTGGCGGTCGTGTCGGACATGCGGTGGGCCTCTCGGGACGGTGCGGGGTGGAGCGGTGCGGTGCGGGACGCGGTCAGCCGCGTCCCTTCGGGTCGAGGACGTCCCGCAGGACGTCGCCGAGCGTGATCATCGCCAGGACGGTCACGGTGAGGAAGATGCTCGGGAACAGCAGCATGTGCGGGGAGGTCTGGAAGTAGGTCTGCGCGCTGGACAGCTGCAGGCCCCAGGAGATCGACGGGGCGCGCAGGCCCAGGCCGAGGAAGGTCAGCGTCGACTCCGAGACGATGACCCCGCCGACCATCGTCGTGGCGACGGCGAGCACGGGCCCGATCGCGTTGGGCAGCACGTACCGCGCGACGATCCGGCGGTCCCGCAGGCCCATCGCCTTGGCCGCCTCGACGTACGGGGCGTCCCGGACGGCGCGGACCGAGCCGCGGACCAGCCGGGCCATCGTCGGCCAGGAGAACAGCGCGAGCACCAGGGCGACGGTGACGGCGGACCGGGTGCCGATCGAGGTGAGCACGACGACCGCCCCGAGCAGGAACGGGAAGCCGAGGAACACGTCGGTCAGCCGGGCGATGAGCCGGTCGGCGAGGCCGCCGTAGAACCCGGCGGCGGTGCCGACCACCAGGGCGACCAGCAGGGCGACGGCGGTGGCGAGCACGCCGACGGTGAGCGAGGCGCGGGTCCCGTAGATGACGTTGGCGTACACGTCGCAGCCCTGCACGTCCGTGCCGAACACGTGCGCGCCGCCCGGGCGCAGCGCGCTGTCCGCGAGGTCGCACGCCCGCGGGTCGGGCTGGCCGAACCAGCCGGCGAACCAGGACGGGGCGACCGCGACCAGCAGCAGCACGCCGAGCACCCCGACGCAGAGCCAGAACAGCGGGCGGCGGCGCAGCGTGCGCCAGACGCCGCGCCGGGCCGCGGGCGCGTCCGCGGCGACCTCGGTGACCGCGGTGGCGGTGAGGGTGTCACTCATGGCGGATCCTCGGGTCGAGCACCGACGACAGCACGTCCACGACCAGGTTCGTCAGCAGGAAGATGATGATCAGCGCGGTGGAGACGCCGACCACGGTCGGGCCCTCGTGCGCGCGGATCGCCTGGAACAGCAGCTGGCCGACGCCGGGCAGGTTGAACACGCCCTCCACGACGACGGTCCCGCCGAGCAGGTAGCCGAGGTCGATGGCCAGGAACGTCAGCACCGGGATCGCCGAGTTCCGCAGGACGTGCACGCCGACGACCTGCCGCTGCCGCAGGCCCTTGGCCCGCAGGGTGCGCACGAAGTCGGACTGGAGCGTGTCGACGACCGAGCCGCGCATCAGGCGGGTGACCGAGGCGAGGCCGAACACGGCGATGACGGCCGCGGGCAGCAGGTACGAGGTCGGCCAGCCGTCGCCCGTGCCCGCGACGGGGAACCAGCCGAGCCGGACGCCGAGCACCAGCTGCGCGGTCACCGCGACCACGAACACCGGGATGCTGGTCGCCAGGATCGTGCCGGCGAGGACGAACCGGTCGCCGGTGCGGCCGTGGCGCAGGCCCGCGAACAGGCCGAGCAGCACGCCGAGCACCACCTCGATGCCCCACGCGGTGAGTGCCAGGGTGATGGTCACGGGCCACCGGGACTCCATCCGCCCGGCGACGGACTGCCCGCTGAAGTTCGTCCCGAGGTCGCCCGTGACCAGCCCGCCGAGGTAGCGGGCGTACTGCTGCAGCACGGGCTCGTCCAGGTGGTACCGGGACCGCAGCTCGGCGACGACGTTGTCCGGCAGCGGCCGGTCGCCGCCGAGCGACCGGATCGGGTCGCCCGGCAGCGCGAACACCATCAGGTAGATGACCAGCGTGACGCCGAGGAACACGACCAGGAGCTCGACGGCGCGGCGCACCGCGTACCGGCTCACGAGGCGGCCCCCCGGGCGGCCGACCGGGCCGCGAGCACCTGGGACATCGCCAGCGTCGCGCCGTACTGCACCCCGACGAGCTGCTCGACGGGCAGCACGGTCAGCCCGGTCAGCGAGTCCGCCTCGGCGACCCAGCCGTCGTAGACGTCCCGCGCCCGGTCGGCGACCCGCCGCACGCGCGCGGTCGCGACCCCGGCGTGCACCTCCGCCTCGAGCGCGCGCAGCAGCATCCCGCCGAACCGCAGCCGGAAGCACCGGACGACGTCCTCGTTGCTGAACACCTCGGCCGCGGTGGCGGCCCGGCGCAGCTCCGGGCGCTCGGCCCGCAGCAGCTCGGCCCGGCCGCCCTCGCCCATCATCGGCACGAACGCCTCGCTGGCCCGCAGGAACGGCGAGCGCAGGGTCAGGTGGGGCCGGGCGTCCTCGAGCAGCGCGGTGAGGGTGGCGCCCAGGCCGACGAGGGCCTCGCCCTTGGCGCGCACCACGTCGGCGTAGTCGGCCGGCGTCGGGGTGGTGTCGTCCGCCAGCGGGTGCGACCAGTACGGCAGCTCCGCGACCAGCGAGACGGTCCCGTGCCGGCGCGCGTAGGCGCTGGACGACTCGCCGCCGACCATCGCCGCCGCGGCCATGCCCAGCGAGTCGAGGTAGTCGTACTCCTCGCGGGTGCTGGACATGTGGAACACCGCGGGGGCGATCGACCGGATCGAGGGGGACTCGGGCTCGCCGACGTCCAGCGGCAGGCCGAGCGTGCGCGGGACGGCGTGCAGCGCCTCGACCGCCCCCGGCACCTCCTCGGACAGGTAGTAGTAGACGCCGCCGAGCTCCGCGTTGTGCAGGCTGACCATGAGCTCCGGCCGCACGTCGTCGATCACGCGCATCAGGGCCTGGGTCTCGGGGATGACGTCGTCGAAGTACGCGTCCTTGTACGCGAACGGGAACGTCCACTCGACCTGCTCGGCGGGCGCCGGGCGGTAGAACCGGCGCGCGTACGCGGTGCGGTCCGACGGGTCGGCGAACCATGACTCGTTGAGCCGGGTGCCGTCCGGGTCGATGCACGGGACCAGGTGCCAGGTGGCGCCCGACCGCGCGAGCAGGTCCGGGTCGGTCACCAGCTCCGCGGCGAGGTGCTGCAGCGTCCGGAAGCCGATCGGCTCGTTCGGGTGCACCCCGGCGAACAGCAGGTGCGACCGCGGGCCGGAGCCGACCGAGAACATCGGGATCGGCTCGCCCAGGCGGGAGGTGCCGACCCGGCGCTCGGTGACCAGCCGCGGGTGGTCGGCGGCGAGCGTGCCGAACCAGGCGAGCAGCTCGTCGACCGGGGGGAAGCCGGAGACCGGGGGGACCCGGCGGGCCCGCTCGAGGACGTCCTCGAGCGAGCCCGCCGGGAGAGTTCCGTGGCTCATGCGCCCTCGGCGAGGACGACCTGGGTGTAGGTCGGGTTGCCGACCGCCGACGTGGGCAGCTCGGCGACCCGGTCGGACACCACGTAGGAGTAGGTCTCGAAGAACAGCGGCGGCGCCGGGAAGTCCTCGAGGATCCGCTCCTGCACGGCGGCGTAGGCCTCGGCGGCGGCGTCCGCGTCCACCTCGGCGTCGGCGGCCGCGATCAGGTCGGTCACCTCGGGCTCGTAGTACGGGATGCAGTTCGGGCAGCCGCCGCCCTCGACGTAGAACGCCCGCAGGGTGTTCTGCTGGCTCGGGTACAGCGCACCCCACCGGGAGAAGAACGGCCCCGCGATGTCGCCCGCGGTCCGCTTGTCGGCGAACTCGGCCCAGTCGGTGCTCGGGGTCGCGACCGCGTCCACCCCCAGGTTCTGCCGGAGCTGGTTGGCGACGGCGGTGTAGAGCTCGTCCAAGCCGGAGCCGCCGGGGTAGAAGATGTCGATCGTGCCGTCGAACCCGCCGGCCTCGTCGAGCAGCGCCTTCGCGCCCTCGGGGTCGTACTCGCAGAGCTCGGCGCAGATGCCCTCGGGCGTCCCGGCCTCGACCGCGGGGGTCAGTGCGGTGGCCGGGGTGAACAGGCCGCCGTAGATCACGTCGTTGATGGTGTCCCGGTCGATCGCCATCGAGATCGCCTGGCGCACCCGGACGTCGGAGTAGCGGGCGTCCCACAGCGGCAGGCCGAGGTAGGAGATGCCGGCCGCCTCGAAGGTGTAGAGCCGGTCGCCGAAGTCGGCCGAGGCCTGGGTCTGGCGCGCCACCGGGACGCCCGCGACGTCGATGTTGCCGGCCTGCACGTCCGTGTAGGCGGTGGTGGTGTCCGTGTACGGCACGAAGGTGATCGAGTCGACCGTCGGGGCGGGGCCCTGGTAGTCGGCGAACGCCGTGACGGTCATCTCCTCGTTCTCGGCGTAGTCGCTCGCGACCTCGAACGGGCCGTTGCCGACCGGGTGCGTGTTGTACGCGTCGAAGTCGTCGAACGCGGACTCCGGCATCGGGTAGAACGCCGTCTGCGCCTGGCTGAGCTGCATGGGGAACTGGCCGTCGGGGCCGGTCAGCGTGACCGTGAACGTGGTGTCGTCGACCACCTGCAGGCCCGACATCTCGGTGGTCGTCGGCTCGCCCTCGGCGGGGTTGAGGTCGGCGTAGCCCGCGACGTTCGCGAGCTGGCCGGAGTTCTCCCACGCGTTCGGGCCGTAGGCGACCGCGTTCCACGCGTCCACGTACGACTGGGCCGTGACCGGCGTGCCGTCGTGGAAGGTCCAGCCGTCCTTGAGCGTGATCGTCCAGGTGGTGCCGTCCTCCGACTCGACGGAGTCGGCGGCGACGTACGTGAGCTCGCCGGCGTCGTCGATCCAGGTCAGCGGCGCCCAGACGGCCATGTTGAAGTCGAAGGCGATCGACTGGCGGCCGGGGATCAGCTGGATCGGGTCGGTCACCGCGACGCGGATCGCGCCGCCGTCCGAGCCGGTCGCGGCGCCGTCGGCGGACTCGTCGCCGTCGCCGCCTCCGGAGCAGGCGGCCAGGGCGAGCGCCAGCACGGCGGCGCCGGCCGCGAGCCGGATCCGGGTCGTATCCATGGGTCCTCCACTGCGGGGGAGCGGCGGCGCGGGGCCGCCGGGGCGGGGGGTGCGGGGGGAGCGGGGTCGGCGGCTCTGCCGGGCGTCCGGCCCAGCGGCGTCGGGGTGGGACGGCGCGGACCGGAGGGCCGGGGCTGCACCCGGCGGCGGTGCCGGACAGTCAACCCCGGCACCCCGTGGTGGAGTCAATAGCCTGGATGCTGAGAGTTCAGTAGGCAATGAAAGTTTTACGTGCGCGACACAGGACCCGGGTGCCGCCGAGGGGGTCGGCGGTGGTTCGATGGGCCGCGTGATCCACACGACGGACTACGTGCTGACCGACGAGGCGCGCGTACGCGACCTGGTGCGCCGGCACGGGTGGGCGACGCTCGTCTCCGTGACCGACGACGGGCCGGTGGCGTCGCACGTGCCGGTGCTGCTGGCGGAGGACGTGGCGCTGCCCTCGGGCGCCGCGGAGCCACCCGCGCCGCCCGCGCCCGCCGCGGCGCCGCGGCCCGCGCGCGACGCGCACGGGCTGCCCGACCGGTTCACCGTGCCGGCGACCCCGCTCACCGTCCTGTCCCACCTCGGGCGGCCGGACGAGCTGCTGCACCAGGCGGCCTCCGGCCGGGAGCACCTGCTGGTCGTCGAGGGTCCGTACGGCTACGTCTCGCCCGGCTGGTACGGCTACGCCCCGGCCGTCCCCACCTGGAACTACGTCACCGTGCACCTCTACGGCACCCTCGAGCTGCTCGACCCGGAGGACTCGTACGCCGTCATGGGGGCGACCGTCGACCGGTACGAGGCGCCGATGCCCGAGCCGGTCCGCATGCCCGACGTCGAGGGCTACGCCCGCCGGATCGCGCCCGGTGCCGTCGGGTTCCGGCTGTCGGTCACGCGCTGGCAGGGCAAGGCCAAGCTCAGCCAGGACAAGCCCCGCGCCGTCGCGGAGCGCGTGGTCGCGCACCTCGGCACCGACCCGCACTACGCCGAGCCGGCGCTCGCGGCCGAGATGCGCGCGGAGCTCGACCGCCGGCCCGGCTGGACCTGACCCGCACCCGGGCCGCACGTGGCCGACGTGCGACCCGCGCGTGACCCCCTCTGGACGAAAGACGTGACCCCCGTGAGCACCGGACCGCTCCTCCTGACCCACGCCCGCCTCCTCGGCGCGGCCCGCACCGTCGACGTGCTGCTCCGCGACGGCCGGGTGCACGCCGTCGGCCCGGACGTCGCGCGCGGTGCCGGCGCCGGGGTCGAGCAGGTCGACCTGGACGGCCGGACGGTGCTGCCCGGGCTCTGGGACGCGCACACCCACATGACGCAGTGGGCGCTCGCCCGGCAGCGGCTCGACGTCTCGGCCGCGACCTCCGCGGCGCACGCGATCCGCATCGTCCTCGACCGGCTGGCCGCCCGGCCCGTCACCCCGGGCACGGCGCTGGTCGGCTACGGGTTCCGCGACGGCCTGTGGCCCGACGCGCCCACCGCGGACCTGCTGGACGCCGCCGTCGGCGACGTGCCGGTGATCCTCGTCTCCGGCGACCTGCACTGCGCCTGGTTCAGCACCGCGGGCCTGCGGTACGCGGGCGTCGCCGGCCACCCGACCGGGCTGCTCCGCGAGGCCGAGTGGCTGCCGCTGACCAGCGTCGTCGACCACGTGCCGGACGACGTCGCCGACGCGTGGGTGGCCGAGGCGTCCCGGGCCGCGGCCGCGCGCGGGGTGGTGGGCGTCGTCGAGCTGGAGATCACCGAGAACCTCACCCCGTGGCGCCGGCGGATCGCCGCCGGGAACGACGCGCTGCGGGTCCGCGCGGGCGTCTGGGAGCCGTACCTGGACCGGGTGCTCGCCGAGGAGCTGCGGTCCGGGGACGTGGTCGTCGGCACCGGAGGGCTGCTGCAGCAGGGGCCGCTCAAGGTGGTCACCGACGGCTCGCTCAACACCCGCACCGCGTTCTGCCACGACCCGTACCCCGGCCTGACCGGCGCCGACGCCCACGGCGTGCTGTCCGTGCCGCCCGAGCACCTGGTGCCCCTGATGGCGCACGCCACCCGCAAGGGCCTCACCTGCGCCATCCACGCCATCGGCGACCACGCCAACACCCTCGCCCTGGACGCGTTCGCGGCCTCCGGCGCGCGCGGCTCCGTCGAGCACGCCCAGCTGCTCACCGACGCCGACGTGGCCCGGTTCGCCGAGCTGGGCGTCGTCGCGTCGGTCCAGCCCGAGCACGCCATGGACGACCGCGACGTCGCCGACCGGCACTGGGCAGGCCGGACCGGCCGCGCGTTCGCGCTGGCCTCGCTCGCGGCGGCCGGCGTCGAGCTGGTGCTCGGCTCGGACGCGCCCGTCGCCCCGCTCGACCCGTGGATCGCGGTCTCGGCGGCCGTCGAGCGGACCCGCGACGGCCGGGAGCCCTGGCACCCCGAGCAGCGGCTGGACCTGCTCACCGCGCTGCGGTCCTCGGTCGACGGCCAGCCGCTCACGCTCGCGGTCGGGGCGCCCGCCGACCTCGTCGTGCTGGACGCGGACCCGCTGTCGGCCGGGTCGCCGCTGCGGGACATGCCCGTGGCCGGGACGCTGCTCGGCGGGCGGTGGACGCACCGGGGGTTCTGAGCGCGCCGCGGTCAGCCGTGCGCCGGGGTCAGGCCGCGGCGACCACCTCCGCCGTCCGGACCACCCGGGCGAACCCGCCGCCGTGCAGGCTCGTCGCGGTGGCCCGGGCCAGCTCCTCCGCGGTCAGGACGGTGCCGTCGGGGCCGGCCAGGTCGAAGGTGTGCGCGGCGTCCAGCGGCAGCAGCACGTCGTACCCGAGGTTGCCGGCCATCCGGGCGGTCGTCTCGACGCACATGTTCGTCTGGATGCCGCACAGCACGAGCTGGCCGATCCCGGCGCCGGTCAGCCAGGCGTGCAGGTCCGGCTCGCCGTAGAACGCCGAGTTCACGGACTTCGTCACGTGCAGCGCGGGCTCGACGCCGGCCACGACGGGCTTGAGGGCGTACCCCGGGGTGCCGGGGTGCAGCGGCGGGGAGGTGCGGGAGGCGTGCTGCACGACCACCACGGGCCGGCCGGTGCGCCGCCACGCCTCGACGAGCGCGCCGATGTTCCGCTCGGCGTCCGGGTTGTCGCGCCGGCCCCAGAAGGCGGCGTCGTCGAAGCCCTGCTGCACGTCGATCACGACCAGGGCGGCGTCGGGGGTGAGGTCCATGCGGCGATCGTGCTGGTCGCGGGCCCGCGCCGGCGAGGGGGTCCGCTGCCGAACTGCGTCGAGTCCCCGCCAGGAACCGGACCACCCACCCGGACGGGGTCGGCCGAACGGGTGGTCCGCCCTGCGGGGTCTGGGTGGTAGCACCCAGAGGTCCCGGGCCGCGCACCGTACCGGGTCGTAGCGTCCCGGCACATATGCACCCTGACCTGCACGTCCTCGCGCCGCACGGCATCGGTGGCCGCACCGCGCTCGGGTTCCACCCGCGCGACGGCCGGCCGGTGGCGTGCTGGGTCGTGCACCCCACCCACCGCGAACCGGGCGTCGTGCCCCGGCTCGAGCGGTACGCCGCCGCCCTGGGCCTCGGCGACACCGGCGCCCCGGCTCTGACCGAGGTCGACGACTACCGCGCGACGATCACCGCGGCGGGCGGCTGGGCCACCCTGTGGGTCGGCGACGAGGTCGAGCTGGCCGCCGCGCACGACGACGACTGGCTGGACGCGCTGCTCGACCGCGGGTGGGCCGTGGTGGTCGTCGGGTACACGACCGACCTCGCCACCTGGGACAACCCCGCGATCATGGCCTACCTCGCGGAGGGCGGCAGCGCGCACGTCGGGGTGGTCCGGGCCGCCTGACGGACGCGCGCGCCGAGGGGTCCCGCGGGGTCGGTACGCTGTGACCACCCCCACCGCCGCGAACCAGGGAGCTCACCCGTGGGACGAGTCGTCGTCGATGTGATGCCCAAGCCGGAGATCCTCGACCCGCAGGGCAAGGCCGTCGCCGGGGCGCTGCCGCGGCTCGGGTTCGGCCAGTTCACCTCCGTCCGCCAGGGCAAGCGGTTCGAGCTCGAGGTCGACGGGCCGGTCACCCCCGAGGTGCTCGCCGCCGCCGCCGAGGCCGCGACCCAGGTGCTGTCGAACCCCGTGATCGAGGACGTCGTCCGCGTCGCCGACTCCGAGGCCGACGCCGCCGGCACGGTCCTCTCGGAGGGCCTGGCCTGATGACGAAGATCGGCGTCGTCACCTTCCCGGGCACCCTGGACGACCGCGACGCCGCACGCGCCGTGCGCCTCGCCGGGGCCGAGCCCGTCGCGCTCTGGCACGCCGACGCGGACCTGCACGGCGTCGACGCCGTGGTCCTGCCCGGCGGGTTCTCCTACGGCGACTACCTGCGCGCCGGCGCCATCAGCCGGTTCGCTCCCGTCATGGGTGAGGTCGTCGAGGCCGCCGGCAAGGGCATGCCCGTGCTCGGCATCTGCAACGGCTTCCAGGTCCTCACCGAGGCGCACCTGCTGCCCGGCTCGATGATCAAGAACGACCACCTGCACTTCGTCTGCCGCGAGCAGGTGCTGTCCGTCGAGCAGACCGACACCGCCTGGACCCGCGAGTACACCCCGGGCGAGCGGATCACCATCCCGCTGAAGAACCAGGACGGCCAGTACGTCGCCGACGAGCACACGCTCGACGAGCTCGAGGGCGAGGGCCGCGTGGTGTTCCGCTACGAGGACGTGAACCCCAACGGGTCGCGCCGCGGGATCGCCGGCATCAGCAACGCGCGGGGCAACGTCGTCGGGCTCATGCCGCACCCCGAGCACGCGGTCGAGGCCGGCTTCGGCCCGGACGGCGCCCGCGGACCCCGGTCCGGCACGGACGGCCTGCGGTTCTTCACCTCGGTGATGCGCGCGCTCGTCTCCTGACCGGCGCGCGCCGCCGGCGCCCCGCCGAGCGCGCGGCCCGGCGCCCGCCGCCGAGTGAGCATGAGACACGTCGAGTGAGCATCCGCTGGATGCTCACTCGACGCGTCTCCTGCGCAGTCGCGAGCCGCGCGTGGCACGGGCCGGGGTCACGTGCGCCCGGGATGTGGACGCGGTGCTGCCTCCCCGGTCCCTCCGCGGCTAGGCTGCCCGCGTGTTCCTGAGCCGGGTGTGTTGTCGCTGAGCTGACGACCTCGCGCGCCCGCGGCCGGACGGCCCTCGCCGCGCACCCCACCTCACCCCGAGGACACCCCCGACATGGCTCAGCCCGTGCTGGACCGCGCGCTCGCGGTCGCCACCCGTCACCTCCCCGCCGCCCGCCGCGCGGCCCCCGCGCCCGCCGCGCCGCCCGCGCCTGAGCCCGTGCCTGCCGCGGCGGCCTCGCCCACGTCCCCCGCGGATCGTCTCCTGACCACCCGATCGGTCGGTGGGCGGCGCGACGATCGGGTGGGGATCGCGATCGGCCGGCCGGACGCCGGCCCGGACGCCGGCCCGGACGCCGCCGCTCCGGAGCAGGCGCCGGTCGTGCACGTGGGGGCGCCCGCCTACGGCGTGCGGACCGTCGAGGCCCGGCCGGGGTCGGAGTCCGCGATCGCCGTGGCCGCCCGCACGGCCGACGTCATCCGGCTCGGCTTCTCGGTCGCGGTGCCGTCCGTCGGGGCGCTCGCCCGGGTCGCCGCGCTGGTCGACGACGCGCTCGTCGAGGCCGGCCGGGACCGTGCCGAGGTCCGGGTGCTGCTCGACCTGGAGGTCGTGCTCGCGGGCGACGAGGGCACCGCCCGCCGCAAGCGCTCGCACCTGGAGTACCTGGACGCGCTCGCCGGGTTGTCGTGGGCGCCGGCCGACACCCGCGTCGTCACGACGGCCGACCGGCTGGTGGCGGAGGTCGGCGAGGTCGCCCGTCGGGCCGGGGTGGACGGCGTCGTGCTGCACCCGCTGTCCGGCGGCGCCGAGGTCGAGGCCGAGCTCCGCGCCCTGGTCGCCTGAGCCGACGGGCGCGCGCCGAGATCGGTGGCGCGGCCCGAGATCGGTGCTCACCACCACCGATCTCGGGCCGGAGCGCCGATCTCGGCGCGCCCGACGACCCGGTCACGCGGGACGGTGAGCCGCCACGACGCCGCAGGGGCGTGCGGTCTCAGCCGCCCAGGGCCTCCAGGGCGCGCTCCAGGTCCTCGCCCAGGTCGTCGACGTCCTCCAGCCCCACGGACAGCCGCACCGTCGACTCCGCGATGCCCACCGCCGCCCGCCCCGCCGGGCCGAGCTTGCGGTGCGTCGTCGTCGCCGGGTGCGTGACCAGGGACTTCGCGTCGCCGAGGTTGTTCGAGATGTCGATCACCCGGAGCGCGTCCAGCACCCCGAACGTCAGCGCCTTGGCCTCGGCCGGGGTCGAGCCGTCGGGCACCCGCAGGTCGAGCGTCACGACGGTGCCGCCGCCGGACTGCTGGGCGAGCGCGAGCGCGTGCTGCGGGTGCGACGGGAGGTAGGGGTACCGGACCCGCGCGATCGCCGGGTGCTCCTCCAGCCGGGTCGCCAGCGCCAGCGCGGACGCGGTCTGGTGCCGGACGCGCAGGGACAACGTCTCCAGGCCCTTGAGCAGCACCCAGGCGTTGAACGCCGACAGCGACGGCCCGGTGTTCCGGATCAGGGTCTGGACGGGGCCGTGCACGAAGGCGTCGCTGCCCAGGATCGCGCCGCCGAGCACCCGGCCCTGGCCGTCGATGTGCTTGGTAGCCGAGTACACGACGACGTCGGCGCCGAAGTCCAGCGGCCGGGACAGCACGGGGGTCGCGAACACGTTGTCCACGACCACGACCGCGCCCGCGGCGTGCGCCAGCCGGCTGACCGCGGCGATGTCGACCAGGTCCTGCATCGGGTTGGACGGCGTCTCGAAGAACACCACGTCCGCCGGGGTCGCCAGCGCCTCCTCCCACTGCGCCGGGACGTGCCCGTCGACGTAGTCGGTGCGCACCCCCCACTTCGCGAGGATCTCGTCGAAGATCACGACCGACGACCCGAACAGCGCGCGCGCCGCGACGACGCGCGAGCCGGACCGGACCAGCGCGGCCAGCGCCGTGAACACCGCGGACATGCCGGACGCGGTCGCGTAGCAGGCCTCCGCGCCCTCGAGCAGCCGGAGCCGCTCCTCGAACGTCGACACCGTGGGGTTGCCGTAGCGCGAGTACAGGAACCGGTCGGCCTCGCCGGCGAACGCGGCCTCGGCGTCGGCCGCGCGCTCGTAGACGTAGCCCTGGGTGAGGAACAGCGCCTCGGACGTCTCCTGGAACGGGGTGCGCACCGCGCCGCCGCGCACGGCGAGCGTGTCGGGACGCAGCTGCTCCAGCGGGAGCCGGTGGTCCCGCCAGGCGGCCGGTCCGGGCGCGGTCGGGCCGGTCACGCCTCCCGCCACGGCAGGCCGGCGGCGCGCCAGCCCTGGTGCCCGCGGCGGCCGTCCGCGCCGACGTCGCCCTCGAACCCGGTCAGGACGTTGTACGCCGGACCGAGGCCCGCCGCGGTCGCGGTGGTCGCGGCGGCGACGGAGCGCACGCCCGACCGGCACAGGAACACCACGGGCCGCGGGTCGTCCGCGGTCACGCCGGCGGCGGCGAGCCCGTCGAGGAACGCCCGGTTCGGGCGGCCGAACGCGTCGGTCCACTCGACGAAGGCCGTGCGGCCCTCGCCCGCGTCGGCGGTGTCCGGCACGCCGATGGTCTGCCACTCGCCCTCGGTGCGGACGTCCACGAGGACGGCGCGCTCGTCGGAGAGCAGCAGGTCCCAGGCCTCCTGCGGGGTCAGGTCACCCGCGTACGGCGCGGTCACAGCGGGCGCACCGGGTTGCTCGGGGCCGCCGCCGAGGGCAGCACGACGGCCTGCGCGACGATCACGCGCTCCCCGTCGAAGGTCGCGGCGGGGCCGCCGTGCAGCTCGTAGCCCTCCGCCAGGGCGGCGCTGACCCGCTCGCAGAACGAGCGGTCGTCGGGACCCGTCAGCAGGCGGTAGCGCAGGCGGTCGTCGGTGTCGGTCATGCCTCTCCTCCATCGGATCTGGCGGAAGCACCCTCGGCCGGCCCCGGTGGGGGTCCGCGGGTTGCTGCGGCGTCGACGAGCCAGATCTCTCGGCCGCTCTGGATGGTGCGGCGATGCTACGCCATCGCCCGGGCCGGGATCGACGGCCGTCCGCCGGGACGTCGACCCGTGTCGCACCGTGGACCGCGGTTGACACCCCCGCGCGGGCCGCTCCATCCTCGGGACAGGTCATGAGCGCCAGCGCGAAGCCCCGGCTCGCTGGCCGGCAACCCTCCCACCGCGGCGGGGTGCCCCGGGTGACGACCTGGCCGTCCACCGTCCGGTGGCCGGCAAGCGCGGGGTCGCCCGGTCCGTCGGGCCCCCACCGGATCCGCTCGGGGGTACTCCCATGTCCGTCACCGCCACCACCTCGTGTGCCGAGACCGCCCTGCTGCCCGTCGTCGGCGGCGACACGCACGTCCCGCTCGTCGACGGCAGGTCCGTGCCGTACGCCAACCTCGACTACGCCGCGTCCGCGCCGGCCCTCGAGGCCGTCGCGGCCCGCGTGGTCGAGGTGCTGCCGCTCTACGCGTCGGTGCACCGTGGCGCGGGCTACCTCTCCCAGGTGTCGACGGCGCTGTACGAGGCGTCCCGGTCCACGGTCGGTCGGTTCGTGGGCGCCCGTCCCGACGACGTCACCGTGATCACCCGCAACACCACCGACGCGCTCAACCTGCTGGCCGGCTGCGTGCCGGACGGCGGCCGGGTGCTGGTCCTGGACGTCGAGCACCACGCGAACCTGCTGCCGTGGGTCCGCTCGGTGCGCGGCTCCGGCCGCACCGCGACGATCCTGCCGTCGGCGCCCACCGTGGCGGAGACCCTGACGGCGCTGCGCGACGAGCTCGCCCGGCAGCCGTACGCGCTGGTCACGCTCACCGGGGCGTCGAACGTCACCGGCGAGGCCCTCCCCCTCACCTCGGTGGTGGCGCTCGCGCAGGAGGCCGGCGCGCGGGTCGCCGTCGACGGCGCGCAGCTCGTGCCGCACCGGGCGTTCTCGCTCGCGGACAGCGGGGTCGACTACGTGGCGTTCTCCGGCCACAAGACGTACGCGCCGTTCGGTGCGGGCGCCCTCGTCGGCCGGCGGGACTGGCTCGACGCCGGCACGCCCTACCTCGCCGGCGGCGGCGCGGTCCGCGACGTGCGCACCGACCGCGCGCTCTGGCAGCCCGCCCCCGCGCGGCACGAGGGCGGTTCGCCGAACGTGCTGGGCGCGGTCGCGCTGGCCGAGGCGTGCGACGCGCTCTCCGCCCTGCCGGACGGCGCGCTCGTCGCGCACGAGCATGCGCTGCGGGAGCGCCTCGTCGAGGGGCTCGCCGCGATCCCCGGCGTGCGGGTGCTGCGGCTGTGGTCCGACTCGACGGACCCCGTCGGCGTCGTCGCGTTCACCCTCGGCGACCACGACTCCGGCCTGGTCGCGGCGTACCTGTCGGCGGAGCACGGCATCGGCGTGCGGGACGGCCGGTTCTGCGCGCACCCGCTGCTCGCCCGGGTCGGCGTCACCGGCGGCGCTATCCGCGCGTCGGTCGGCGTCGGGACGACCGACGAGACGGTCGACCGGCTGCTCGCGGGACTGCGTGCGTACGTCACCGAGGGCCCGGCCGCCGCGTACGAGGTGGTCGACGGCTGCTGGACGGTCGCCGACGACACCCGGCCGCGCCCCGCGGTGACCGGCATCGACGCGATCGCGGCGACCGCCGCGGCGGCCTGCGGGCCCGCGGTCGAGGACTGATCCCCGGCGCCGGACGGCCCGCGCAGGGGGCGGGTCGTCGGGCGCCGGCCCTCCCGCCCGTCCCCGCGCCGTCCCTCCCGCCCGTCCCCGCGCCGAGAGTGCACAAGGCGCGGGGTTCAACACGGATGAAGCCCGCGTCTTGTGCAGATTCGGCGAGCGGGTGGGCGTGCGGGTGGGCGAGCGGGTGGGCGTGGGTCAGCGGACGGCTACCCCCAGGTGCGCCGCCAGCGCGCCCGCGAGGTCGAGCAGCTGCGCCGGGCTGATGGTGGCCCCCTTGAGGCCCGCCGTCCCGTCGATGCCCGCGAGGTCGGCGCCGCGCAGGTCGACGTCCTTGAGCTGCGCGCGCGTGACGTCGAGCCGCCCGACCCGGCAGTCCTCCAGCCGGACCGTCGCCGCGCGGGCGCCCGCGAGGTCGAGGTCGCCGATGGTGCAGCCGACGAGCCGCACGTCGTGCAGCCGGGCGTCGCGCAGGTTGAGGTAGTCGATCTTGCCGCCCTCGACGGTGACCCGGTCCCACGAGCCGCCGAAGGCCTCCAGGGCCCCGAGCCGGCAGCCCGCCAGGGTGACGTCGCGCCAGGTGCCCGAGCGGGCCCGGAGCGTCCCGGCCCGGCACTCGGCGAGCGTGGTGTCGACGAGGTGGGCGTGGTCGAGGGTCGCGCCGTCGAGGTCGCAGCCCCGGAGCAGGCACTCGATGAACCGGGCGCTCTCGGCCTCGGCGCCGGCCAGGTCGAGGGCGTCGAGCAGGAGGCGGTCGTAGTCGCCCTCGGGCTCGACGGGGCCGGGGTAGGGGTCGAGCAGGTCGGTACGGGGCGCGGGCATGGGTCCAGCCTCGCACCCCGGGACCCGACCTGTGGACGACGGTGGTGGGGCCTGTTCAGCGCTCTAGCGTGGTCGGCGTGGCGGCGGGAGCGGCGGTGGCCGGGGCGACGCCGGCGCTCGGCACGGCCGAGTGGCTGGCGGAGTTCCTGCTGTCCCCGGGCCCGGCGGCGCTGGCGGCGGTGGTCGCGGCGGTGGTCGGGTTCGCGGCGACCCGGGCGCGGATCCGGGCGGACCGGGCCGAGTCGGCGGACGGCCGGCGCGTGGCGGCGCTCGTCGCGCAGGCCGCCCGCGACGGCGAGGTCGAGGACCGCGACCTCACGCACTGGTGGGCCGTCTACCGCTGGGTCGCCGAGCAGGACGAGGCGTGCGGGACCGTGTCCCGCGCCACGGTGCTGATGGCGCTCGGCGACGCCGTGGACGACCCTGTCCGCTCCGCGCTCGTCACGCTAGCGTTGCAGCGGGGCCGGACGATCGAGGAGCGATGCGATGACGCCTGACCCCACCTCCAGGACGCCGTCGCGCGGCGGCTGGCCGCCCGAGATCCAGCCCAAGGTCGACGAGTACATCGTGCGGCTGTCCGAGGGCGGTGACCTGTGGGAGCAGGCCCGCACACGCGAGCGGGAGCGGCGCGAGCGCCGCGAGGCGGAGCGCCGACGGCTGGT
This sequence comes from Cellulomonas hominis, assembly GCF_005239125.1. GTDB lineage: Bacteria > Actinomycetota > Actinomycetes > Actinomycetales > Cellulomonadaceae > Cellulomonas > Cellulomonas hominis_A. Next base: position 1,009 of record NZ_SZYE01000044.1, on the reverse strand, counting down.
CGAGGACTACGAGTACTGGCGAGACGAGCACCGGCGGCTCATGCGCGGCGGCCCGGTCCGGCGGATGCTCCGGGCGCTGTTCACCTGAGCGCCCGCCGGAGGATCCGCCGGACCGCCCGCCGGACCGCCCGCCTCACCGCGGTGCCGGCCTCACCCCAGCGTCCGCACCTCCGCCGTCAGGTGCGGTCGGCCCCGCGCCGCGTCCCACGCGGTCACCGTCCACGCCCCGTCCCCGGCGGCGGCGACGCGCACGGCCGGCGACGACGGCAGCAGCACCGGCGACGCGAACTCGACGTCCCACGCGTACGCCTCCCCGCGCCGCGCGCCCACGTCGGCGAGCGCCCGTGCGGCGGTGAGCATGCCGTGCGCGATCGCCCGGGGGAACCCGAGCGCCCGGGCGGTGAGCGGGTGCAGGTGGATCGGGTTCGCGTCGCCGGAGACGGCGGCGTACCGGCGGCCGGCGGCGGCGTCGAACGCCCACCGCCCGGTGGGGACCGGGGGGACGAACTCCGGGCGCGGCGGCTCCTCGGGGGCGGGCCCCGGGACGCGCACGCCGGGGGCCAGGTACGTGGACACCCCGCGCCACGCGGGCGGCGCGTCGGCGGGTGCGCCTGCCCGGCGGACCTCGGCGACCAGCTCGACCTGCGCGCCCTTCCGGTGCGGCTGCAGGTCCTGCGCCCACGCGCGCACGTCCAGCGCCTCCCCGACGCGGAGCGGGGACCGCTGCTCGACCCGGTTGGCCAGGTGCACGATGCCGAGCGGCGGCATCGGGAAGTCCGGGCGCACGATCAGCGCGATGGCGACGGGGAACGCGAGGACGTGGACGAAGCCGGCGGGCAGCACGTCCGTCGCCGGCTCGCCGACCAGGTGCTGGTAGGCCGTGAGCCGCGCCGGGTCGGGGACGACGCCCCCGAGGCGGTGCTCGACGGCCGGCAGCGCGGCCGCCGACCCCGGCGCGCCCGCCGTCGCGGACGGCCCCGACCCCGCCGGTCGCCCGCCGAGCGCCCGG
>NZ_SZYE01000043.1 GCF_005239125.1 Cellulomonas hominis | reverse complement strand
GCCGGGCTCGGCGCCGCGCTGGGCGGGCGGCGGCTCGCGGAGCTGGTCGACGCGGGCGCCGACGACGACCTCGGCGCCGCCGTCGACCGCCTGACCGCGCCACCCGCCCCCGGCCACCCCCCGGACCCCGCACCCGCCGCCCCCGCACCCGCACCCGCACCCGCACCCGCACCCGCCGAGACTGCACGAGATGCGGGGTTCCGGGTCCGCGAACCCCGCATCTAGTGCACGTTCGGCGGGCAGTGCACGTTCGGCGGGCAGTGCGCGCTCGGGGGGATCGGTGCGCGCTGGGGGGCGGTGCGGGCTGGGGGCGGCAGGTGGCGCTGCGGGTTCGGCAGGGCGGGGCGGGTCAGCCCTGGTCGGCGCGGAGGGCTCCCGTCGCCCGGAACGTGTCCGCGATCTGCTGCGCCTGGGCGGACACCAGCCGCCGGTAGAGGTCGTACGCCTCGTCGACCCGGGCGGGCAGGTCCCCGCGGGTGCGGGCGAGCTGCCAGTCCCGCTTCGCCGCCGCGATGTCCGCGTTGGTGATCACCACCCGCGCGTCGTCCTGTTCCGCCATGACCCTGAGCATGGGTCCGATTTGCCCGTTATGCGATAGTCCGACGGGGTGAACGGGGCGTCTGCCCCGGGTGAACTCCCCGGCCAGGCCGCCCGTTCGGCCCAGCGCGGGGCCCGCCGGCGGCCACCCGCCCGGCCCGCGGCGGCCCGCCACGCGGCACCCCACCCGCCCCGCAGCGCCCCGGCGGCACCCCGCGGCGTCCGTTCGTCCTGCGCACCTGGGGGGTCCCCTGGCACGCTGTGCCCAGGAGCGGTGTCCCGCCGCCCGCCCCACCTGCCCCCGGAGGACTGACGCGCATGAGGATCTGGCCCGGACGCCCCTACCCGCTCGGCGCGACCTACGACGGCAGCGGCACGAACTTCGCGCTGTACTCGGGGGTCGCCGAGCGGGTGGAGCTCTGCCTGTTCGACGAGGCGGGGAACGAGACGCGGGTGGACCTGCCGGAGGTCGACGCGTTCGTGTGGCACGGCTACGTCCCCGCGCTCCAGCCCGGCCAGCGGTACGGGTTCCGGGTGCACGGCCCGTACGACCCCGCGCAGGGCCACCGGTGCGACCCGTCGAAGCTGCTGCTCGACCCGTACGCGAAGGCGATCGACGGGCAGATCGACAACGACCCGTCGCTGTACTCGTACACGTTCGGCGCCGAGGACGAGCGGAACACCGAGGACTCCGCGGGCCACACCATGACCTCGGTCGTGGTGAACCCGTACTTCGACTGGGGCCACGACCGGCCGCCGCAGCACGAGTACCACGACTCCGTCATCTACGAGGCGCACGTCAAGGGCCTGACGCAGCTGCACCCGGCCGTCCCGGAGGAGATGCGCGGCACCTACTCGGCGCTCGCCCACCCCGCGGTCATCGAGCACCTCACGAGCCTCGGCGTCACCGCCGTCGAGCTCATGCCGGTGCACCAGTTCGTGAACGACCCGTCCCTGCAGGACCGCGGGCTGTCGAACTACTGGGGCTACAACACCATCGGCTTCTTCGCGCCGCACAACGCCTACGCGGCCTTCGGCAGCACGGGCCAGCAGGTGCAGGAGTTCAAGGCGATGGTCAAGGCGCTGCACGCCGCCGACATCGAGGTCATCCTCGACGTGGTCTACAACCACACCGCCGAGGGCAACCACCTGGGCCCGACGCTGTCGTTCCGCGGCATCGACAACGCGTCCTACTACCGCCTGGTCGACGAGGACCAGGCGCACTACTTCGACACCACCGGCACCGGGAACTCGCTGCTCATGCGGTCCCCGCACGTGCTGCAGCTGATCATGGACTCGCTGCGCTACTGGGTGCAGGACATGCACGTCGACGGGTTCCGGTTCGACCTGGCGGCGACGCTGGCCCGCCAGTTCCACGAGGTCGACCGGCTCAGCGCGTTCTTCGACATCGTGCAGCAGGACCCGATCATCTCCCAGGTCAAGCTCATCGCGGAGCCGTGGGACCTCGGCGACGGCGGCTACCAGGTCGGCGGGTTCCCGCCCCTGTGGTCGGAGTGGAACGGGCAGTACCGGGACACGGTGCGCGACTTCTGGCGCGGAGAGCCGTCGACGCTGGCGGAGTTCGCGAGCCGGCTGTCCGGGTCCTCCGACCTGTACGAGCACACCGGGCGCCGCCCGATCGCGAGCGTGAACTTCGTCACCGCGCACGACGGGTTCACGCTGGCCGACCTCACCGCGTACAACGAGAAGCACAACGAGGCGAACGGCGAGGACAACCGGGACGGCGAGAGCCACAACCGGTCGTGGAACTGCGGGGTCGAGGGCCCGACGGACGACCCGGAGGTCCTGGACCTGCGCGGCCGGCAGCGCCGGAACTTCCTCACCACGCTGCTGCTGTCCCAGGGCGTGCCGATGATCCTGCACGGCGACGAGATGGGCCGGACCCAGCAGGGCAACAACAACGTGTACTGCCAGGACGACGAGCTGTCCTGGCAGAACTGGGAGCTCGACGAGTACGACACCGAGCTGCTCGAGTACGCCCGCCGGGTCGTGCACCTGCGCAAGGACCACCCGGTGTTCCGTCGTCGGCGGTTCTTCGCCGGCGCGCCGGAGCGGGGCGGCGAGTCCGACCTGCGCGACATCGCGTGGATGTCCCCCGCGGGCACCCACATGTCGGACGCGCAGTGGCAGGAGGAGTTCGCGCGCGCCGTCATGGTCTTCCTCAACGGCGACGCCATCGCCGAGCCCGACCTGCGCGGCGAGGAGATCGTCGACGACTCGTTCCTCGTGCTGTTCAACGCCCAGCCGGAGCCGGCGTCGTTCACGCTGCCCAGCGCGGAGTACGGCGAGACCTGGACCGTCGTGCTGGACAGCGACCACCAGCTCGCCCCGGGCGACGAGATCGCGCACTCCAGCACGGTCGAGATCGCCCACCGGTCGACCGTGGTGCTGTCCCGGCCCCCGATCCAGCAGGTCGACCCGGTCACCCAGGCGCCGGCGGTGACGTCGCTGCCGTCCGGCGCGGAGCCGCCGGCCCCGTCGGGCCTGCCGGGCACCGGCGCGCCCGCGGCCGCCGACGCGTCCGCCCGGCCGAAGCGCGGCGCGTGACCGTCGACCGCGGGACCGAGCCCCGCACCCCCACCCGCCGGCTGCCCCAGCCGGGGCGCCCGGTGCCGACCTCCACCTACCGGCTCCAGCTCGGGGCCGACCTCACCCTGGACGACGCCGCGGACCTGGTGCCGTACCTCGCGGACCTCGGGGTGACGCACGTGTACCTGTCACCGGTCCTCACCGCGGCGCCGGGCTCGACGCACGGCTACGACGTCGTCGACCACGACGAGGTGTCGCCGGTGCTCGGCGGCGAGCCCGCCCTGCGCCGGCTCGCCGACCGGGCGCACGCCGCCGGGCTCGGCCTGGTGCTCGACATCGTGCCGAACCACATGGCCGTGCCCACCCCCGCGTGGCACAACAAGGCCCTGTGGTCCGTGCTGGCCGAGGGCCCCGCGTCGCCGTACGCGTCCTGGTTCGACGTCGACTGGTCCGCGGGCGAGGGCGACGTGCTGATGCCGGTGCTGGGCGACCGGATCGGCGCCGTGCTGGCCTCCGGCGAGATCCGCCTGGAGCACGAGGTCGTCCCGGGCCAGGGGGACGAGCCGCAGCCGGTGCTCCGGTACTACGACCACACCTTCCCGGTCCGCCCCGGGACCGAGGCGCTGCCGCTGGCGGAGCTGCTGGAGCGGCAGCACTACCGGCTGGCGTACTGGCGGGTCGCCGACGAGGAGCTGAACTACCGGCGGTTCTTCGACGTCGGCACGCTCGCCGCGATCCGCGTCGAGGACCCGGCCGTGTTCGACGCGACGCACGCCCTGGTGCTGCGCCTGCTGGACGAGGGCGTGCTCGACGGCCTGCGGATCGACCACCCGGACGGCCTGGCCGACCCGGGGGGCTACCTGGAGCGGCTGCGCGAGCGCTCCGGCGGCGCGTGGGTCGTGGTCGAGAAGATCCTGCAGGGCGACGAGGAGCTGCCCGCCGACTGGGACACCGCCGGCACCACCGGGTACGAGGCGCTGTGGCGGATCCAGCAGGCGTTCGTGGACCCCGGCGGCGGCGCCCGGCTCGGTGCGCTGATGCACCGGCTGACCGGCGAGGCCTCCGACGCCCTGCCCGAGGTGGTCGACACCGCCAAGCGGGAGATCGTCGACCGCGCGCTGTACGCCGAGGTGTACCGGCTGACCGAGCTCGCCGCCGAGGTGTGCCGCGGCGACCTGCGGCTGCGGGACCACACCTGGCGCTCGCTGCACGACTGCCTGGTGGAGCTGCTGGTCGCGATGGACCGGTACCGCGCCTACGTCGTGCCGGGCCGCACCCCGCACCCGGCCGACGTGGAGGTGCTGGAGCAGGCGGCCCGGGCGGCGCGCTCGCGGCTGTCCCCCGAGCGCGCGGCGACGATGGACGTGCTGGTCGACCTGCTGCTCGGCCGCGAGGTCGGCAGCGCGGGCCGCACCCGGGAGCCGCAGCGCGACGAGCTGGTCGTGCGGTTCCAGCAGACCTGCGGCGCGGTGATGGCCAAGGGCGTGGAGGACACCGCGTTCTACCGGTGGACCCACCTGGTGTCGCTCACCGAGGTCGGCGGCGAGCCGGAGCGGTTCGCCCTGTCCCCCACCGAGCTGCTGGCCTGGGCGGTCCGCGCCCAGCAGCAGACGCCGCTCGGCATGACCACGCTGTCGACGCACGACACCAAGCGCAGCGAGGACGTCCGGGCGCGGCTCGGCGTGCTGTCCGAGCTGCCGGTGGAGTGGGCCGAGCTGGTCGGGCGGCTGCGGGAGGCCACCGCCGCGTACCGGAGCACCCTGCTCGACGGTCGCGCGGAGAACCTGCTGTGGCAGACCCTGGCGGGCACGTGGACGGCCGACGGCCCGATCGCCGTCGAGCGGCTCACCGAGTACCTCACCAAGGCCGTGCGGGAGGCGAAGGACCGGACGTCGTGGACCAGTCCGGACGAGGCCTACGAGCGCGCGGTGCTCGACGTCGCCGCCCAGGCGCTGGCCGACGAGCGGGTCGCCGGGCTGCTCACGGGGTGGGAGCACCGGACCCGCGACGCCGTGCGGGCCGCCCTGCTGGGCCAGAAGCTCGTGCAGCTCACGCTGCCGGGCGTCGCCGACGTCTACCAGGGCACCGAGGTGCCCGCCGTCGCGCTGGTCGACCCGGACAACCGCCGGCCGGTGGACCACGCGGCGATCGCGGCGCGGCTCGCCCGGCTCGACGAGGGTGCCGGCACCCGCGACCTGGCGGACGAGAAGCTGCTGGTCACCTCGCGCGCGCTCCGGCTGCGCCGGGACCTGCCCGAGGCGTTCACCGGCCCGGGCGCGGGGATCACGCCGCTGCCGCACTCGACCGGCCACGTCCTCACCTACGCGCGCACCGCCGACGGCGAGCCCCGGGTCGCGGTGGTCGCCACCCGGCTCGCCGCGATGGTCGACCGGCTCGGGGGCTGGGGCGAACACACCGTCGCCCTGCCCGAGGGCGACTGGCACGACGTGCTCGTGGACCGCCCCGTCGAGGGCGGCGTGCGCCCGCTGTCCGACCTGCTCGACCGGCTGCCGGTCGCCCTGCTCGTGAGGAGGACCGACGCGTGACCGAGACCCGCGCCGCCCGTGACGTCCGGCCCGGCGACGTGTGGGCGCCGCGCGCGACGACCGTCGCGCTGCACCTGCCCGCGGCCGACGACGCCGGGGCCGAGACCGTCCCGCTCACCGCCGCCGGCGACGGCTGGTGGACGGGCGACCGGGACCTGCCGCACGGCACCGACTACGCCTTCGTGCTCGACGGCGGCGACCCCCGCCCGGACCCGCGCGGCCCGTGGGCCCCCGCCGGCGTGCACGGCCCGAGCCGCGTGTTCGACGCCTCCCGGCACGCGTGGTCCGACGACGGCTGGGCCGGGCGCGACGTGCGCGGCGCGGTCGTCTACGAGCTGCACGTCGGCACGTTCACGCCGGAGGGCACCCTGGACGCCGCCGTCGCGCACCTCGACCACCTCGTCTCCACCGGCGTGGAGGTCGTCGAGCTGCTGCCGGTCGCGCCCTTCAACGGGGAGCGCGGCTGGGGCTACGACGGCGTCAGCCTGTACGGCGTGCACGAGCCGTACGGCGGCCCCGCCGCCCTGCAGCGGTTCGTCGACGCCGCGCACGCCGCCGGCCTGGCCGTCTGCCTGGACGTCGTGCACAACCACCTGGGGCCGTCGGGCAACTACCTGGGCGAGTTCGGGCCGTACTTCACCGACGCGCACCACACCCCGTGGGGCGCGGCGATCAACCTCGACGGGCCGGACGCGGGCGAGGTGCGCCGCTGGATCGTGGACAGCGCGCTCCGCTGGCTCCGGGACTTCCACGTGGACGCCCTGCGGCTCGACGCGGTGCACGCGCTGGTGGACGACTCGCCGCGGCACGTCCTGGCGCAGCTGTCCGACGAGGTGGCGGCGCTGTCCGCCGAGCTGCGCCGGCCGCTGTCGCTGATCGCCGAGGTCGACCTGAACGACCCGGTGTCCGTCACCCCGACGGCCGAGGGCGGCTGGGGCATGACGGCGCAGTGGGCGGACGACGTGCACCACGCGCTGCACGCCCTGCTCACCGGCGAGCGGCACGGGTACTACGTCGACTTCGGCGACCCGGAGACGCTGCGCAAGGCGTACCGCGACGTGTTCGTGCACGACGGCGGGTACTCGACCTTCCGCGGCGAGGACTGGGGCCGGCCCGTTCCGCCGGAGGTCGACGGGCACCGGTTCGTCGTGTTCGGCTCCGACCACGACCAGGTCGGCAACCGCGCGCTCGGCGACCGGCCGTCCGCGGTGCTCGACGACGGCGCGCTGGCCGCGTCGGCCGCGCTCGTGCTGCTCTCGCCGTTCACCCCGATGCTGTTCATGGGCGAGGAGTGGGGCGCCCGGACGCCGTGGATGTACGTCACCGACCACCCGGAGCCCGAGCTCGCGCAGGCGGTGCGCGAGGGCCGGTCCCGGGAGTTCGGCGGGCACGGCTGGGCGGAGATGTACGGGGCGGACGAGGAGTCGTTCGAGGTCCCGGACCCGCAGGCCGGCGCGACGTTCGAGGCCGGCCGGCTCGACTGGGACGAGCCGACGCTGCCCGGCGGGGAGCGGATGCTGGACTGGTACCGGGAGCTGGCGCGGCTGCGCCGGGAGGTGCCGGACCTGGCGTCGGGCGACCGGTCGCGCACGGACCTGACGTGGGCCGGGGGCGCCGGGACGGCCGAGCCCGTCGACGGCGCGTGGGCCGACTGGCTCGTGCTGCACCGCGGCGACGCCCGCGTCGTGGTCAACCTCGGCGACGCCGAGCGCACCGTCCCGCTCGCCTCCGACCGCGACCTGCGCGTGCTCGCGTCGTGGGCCACGGCCCGCCTGGTCCCGGCCGCGGACGGCACCGGCCCCCGGCTGATCCTGGGCCCGCGCTCGGTGGCGGTCCTGGCCCCCTGACCCCGGGCCCCGGCTGCCGGCCGGGCCGGGTCGCACCCGCCCGGTCGTCAGCCGCGGGTCGCGGCCTCCTGGCGGCCGCGCTCGGCCAGCGCTCCCAGCCGGGACAGCGCCCGGTAGTACTTCTTCCGGTACCCGCCGGCCAGCATCTGCTCGCCGAACAGCACGGACTCCCCCGCGCCGCCGAGCAGCACCGGGACGTCGCGGTCGTACAGGCGGTCCACCAGCGACACCAGCCGCAGCGCGACGTCCTGGTCGGGCACGGGCCCGACGCCGGTCAGCCCGACGAGCTCGACCCCGTCCAGCAGCGCGCCGTACCGCGAGGCGTGCACGGTCGACAGGTGCGCGAGCAGGTCGCCGAAGTCGTCGAGCGTGGCGCCGGCGACCCGCTCGGCGGCGGCGCGCACCGCCGCGTCGTCGAGCCCCGGGGCGTCGGTCACCGCCTCCCGGCGGCGGTAGTCCTGGCCGTCGATCCGCAGCACCTCGAACCGGTCGGACAGGTCCTGGATCTCGCGCAGGAAGTCGTCGGCGGCGAACCGGCCCTCGCCGAGCGACTCCGGCAGCGTGTTGGAGGTGGCCGCGAGCGCGACCCCGCGGTCGGTGAGCTCGCGCAGCAGCCGGGACATCAGCACGGTGTCGCCCGGGTCGTCGAGCTCGAACTCGTCGATGCACACGAGCCGGCGGGTCGCGAGCGCGTCGACGGTCGGCCGGAAGCCGAGCGCCCCGACCAGGTTCGTCCACTCCACGAACGTGCCGTACGCGGCGGCGTCCGGGCCGACCGCCGCGGCCAGCGACGCGAGCAGGTGGGTCTTGCCGACGCCGAACCCGCCGTCCAGGTACACCGCCGGCACCGCGGCCGGCTTGCGGCGCAGCCACCGCAGCGGGCCGCCGGAACCGCCCCCGCCGGTCAGCGCCGCCGCCACCTCGCGCAGCCGGGCGACCGCGGCCGCCTGGCTCGGGTACTCCGGATCGGGCCGGTAGGTGTCGAAGGACTCGCCGGCGAAGTGCGGCGGCGGGACGCGCTCCGCGAGCAGGCGGTCGCGGCCGACGTCGGGGCGCCGGGCGGTCAGGCTCGCCGTCGTCGGCGTGGCGGGGCTGGGGCTCACGGCCGGACAGCCTACGGCTAGCCTGGCGCGCATGCCCCGCGAGCTCCCGCCCCTGGACGTGCTGCTGCCCCTGGACCGCGCCGGCGCGCGCCTCGACCCGGAGCCCGGGGAGCCCGCCCTGCACGACCTGTACGCGCACCCCGCGCCGCGCCCGGGGCGCCGCGCCGCCGTGCGGGCGAACATGATCGCCACGGTCGACGGCTCCGCCCAGGGGCCGGACGGCCGGTCGCGCAGCATCAACGGACCCGCCGACTGGCGCGTGTTCCGGGTCATGCGCGCGGTCGCCGACGTGGTCCTGGTCGGCGCCGGGACCGCCCGCGCCGAGGGCTACACGCCGCTGCCGGTGCCGGCCGACCTGCGGGAGGCGCGCGCCGCCCGCGGCCAGTCCCCCGACCTCGAGCTGGCCCTGGTCACCGGGTCGGGCGAGCTGCCGGCGGGCCTGCGCGGCACCGCCCGCCCGCCGTACGTCCTCACCGTCGCGGCCAACCCCCGGCTGGCCGGGCTGCGCGCCGAGCTGGGCGAGGACCGGGTGCTGGTGGCCGGTGACCAGGAGGTCGACCTCGACGCCGCCCTGGACGCCCTCGCCGCCCGCGGGCTGACCCGGGTGCTCGCCGAGGGCGGCCCGCGGCTGCTCACGGACCTCGTCGCGGCCGGACTGGTGGACGAGCTGTGCCTCACCACCAGCCCGCTGCTCGTCGCCGGGCCGGGCCTGCGCGCGGTGCAGGGACCCGAGTGGCTCGACCCGCAGCCCGCCCGCCCGGCGCACCTGCTGCACCACGACGGGATGCTGCTCGGGCGCTGGGTCCTCGGCACGGGCGGGTGAGCAGCGCCGACGCCCGCTAGGGTCGATCCGTGACCGACACGATCCTGGTCCTCACGGAGGACACCCTCGCCGCCGCCGACGTCGCGCACATCGCCTCGCTGCACGACGGGGAGACGCTGCAGTACCGCGTGCTCGTCCCCGCCGACACCGAGCGCAACGTGCTCGTGTCCCTCGTCGACCAGCTCAGCCTGGGCGAGCTCCGCGAGGCGCTCGACACGGTGCTGGGCCGCGAGCCCGAGCCGACCGAGGCGACGGCGGACGCCGCCGAGCAGCTGGCCGACAGCCTCGCCGCGTTCGCGGCCGCCGGCATCAGCGCGACCGGCACGGTCGTGGACGACGACCCGCTGCCCGCGCTGCGCGCCGCCGTGGCGTCGGAGGGCGCCCGCGAGGTGGTCGTCGTGACCTACCCGCACGCGCTCGAGGACACGTTCCACCGCGACTGGGCGTCCCGCGCCCGCGAGGACCTGCAGGTGCCGGTGCTGCACCTGTACTCGGGGACGTCCGAGCTCGGCTGAGGCCCCACACGCCGACGGCCGGCACCCCCACGGGGGTGCCGGCCGTCCGCCGTCGTGCGCGGCGTCAGAACCCCGTGCTGGTCGGCTCCGGGTAGTACCGGCGGAACTTGCGCACCTGGTTCAGGCCCGCGGCGAGCACGTACCAGCGCCGCTTGACCCCGGCGTCGCGGCGGTAACGCAGCGGGTGCGCCACCCGCCCGGCCCGGATCAGGGCGCGCACCTTGCCGGCCAGCGCCGGGTCCAGGACGTACCGCAGCAGCAGCCGGTGCGGCAGGATCGAGTACAGCACCTCGGTGTCGACCACGACCGGCTCGACCGCCCGGTCCAGCACCCGGTCCTCGACCAGGAACCGCGCGACGTTCGCGCCGGCGGCCGTCACGTAGTAGTTGTTGCGCCCGATCCGGGGGTTCACCTCGAAGAACCGGAACGACCCGTCGCGGGGGTCGACCTTCACGTCGAAGTTCGCGAACCCGACGTAGCCCACGCCGCGCAGGAACGCCGCCGCCTGGTCGAGCATCCCCTGCTCCCGGGTGACGACCATCGCGGCCGGGTTGCCCAGGCCGGACGGCGTGTGCTCCTCGAGCAGCACGTGCGCGGAGGCCAGCAGCGTGATCGAGCCGCGGGAGTCCACGTACGCCGTGATGGACCGCATCCGGGTGTCGTCGCCCGGCACGAGCTCCTGGACGACGAACCGCCCCCGGTAGCCCGCGCCGCGCAGCGAGGCCCACAGGGCGTCGAGCTCGTCGGGAGAGCCGATCTCGAAGACCTTCTTCTTCCCCGGGAACTCGACCTCCTGGTAGTCGGCGCTGCTGGCCGCCTTGGCGATCAGCGGGTAGCCGACGTCCACCGGGACCGGCGCCCAGGCCGGGTCGTCCGCGAGCGCGAAGTCCTGCACGATCGTCCGCGGCACCGCCAGGCCGAGGTCGGTCGCGATCTCGGCGAACGTCGCCTTGTCCGACAGCCGGTCCATCAGCTCCTCGTCGAGGAACGGCACCACGTAGTGCGGCTCGAGCTCGGCGCGGTGCTGCACGACGACCCGGACCAGCCAGTCCGAGTTCGCCAGCAGCACCAGCCGCTTCCCGGCCTGCTCGCGGGCCACCTCCAGCACGGCGTCGACCAGCTGGCGCGGGTCGTGCCCGTCCGGGACGAGCCGGTTGTGCACGATCCGCGAGTCGGCGACCGGCCCGAGGGCCGCCCCGCTGACCACGATCGACCGGACCCCGTACGCCTCGTGGAAGGCGCGCGCCAGGGCGTACACGCCGATGTCGGCGCCGAGCATGACGGGCTGCAGGTCGCGCAGCCCCTCGGTGCCCGGCGCCGGCGTCGCGGCGCTCACGCCTCGTGCTCGGCGCGGTCGCCGGACCACTCGGTGTGGAAGGTGCCGTCCTTGTCGACGCGCTTGTAGGTGTGCGCGCCGAAGAAGTCGCGCTGCGCCTGGATCAGCGCCGCCGGCAGCCGCTCGGCCCGCACCCCGTCGTAGTACGACAGCGACGAGGAGAACGCCGGGGTCGGCACGCCGGCCAGCGCGGCCTGGGCCACGACCCGGCGCCACGCGGCGACGCCGTTGCCGACCGCGCCGGTGAAGTACTCGTCGGCGAGCAGCAGCGGCAGGTCGGCGTCGCGCTCGTACGCCTCGGTGATCCGGTTGAGGAACCGGGCGCGGATGATGCAGCCACCGCGCCAGATGCGGGCCATGGCGCCGCGGTCGATGTCCCAGCCGTTCTCGGCGGAGGCCGCGGCGATCTGGTCGAAGCCCTGCGAGTACGCCACCACCTTCGACGCGTACAGCGCCAGGCGCACGTCCTCGATGAACGCGTCCCGGTCGGTGATCTCGAAGCTGCCGGCGTGCGCGGGCAGCGTGCCGCGGGCGGCGGTGCGCTGCGGGACGGAGCCGGACAGCGCGCGGGCGAACGTGGCCTCCGCGATGCCGGTGATCGGCACGCCCAGGTCCAGGCCGTTCTGCACGGTCCAGCGGCCGGTGCCCTTCTGCTCCGCCTGGTCCAGCACGACGTCCACGAACGCCGACCCGGTCTCGGCGTCGACCTGGGAGAGCACCTCGGCGGTGATCTCGATGAGGAAGGACTCGAGGTCGCCCTCGTTCCAGGTGCGGAAGATGTCGGCGATCTCCGCGGCGGACGCGCCCAGGCCCTGCTTCAGCAGGTCGTACGCCTCGGCGATCAGCTGCATGTCGGCGTACTCGATGCCGTTGTGCACCATCTTGACGAAGTGGCCGGCGCCGTCGGGGCCGACGTAGGTGCAGCACGGGGTGCCGTCGACCTTCGCGGAGATGTCCTCCAGGATCGGGCCGAGCACCGCGTAGGACTCGCGCGAGCCGCCGGGCATGATCGACGGGCCGTTCAGCGCGCCCTCCTCGCCGCCCGAGACGCCGGTGCCCACGAAGTGCAGGCCCTTCTCGCGCAGCGCGGCCTCGCGGCGGCGGGTGTCCGGGAAGTGCGCGTTGCCCGCGTCGATCACGATGTCGCCCTCGTCGAGCAGCGGCACCAGCTCCTCGATCACCGCGTCGGTCGCGGCACCGGCCTTGACCATGATGATCACCTTGCGCGGCCGCTCCAGCGACGCCACGAACTCCTCGGTCGTGACCGACGGCACGAACGTGCCCTCGTCGCCGTGGTCGGCGATCAGCGAGTCGGTCTTCGCCTGCGAGCGGTTGTGCACCGCGACGGTGTAGCCGTGCCGGGCCAGGTTGCGGGCGAGGTTCCGGCCCATCACGGCCAGGCCGGTGACGCCGATCTGTGCGGCGGGTGCAGACATGCGCGGGTGCTCCTTCGAAGCGGTGCCAGGGCAGGTTCACCCTAGTCCGGGGCGTGGTCGCCCGGCGTGCCGCGACCACCGGTCGAGAGGGTCGCCCCTACGCTCGGCGCTGTGAGCACCGGCCCCCGCGACGCGCCACCGGAGTTCCTGCGCGCCCTGCGGTCGCTGCGGGGCGTGACGCTGCGACCCGAGGTGTCCCTCGAGGAGGCGCCCGGCCCCGCGCGGATCGCCCCGTACACCGCCGCCCTCGTCGCCGACGTGCGCAGCACCCGCCGCGACCCCGACGCCGAGGAGCTCGCCTCCGGCCGGTTCGTCGTGCTGCACGACCCCGCCGGCCAGGAGGCCTGGGACGGGGCCTTCCGGCTCGTGACGCTCGTGCGCGCGACGCTCGAGCCCGAGGTCGGCCAGGACCCGCTGCTCGCCGAAGTCGCGTGGAGCTGGTTCTCCGACGCCCTCGCCTCCGCCGGGGTCGACGCCCGCGCGGCCGGCGGGACCGTCACCCGCGTGCTGTCCCAGTCGTTCGGCGCCCTGGACGAGCGCCCGGAGCTCTGCGAGCTGGAGCTGCGCGCCTCCTGGACGGCCCGCGACGAGGACCTGGCCCCGCACCTGCGCGCGTGGGGCACCCTGCTGTGCACGGTCGCCGGGCTGCCGCCCCTGCCCGACGGCGTCGTCGCCCTGGGGCCGCGGCACTGACCGCGGGGGTCCCGCGCGGAGGCCGGGCACCGGCCGGGCGCGACCGCCCGTGACAACCGGGTCACGAGCGGGTCACGATGTCACCCGTTCTGCTCAAGACACCGGGACGACGGGTCGATAGAGGGGGCAAGTGTTGGACCGTCAAGGGGGCACCGCAGTGAGCATCGAGCCGATTCGACGAGGCACCGGTCTGGCGCCGGGCGTCCCGGGCACCCGGGTGGGCGCGGTCGCCACGCAGGCGCGCCGCCCCGGTTCGCAGGGCGCGGGCACCGGCACCGACCCGCGCCGCCGCCCCCTCGGCCAGATGTGCGTCGTGGTCACCGAGCTCGGCGAGGGCGAGGGCCAGACCCTCGTGCGCAACCTGCGCCGCCGCGGCTCCGGCCGCGTCATCCTGCTCGCCCGCCGTGCCGGGCGCCGCGACCTGGTCGGCCTGCTGACCGGCGGCCTCCGCGGGGCCGTCGCCACCGAGCCGAACGCGACCGTCGGCCCGCCCGGATCCGCCCCCGGCGCCGTGCCGTCGCCGTTCGCACGCACCCGCCCCGACCTGACCTCCCGCGAGCTGAGCGTGCTGCGCCTGGTCGCCGACGGGTTCAGCAACCGCGCCATCGGCGACGAGCTCGGGCTCTCCGCGCTGACCGTCAAGAGCCACCTCGCGCGGATCTCGCGCAAGCTCGGCACCGGCGACCGCGCCGCCCTGGTCGCCATCTCCATCCGCACCGGCCTGCTCGCCTGAGCCACCGGGCCGTGCCGGACGCCGCGCCTGCGCGCCGGGACGGACGCGGCGCCCCGACGGCCTACGGTTGTCCCATGCAGTCAGTCCCGCACCCGGCCGGTACCCCGGCCGAGGAGACGAGCGCCCCGGCCGGCGCCGACCACGAGCAGCCCGCCGACGCGACGGAGCCCGCCGCGCCGCCCGCCGTCGTCCCCCTGACCGAGCCCGCCGAGGGCGTGCCCGCCGTCGTCGACACCCCCGAGGCGTTCGCCCGGGTGGTCGAGGCGTTCGGCGCGGGCACCGGCCCGGTGGCCGTCGACGCCGAGCGCGCGTCCGGCTACCGCTACGGCCAGCACAACTACCTGGTGCAGGTGCGCCGCGAGGGCGCCGGGACCGCGCTCATCGACCCCGTGGCCGTGCCCGACCTGTCCCCGCTGTCCGACGCCCTGGTCGGCGTCGAGTGGGTGCTGCACGCCGCGTCGCAGGACCTCGGCGCCCTCGCCGAGCAGGGCATGCGCCCCTCGCGCGTCTTCGACACCGAGCTCGGCGCCCGGCTGCTGGGCCTGGAGCGCGTGGGCCTCGCCGCCGTCGTCGCCGAGCTGCTGGGCCTCGGCCTGGCCAAGGAGCACTCCGCGGTCGACTGGTCCACCCGCCCGCTGCCCGAGCAGTGGCTCCGGTACGCCGCGCTCGACGTCGAGGTGCTGGTCGAGCTGCGCGAGGTCCTCGCCGAGCGGCTGGCCCTCGCCGGCAAGGCCCAGTGGGCCGCCGAGGAGTTCGAGGCCGTGCGCCTCGCCCCGCCGCCCGCGCCCCGGGTCGAGCCGTGGCGCCGGGTGTCCGGCGTGCACGCGATCCGCGACCCGCGCCGCCTCGCCGTCGTGCGCTCGCTGTGGGAGACCCGCGACGAGAACGCCCGGCAGCGGGACATCTCCCCCGGCCGCGTCCTGCCCGACGCCGCGATCGTCGCCGCCGCCCAGGCGCTCCCCCGCTCCGTGCCGCAGCTCGTCGCCCTGCCGCAGTTCTCGGGCAAGGGCACCCGGCGGCGCGCCGCGCTCTGGCAGCGCGCGATCGACACCGGCCTGCAGCTCCCCGAGGACCAGCTGCCCAGCAGCCGCGGGCCGCGCACCGACGCCCCGCCGCCGCCCCGGGCCTGGGCCGACCGCGACCCCGCGGCCGCCGCCCGGCTCACCGCCGCGCGCGCCGTCGTGGCCGAGCTGTCCGAGGCGCACACCGTGCCGGCCGAGAACCTGCTGCAGCCGGACCTGCTGCGCCGGGTGTGCTGGACCCCGCCGGTCCCGGCCGACGAGCAGCACCTCGCGGAGCGGCTGGCCGCCGGCGGCGCGCGGCCGTGGCAGATCGGGCTGCTCGCCCCGCGCCTGGCGGAGGCGTTCGCCGCGGTGGCGACCCCGGCCTGACGGACCGCCGCGGCGTGCACCACGGCCCGCGCGCGCCCGCGTGCCGCGCCGAGTGGGCAACCGACACGTCGAGCGAGTACCCGCCGACTACTCGCTCGACGTGTCGCGTACTCGCTCGACGATCAGGTCCGCGCGCCGCGCGACGCCGCCGGCCCCCGGGCTGACCTGCGGGGCCGCGGCGCGCCGTCGCGCGGGCGCCGCGACAGCGCGCACCGGCGCGGCTAGGGTCGCGGTGTTCCGACCGGACACCGTCGTCCCCAGGGAGTGCTGCATGCGCCACGCCGCCACCGAGCCGTCCCCGTCGTCCGCCCCGCGCGACCCCGCAACGCCCGGGGCCCACGCGTCCGCGCCCGGGGCCCACGCGTCCGCGCCCGACGCTCCCGCCCCCGGCGGGCTGCCCGCCGAGGCCGACGACCACGTCCTGCGCGTCACCGCCCGGGACGTCGACCTGCCGGACGGCGCGGGCGTGCTCGCCCTGCTCACGCTCACCGCGGCGGACGAGCGCCGGCCCACCACGCTCGGCCCGCGCGGCCTGGCGGTGCTGCGCGCCGCCCTGGACGCGGTGCGCACCCGGGCCGAGGCCGGCGAGATCGCCGCCGTGGCCGTCACCGGCCGCCCCGGCTGCTTCGTCGCCGGGGCCGACCTGTCCGTCGCGCGGCGCCTCGACGGCCTGGACCAGACCCGTGCGCTCGCCGAGGCCGGGCACGCCGCGCTCCGCCCGCTGGGCGAGCTGCCGGTGCCGACGTTCGCCTGGCTCACCGGGCACGCGCTGGGCGGCGGCCTCGAGCTCGCGCTGCACTGCGACCACCGGGTCGCGGCCGCCGGGATCCGCTCGATCGGGCTGCCCGAGGCGTCGCTGGGCATCGTGCCGGGCTGGGGCGGGTCGTGGCTGCTCCCCCGCCTCGTCGGCCTGCCCGCCGCGGTCGACCTCGCCGTGCTGCGCCCGCTCGCGAGCAACCGGCTGACCACGGCCGAGCAGGCCCTCGAGGTCGGACTGGTCGACGCCGTCCTGCCGGTCGACGGCTTCGAGCAGTCGGCCCTCGCGTGGACGGCCGGCGTGCTGCGCGCCGGCTCCCCCGACCGCCGCGCCGCCGGCGTCCCCCCGGTGCCGGAGGGCGACCCGGACCCGCTCGCCCGCGCCGCCACCACCCTCGACGCCCGCCTGCACGGCGCGGCCCCGGCCTACGCGCACGTCCTGGACCTGCTGGCCCGCGCGGGGTCCCGCGACCGGGAGGCCGGGTTCCGCGCCGAGGACGACGCCCTGTCCCGGCTGCTGGTCTCGGACGAGGCCCGCGCCGCCCTGTACGCCGCCGAGCTCACGGGCCGGGGCGCGCGCCGCGCCGCCCGCGCGGAGGCCGGATCGGAGGCCCCGCGCCAGGTCCGCCGGGTCGGGATCGTCGGCGCCGGCCTGATGGCCGCCCAGCTCGCCGTGCTGCTCGGCACGCGGCTCGACGTGCCCGTGGCCCTGCGGGAGATCGACGAGGAGCGCGCGGCTGCCGGCCGTGACCGCGTCCGCGACCTCGTCGAGGCGGCCGTCGGACGCGGCCGGCTCCCGGAGGACGCCGGGCGCGCGCTCCTCGACCGGGTCACCGTCGGCACGGACCTCGCCGACCTCGCGGACGCCGACCTGGTGATCGAGGCCGTCACCGAGGTGCTCGACGTCAAGCGCGCGGTGTTCGCCGAGGTGGAGGCCCTGGTCCGCCCGGACTGCGTGCTCGCCACGAACACGTCCGCGCTGTCGGTCACCGCGATGTCCCGGGGCCTCGCGCACCCGGAGCGCGTCGTCGGGCTGCACTTCTTCAACCCCGTGGCGCAGATGCCGCTGGTCGAGGTCGTGGCGACGGAGGCGTCGGACCCCGCGTCGCTCGCCACGGCGGTCGACGTCGCGCGGCGCGCGGGCAAGACCGTCGTCCGCACGACCGACCGCCCGGGCTTCGTCGTCAACCGGGTGCTGCTGCGGATGCTCGCCGACGTGCTGGGGGCGGTCGAGGACGGCACCCCGGTCGAGGCCGCGGACGCCGCGCTGCGCCCCCTCGGCCTGCCGATGAGCCCGTTCGCCCTGCTGCAGCTCGTCGGCCTGCCGGTGGCCCGGCACGTGCTGGTGACGCTGCACGACGAGCTCGGCGACCGCTACCCGCTGTCCCCGGGCCTGGACGCGCTCGTCGAGGCGGGCCGCGCCGTCGCGCACCCGGGCCCCGCCGGTCTGCCGGTGGTCGACCCCGCGATCCAGGACGCGTTCGGGGCGCCCACCGCGGGCGGGACCCGCGCCGAGCAGGAGGCCGCCGTGCTCGACCGGGTCGCGCGCGGCCTGGCCGAGGAGATCGGCTCGCTGCTCGACGAGGGCGTGGTGCCGTCCGCTGACCAGGTCGACCTCGCGATGCTGCTCGGGGCCGGCTGGCCCGCGCACCTCGGCGGGATCTGCCCGTGGCTGGACCGCACCGGGTGGTCCGAGCGCGTGCTCGGGCGGCGGCTGCTGCCGCCCGGGGTGGCCGACGCCGGCGCGGCGGCCGCCTGACGGCTCAGAACACCGTCAGCCCGCGGTCCCGGAACTGCTGGCGCACCCGCGCGACGAGCTCCGGGCTCGGCGGCTGGGTGTCCTCCAGCTCGTACGCCATGCCGAGGCTCTGCCACTTGTCCCGCCCCATCTGGTGGAACGGCAGCACCTCGACCCGGCTGACGGTGGACAGCGTGGCGACGTAGTCGGCGACCGCGTCGACGTTCTCCGGGGCGTCCGTGAGCCCGGGCACCAGCACGAACCGGACCCAGATCTCCGTGCCGCTCGCGGCGACGCGGCGGCCGAAGTCGAGCGTCGGCTGCAGGTCCCGGCCGGTGGTCTTCTTGTACGTCTCGGGGATGCCCGACTTCACGTCGAGCAGCACCAGGTCGATGTCGGCGAGCATCGCGTCCGAGCAGTGCGCGCCGAGGTAGCCGGAGGTGTCGATCGCGGTGTGCACGCCGAGCTCCTTGGCCCCGCGCAGCACCCGGGCGACGAACGCCGGCTGCATGAGCGGCTCGCCGCCGGAGATCGTCAGGCCGCCGCCGGTGACCGCGAACACCGGGACGTACCGCTGGATCCGGCGCAGCAGCTCCTCGGCGAGCACCGGCTCGCCCCGGCGCATCTCCATCGTGTCGGGGTTGTGGCAGTAGAGGCAGCGCAGCGGGCAGCCGGCCAGGAACGTGGTGAGCCGGGTGCCGGGGCCGTCGACCGCGGTGACGAGCTCCCAGGAGTGCAGCGACCCGAGCTCGCCGGCCCGCATCTGCGCGAACTTCTCGCTGCGCTCGGCGTCGCTGACCGCGAGACCCGCGGTGCCTGCCGTCGAGCGCTCGTGCGAGCCGCCCGTGACGGGCAGGCCGAGCTCGATCACCGGGGCGCCGACCTCGCCGACGACGGTCTGGCTGCTGCTCATGGTCGCGACCTCCTCGCGGGGTCCTGCTGGTGGTGCGGGTGGTTCGGTGGCGGGCCGCCCGGCCCGGGGCTGCTCCCCCGGGCCGGGCGGTGACGCCGGGTGGCGTCAGATGCCGCCGTGGAACGTCCGGGACAGCACGTCGAGCTGCTGCTCGCGGGTCAGCCGCACGAAGTTCACGGCGTAGCCCGACACCCGGATGGTGAGCTGCGGGTACTTCTCGGGGTGCTCCATGGCGTCCTCGAGGGTGTCCCGGTTGAGGACGTTGACGTTCAGGTGGTAGCCGGAGGACACGTTGTACGCGTCCATGAGGCCCACCAGGTTCGCCACCTGCTCCTCCTTGGTGCGGCCGAGGCCCGAGGGCACGACCGTCGAGGTGAGCGAGATGCCGTCCATCGCCTCGGAGTACGGCAGCTTCGCGACCGACATCGCGGAGGCGAGCATGCCGTGGGAGTCGCGCCCGTTCATCGGGTTGGCGCCCGGGGCGAACGGCTCGCCGGCGCGGCGGCCGTCGGGGGTGTTGCCCGTGGCCTTGCCGTAGACGACGTTCGAGGTGATGGTCAGCACCGACTGGGTGTGCAGGGAGTTCCGGTAGGTCTTGTGCTGCCGGATCTTCTCCATGAACGCCTTGGTGATGCCCACGGCGATGTCGTCCGCGCGGTCGTCGTCGTTGCCGTACTTCGGGAAGTCGCCCTCGATCACGTAGTCGGTGACCAGGCCGTCCTCGTCGCGCACCGGCGTGACCTTGGCGTACTTGATGGCCGAGAGCGAGTCCGCCACCACCGACAGGCCGGCGATGCCGCAGGCCATGGTCCGCAGGATCTGGCGGTCGTGCAGCGCCATCTCGAGCCGCTCGTACGCGTACTTGTCGTGCATGTAGTGCACGCAGTTCAGCGCGTCGACGTAGGTCTCGGCCAGCCAGTCGAGCAGCTTGTCGTACTTCGCCGCCACGTCCTCGTAGTCGAGGACGTCGCCCTCGACCGGCGCGGACACCGGCGCGACCTGCTTGCCGGACACCTCGTCGCGTCCGCCGTTGATGGCGTACAGCAGGGCCTTGGCGATGTTCACCCGGGCGCCGAAGAACTGCATCTGCTTGCCGACCCGCATCGGGGACACGCAGCAGGCGATCGCCGCGTCGTCGCCCCAGGAGGTGCGGATGAGGTCGTCCGACTCGTACTGGATCGCGGACGTGTCGATGGACACCTGGGCGCAGAACTTCTTGAAGCCCTCCGGCAGGCGGTTGCTCCACAGCACGGTCAGGTTCGGCTCCGGGGCCGGGCCGACGTTGTACAGCGTCTGCAGGAACCGGAACGACGACTTGGTGACGAGCGGGCGCCCGTCCTCGCCGATGCCGCCGATCGACTCGGTGACCCAGGTCGGGTCGCCGGAGAACAGCTGGTCGTACTCCGGGGTCCGCAGGAACCGGACGATGCGCAGCTTGATGACGAAGTCGTCGATCAGCTCCTGCGCGAACTCCTCGGTGATCGCGCCCGACGCGAGGTCGCGCTGCAGGTACACGTCGAGGAACGTGGAGGTGCGGCCGAGCGACATGGCCGCGCCGTTCTGCTCCTTCACGGCGCCCAGGTAGGCGAAGTACAGCCACTGCACGGCCTCGCGGGCGGTGGTCGCCGGCTTCGAGATGTCGTAGCCGTAGGACGCGGCCATCTGCTTGAGCTCGACGAGCGCGCGGATCTGCTCCGCGTTCTCCTCGCGGTCGCGGATGACGTCCTCGACCGAGGGCTCCATGTCCATCTCGTGCCGCTCGAGGCGCTTGGCCTCGATCAGCGCGTCGACGCCGTACAGCGCCACGCGGCGGTAGTCGCCGATGATGCGGCCGCGGCCGTAGGCGTCCGGCAGGCCGGTGATGAGGTGCGACGAGCGCGCGGCGCGCACGTTCGGCGGGTACACGTC
The DNA here is from genome assembly GCF_005239125.1 of Cellulomonas hominis. Lineage (GTDB taxonomy): Bacteria > Actinomycetota > Actinomycetes > Actinomycetales > Cellulomonadaceae > Cellulomonas > Cellulomonas hominis_A. The sequence continues at coordinate 2,761 of NZ_SZYE01000043.1, read as the reverse complement.
GAAGACGCCGTCGTTGTGCGTCTTGCGGTACGTGGTGAAGATCTTGGCGACCTGGGGGTCGACCTCGTAGCCGTAGGTCTCGAGGCTCTTCTCGACCATGCGCCACCCGCCGTTGGGGATCATGGCGCGCTTGAGCGGGGCGTCGGTCTGCAGGCCGACGATCAGCTCGTTGTCCTGGTCGATGTAGCCGGCCGGGTGCGAGACGATCGTCGACGGGGTGTGGTTGTCGATGTCGTAGACGCCCTTGGCCCGCTCGGCCGGGAACATCTCGCTGAGCTTCGCCCAGATCCCGGTCGTGCGCTCCGTGGGGCCGGCGAGGAAGTCGGCCTCGCCGGTGTACGGCGTGTAGTTGCGCTGGATGAAGTCGCGGACGTCGATCCCGTCACACCAGGGTCCGGTGACGAAACCGTCCCAGGCCGGCGCGGTGGCGTCGGTCCCGGTGGGGGTTGTTGCTGTGGTGGACATCTGAAGCTCCCTCGCTGAGTGCGTCGTACTCGTGACGCTATTCACGAGGTCATGGGATGTCTTGGGACCGAGGTCCCGCCCCCTCTCCGGGGCCCCCGGACGGGCGCGTGACGGTGCTCACGTCGGGGACCCAGGGCCCGGGAGCGGGCCCCCGGGACCCGCGTCAGGACGCCGCGCCGAGCGCCGCGAGCACGTCCCGCGCCACGTCCGGCGCGGTCAGCCGCAGCCCGGTCAGCAGCTCGTCCCGGCTGGCGTGCTCCAGGTACCGCCGCGGCACCCCGAACGCCTGCACGGGCGTCGTGATCCCGGCGTCGCGGGCGCGCAGCCCGACCGCCGAGCCGATGCCGCCCTCGCGCACGCCGTCCTCGAGCGTCACCGCGTGGTCGTGCTCCCCCACGAGCTTCACCAGCGCCGCCGGCACCGGCAGCACCCACCGCGGGTCGACGACCGTCACCCGCAGCCCGTGCTGCGCCAGCAGCTCGCCCAGCGCGAGGGCCGTGCGCGCCATCGCACCGACCCCGCACACCAGCACCGACCGCGCACCGTCCGGGCCGCCGTGCCGCGCCAGCACGTCCACGCCGTCCACGTCGTCGACCGCGGGCAGCGCCTCGGTCAGCGCCCCCTTCGGGTAGCGCACCACCGTCGGCGCGTCGTCCACGTCGACGGCGGCGCGCAGCGCCGCCCGCAGCGTCTCCTCGTCGCGGGGGGCCGCGAGCCGCAGCCCCGGGACCACGCCGAGCACCGCCAGGTCCCACACGCCGTTGTGCGAGGCGCCGTCGTCCCCGGTGAGCCCCGCGCGGTCGAGCACGAACGTCACGCCCGCGCGGTGCAGGCCCACGTCCATCAGCACCTGGTCGAACGCGCGGTTGAGGAACGTCGCGTACACCGCCACCACCGGGTGCAGCCCCGCGAACGCCATGCCCGCGGCCGTCGTCACGGCGTGCTGCTCCGCGATCCCGACGTCGAACGTCCGGCCCGGGAACGCCTCGGCGAACGGCGCGAGCCCCACCGGCTGCAGCATCGCGGCCGTGATCGCGACGACGTCGGGGCGGCGGCGGCCGATCCGCACGATCTCGTCGGCGAACACCCCCGTCCAGCCGAACCGCGACGGCGCGACCGGCAGCCCGGTCTCGGGGTGGATCTGCCCGACCGCGTGGAACCGGTCGGCGACGTCCTGCTCGGCCGGCGTGTAGCCCCGGCCCTTCTCCGTGATCACGTGCACGATGACCGGGCCGCCGAACGACCGCGCGCGGCGCAGCGCGAACTCCACGGCCGCCTCGTCGTGGCCGTCCACCGGGCCGACGTACTTGAGCCCCAGGTCCTCGAACATCCCCTGCGGGGCGACGACGTCCTTGATGCCCTTCTTGAGCCCGTGCAGCGCGTCGTACGCGATCCGCCCGGGCGGGCCGGACCGCTTCAGCGCCTGCTTGCCCCAGGACAGCACCGTCTCGTAGCCGCGGGTCGTGCGCAGCGCGTCCAGGTGCAGCGCGAGCCCGCCGATCGTCGGCGCGTACGACCTGCCGTTGTCGTTCACCACCACGACCAGCCGGCGGTCCGTGCCGTCGGCGATGTTGTTCAGCGCCTCCCAGGCCATGCCGCCGGTCAGCGCGCCGTCGCCGACCACCGCCACGACGTGCCGGTCGTCGCGGGCGGCCAGCGCGTTCGCCCGGGCGATGCCGTCGGCCCAGGACAGCGCCGTCGACGCGTGGGAGTTCTCCACCACGTCGTGCTCGGACTCCGCGCGGCTCGGGTAGCCGGACAGGCCGCCTCGCCGGCGCAGCCGGCCGAAGTCCTGCCGGCCCGTCAGCAGCTTGTGCACGTACGCCTGGTGGCCCGTGTCGAACACCAGCGTGTCGCGCGGCGACTCGAACACCCGGTGCAGCGCGATGGTCAGCTCGACGACGCCCAGGTTGGGGCCCAGGTGGCCGCCCGTGCGGGACACCTGGTCGACCAGGTAGCCGCGGATCTCGGCGGCCAGCGCCCGCACCTGCCCCGCGCTCAGCGCGCGCACGTCGGCCGGGGAGCCGATCCGGTCCAGCAGCCCCATGTCCCACCGCCCGTCACCGTCGTCCGCGCGGCCCGCGTCCGAGAAGACCCCACGATACGGCGCGGGGCCGCCGGGGTCGCGGGCGACGGGCCCGTGACCGGCGGCGACCCCGCGCCGGCAGGCGTCAGGACCGCACGTGCACCGCGACGTCCGCCTCGGCCTCGACCCGCACCGCGCCGTCGGCGCCGACCCGCACCGCGAGCGGCCGGCCCGCCAGGCGCAGCCCCTGCACGGCCACCGCGCCCAGCG
>NZ_SZYE01000042.1 GCF_005239125.1 Cellulomonas hominis | reverse complement strand
ACTCCGGCGCGACCGGCGCCCGGCGCCCCCGCTGCCGCCTCCTCCCCGGCAGCCGCCTCGGCTGCCCCCGCCGCCGCTGCTCCGGCCGCGGCCCGCCCGGCGACCGCCCGGCCGGACGCCGGGCCGGACGACGACGAGGCCCCCGTCCCGCAGTGGCAGAGCCTGCTGCGCGCGATGGCGCCGGCGCCGCTGCCCGAGGACGAGGCCGAGATCACCGACGCCACGGGCGACATGCTCCGCGGCGTGGGCGCCGACGAGGAGATCGACGAGATCGACGAGCAGCCCGAGCGGCTGCGCCGCCCGCTGCCGTACACCTGGCTGCAGTGGGTGGTCCTGGCCGTCGTGGCGTTCGTGCTCGGCTTCCTCGTCATCCTCGTCGCGAACACCGCCTCGGACGCCGCCGGACCCGACGTCCCGGCCCTGGCGGCCGCGGTGCTCGACGCCGCGCCCGCACCCTGACCTGCACCATCCCCATCCCGAACCACCCGAGGAGACCCGTGTCGGCAACCGACCGCGCGATCGAGCTCACCGTGGCGGCCGCACGCGCCGCCGCCGACCTCAAGGCCCAGGAGATCATCGCCCTGGACGTGAGCGGCCAGCTGGTGCTGACCGACGCGTTCCTGATCGTCTCCGGCACCAACGAGCGGCAGGTCGGCGCGATCGTCGACGCCGTCGAGGAGGCGCTGCACAAGCTGGGCGCCAAGCCGCTGCGCCGCGAGGGCAAGTCCGAGGGCCGGTGGGTGCTCATCGACTTCGGCGACGTCGTCGTGCACGTGCAGCACGCCGAGGACCGGGTGTACTACGCCCTCGAGCGGCTCTGGAAGGACTGCCCCGTCATCGAGCTGCCGGCCGACGTGCACGGCACCCCCGAGGGCGACGAGGCGGGGGAGTGACCGCCGGGCGCGTCGTCCTCTGGCGGCACGGGCGCACCGCGCACAACGCCGCGGCGCGCCTGCAGGGCCAGTCGGACATCCCGCTGGACGAGGTGGGCATCTGGCAGGCCGAGACGGCCGCGGCCGCGCTCGCCAGCCGGTACGCCCCGACGCGGATCATCGCCTCCGACCTCGGCCGCGCGCGGTCGACGGCGGAGGCGCTGTCCGCGCGCACCGGCCTGCCGGTGCACACCGACGCGCGCGTCCGGGAGCGGTCGTTCGGCGACTGGGAGGGCCTCACGTCGGCGGAGATCGCCGAGCGCTGGCCCGAGCAGCACGCCGCGTGGCGCGCGGGCCGGGAGCCGGAGCGCGTCGGGGCCGAGACCCGCGCCGAGGTCCAGACCCGGATGATGGCGGCGATCGCCGACCAGGCCGGGGCCCTGGAGCCCGACGACACGCTGGTCGTCGTGTCGCACGGCGCCGCGATCACCCTCGGCCTGGTCGGCCTCCTCGGCCTGCCGGCGGAGTGGAAGGGCGTGTCCGGCATGTCCAACGCCCACTGGGCCGAGGTCCAGCCCGGCCGCCCGGGCTCCGGCCTGGCGTGGCGGCTGGAGGCCCTGAACGTCGGCCCGGTGCACGCGTCCTCGGACTGGAACGCGGGCCCGGACCGGGCGGATCGAGGGATGGACGAGGAGGTCCGCGACCCGGCCTGACCTGCCGATTCGCATCTTCCGCGCGGTTCGATTAGAGTTCAGGACGCCCGCTCAGCGGGACGGGAGACGGCCGGAAGGCCTGATCACGGGGCTGTGGCGCAGCTGGTAGCGCACCTGCATGGCATGCAGGGGGTCAGGGGTTCGAATCCCCTCAGCTCCACATCGGAAGCGGGCGAGAGCGGAAGCTCTCGCCCGCTTCGTCGTTCCCGGCCGCGGCGGCCGGTCCCGACGTCAGCCCCGCGCGGCGTCCCCGCCGGTCGGCGCCACGGGCGACGCTCCCTCCAGCGCCGTCACCCCCGCGGCGAGCACCTCGACGATCCGGTCCACGTCGTACACCGCCCCGCCCCACGTGCCGCCGCTGACGTCCTGCAGCGCGGCCCACAGCCGGGTGTCGTCGGGCAGCAGCGGGTGCGGCGCGAGCCCGGGGTGCGGCTCCCGCGCGGCGAGCACCCGGGCGCCCTCCTCGGGGGAGAGCGGGGCGTCGGCGGCGCCGACGTAGTCGACGCTGCCCTCCAGCCCGGCGACGTCGACGCGGATCCGGACGAGGTCGCCGTCCCGGAGCCGCCCGATCGGCCCGCCGGCCAGCGCCTCGGGGCCCACGTGCCCGAGGCAGGCGCCGGTCGAGACGCCGGAGAACCGGGCGTCGGTGATCAGCGAGATGTCCCGCCCGTAGCTGAGGTGCTTGAGGGCGGAGGTGACCTGGTAGGTCTCCTCCATCCCGGTGCCGAGCGGACCGCCGCCCATGACGACCATGACGTCGCCGGGGGCGACCTCGCGCGCCTTGATGGCGGCGATCGCCGCGGCCTCGGACGTGAACACGCGCGCCGGGCCGACGTGCTCGAACACGTCCCCGTCGAGGCGCGCCGGGTCGATGGCGGTGGACTTGATGACGGAGCCCTCCGGCGCGAGGTTCCCGGTGGGGAACGCGGTCGTCGGCATGAGCCCCCGGCGGCGGGCCGCGGGCGGGCTCATGATCACGTCGTCGGGGTCGACGCCCTCCTGGTCCCGGAGCACCTGCCGCAGCCGGGCGCGCCGCTCGGAGCCGGCCCACCAGTCCAGGACGGTGCCGAGGGTCTCGCCGGTGGCGGTGAGCGCGTCGAGGTGCAGCACGCCGAGGTCGCGCAGGTGCAGCATGACCTCCGGGGCGCCGCCGGCGAGGAACATCCGGACGGTGGGGTGCTGGACGGGGCCGTTCGGCAGCACGCTGACCAGGCGGGGGACCGCGCGGTTCACGCGCACCCAGTCCGCGACGGACGGCCGCGGCACGCCCGCGGCGTGCGCGATGGCCGGCAGGTGCAGCAGCAGGTTGGTCGACCCGCCGATCGCCGCGTGCACCGCCATGGCGTTCTCGAAGGCCTCGGGGGTGAGCACGTCCCGGGTGGTGAGCCCGAGCGCGCGCTGCCGCAGCACGGCGAGCGCCGACTGCCGCGCGACCTCGGCCCAGACCGGCTCGCCGGACGGGGCGAGGGCGGAGTGGGGGAGCGCGAGGCCGAGGGCCTCGGCGATCACCTGGCTGGTGCCGGCGGTGCCGAGGAAGTGGCAGCCGCCGCCGGGGGAGGCGCACGCCCGGCAGCCGGCCTCGGCGGCGTCCTCCAGCGAGAGCTCCCCGTTGGCGAACCGGGCGCCGATGGTCTGCACGCGCGCCAGGTCCTCGCCCCGCGTCGGGGGCAGCGTGACGCCGCCGGGCACCAGGACGGTCGGCAGGTCGTGCTGGGACGCCAGCGCCATCATCGTGGCGGGCAGGCCCTTGTCGCAGGTGGCGACGCCCAGGACGGCGGACCGGGTGGGCAGCGACCGGATGAGGCGGCGCATGACCGTCGCGGCGTCGTTCCGGTACGGCAGGGAGTCGAACATGCCGGTGGTGCCCTGCGAGCGGCCGTCGCACTGGTCGGAGACGAACGTGGCGAACGGCAGCCCGCCCTCGGCCGCGACGGTCTCGGCCGCCGCGCGCACCTGGTCGACCAGCTCGAAGTGCCCCGAGTGCAGCCCGAGCGCGATCGGCTCGCCGGTCTCCGACCGCAGCCCGCCGGCGGTCGACACGATCATCACCTGCGGCCCGAGCAGGTTCGCCCGGGGCCAGCCCATGCCGGCGTTCTGCGTCATGCCGAACACGTCGCCGCTCGGCGAGTCCCGCAGCGTCTGCGCGGTCAGCGGCAGCCGCCCGGACGGCCCGTCGGCGTGCGAGCGCAGCGCGTAGATGCCGTCGTGCGGCTCCAGCAGCTGCTCCCAGGACGTCACGGCAGGTCCTCGACGGTGGCCATCAGCGCGGCGAGCGCCTCGGCCTGCTCGGGGGTGGCCGGCAGGTGCGGGGCCGTCGAGTGGTGCTCGAGCCGGACGCCGCGGCCGACCATCCCCTCCTTGAGCAGCGGGAAGAACGGCGCGCCGAGCGCGTACACGCCCATGAGCACGTCGATGCGCCGCTGCGCGGTGGCGATCGCGGCCGCGTCCCCGGAGTCGACGGCCCGCACGTACGCGGCGCAGTACTCGGGGTACAGGTTGGCGAGGCCGCCGATCGCCCCGGCGCCGCCGGAGGTCACGACGTGGTGCAGGTTCTCGTCGAACCCGGCGAACACCCGGAACTCCGGGAACTCCGGCAGCAGCTCGGTGAGCAGCCGGCGGGTGTGGCCGACCTCGAGCACGGTGTCCTTGTAGCCGACGATGTTCGGGTGCCGGCGCAGCAGCCGGCGGGTCACCTCGGGGCCCAGGTCGTAGCCGGTGCGGGCGGGGAAGTTGTAGAGGTAGACGTCGCCGGGCACCTGGTCGGCGACCGCCGAGAAGTACGCCTCGACGGCCGCGTCCTCGAGCGCGAAGTAGTACGGGCCGACGACCATCACGGCCGGCGCCCCGGCGTCGAGCGCGTACCGGCTGAGCTCGACGGTGTCGTCGACCCGGAGGCACCCGGTGCCGACGATCAGATCCCCGCGCGGCAGCACGTGCTCGACGGCGAGGTCGATCAGCTCGCGCTTCTGCTCCGGCCGCAGGGCGAAGAACTCGCCGGTGCTGCCCAGGAGCACGATGCCGTCGACGCCGCCGTCCAGGATGTGCTCCCAGACGGCCAGGTTGCCGTCGCGGTCCAGGGTGCCGTCGGCGTGCAGCGCCGTCACGGCGGGGGCGAGGAACTGGGCCACCGCGATCACCAGACCCGGACGCGCGCGGCGCCGTCGTGGAGGCGGGCCAGGGGGCCCGGCGGGTGGGGGGAGCCGGGTTCCTTGCGGTGCCCGACCAGGTCGAGGTCGGCCACGACGGGGGTGCCGTCGGGGTTCTCGTAGCCGGCGCCGACGATCCGCACGTGCCCGAGGTCCGCCCCGGTCACCACGTCGAGCAGCGGGGCGGTGAGCCCGGCGGGGAGGTCGGTCTCCAGGTGGACCTCCGCGCCGGAGTCCACGACCCGCACCGTCGCCGGACCGTCGACGACGCGGGCGCCGGTCTCGTGGGTGGCCGGCCGCGCCCCGCCGGCGTACGCGTTCGACCAGAGGTAGGCGGCCTGCCGCTCCAGGTGGAACCGCGAGTGGTCGCCCGCGCCGGTGCCGGCGCCGATGCGCTCGGCGTACTCCGCCCAGGACCCCGGCGCCCCGTCGTAGGCGTGCGTGCCGTTCGACTCCGGCGGGAAGTCCGCGAGCAGCATCGGGGCGTCCGCCGCGTAGACGCCGTGCCGCGCCCCGACGAACAGGTTGCCGGCGTACCGGTCGTCGCCGCCGTAGACGAACGCGTACCCGGCGACCTGCGTGGAGTGCGGCACGTGGTAGGGCGTCGCCCGGTCCAGCACCGGCTGCACCCGCAGGACGCCCAGCACCAGGTTGTGCAGGAACGCGGTGCCCTGGCTGAGCAGCTCGACGGCGATGGGCGAGGCCAGCACGTTGTGGTCGACGACCGCGGGTCCGTGGGCGACCTCGACGAACAGGTCGCGGATGTTCCGGTACAGCAGGTTCCGCGTGACGCGCGCGCCCTGGGCCTGCCAGTCGAGCCAGATCCCGAGCGTCGTGTCGTGCACCCGGTTGTGCTCGACGGTCACGTCGAGCGGCGCGTGCAGCTTGATGCCCGCGATCTCGTACCCGGAGAACTCGTGCTTGGTCCCGATGTGGTGGATGTGGTTGTCCACGATCGTGGAGAAGGCGCAGCCGAGGTGGCCGACGACGCCGTTCTGCCCGCAGTCGCGGATCTCGTTGCGGCGGACCACGTGCGAGCCGACGTGCTCGCGCTCCCAGCCCTGGTGCAGCGCGGTGAACACGGCCTCGAGCTGGTACTGGTAGCCCGGCTTGTCGCCGCGGACGAACGACTCGTTGTCACCGCTCGCGGCGTCCTTGCCGAGGGAGACGCCGGCGCACTTGGCGTCCCGGATGAGGTTGTCCTCGATGACCCAGCCCTTCGCCCAGCGCGGCCCGACCAGACCGAGCTGGTCGGCGGTGGGCGGCGCCCAGGGGGTGGCGGCCTGCGCCAGCTCGAAGCCGCGGACGGTGACGTAGTCGACGTGGGCGCGGTCGGGGCTGAACACCGACGGACGGACGTTGACCTCGACGACCTCGGCGGTCGGGTCGGCGCCGCCGAAGTTGGCCCACACGGTCGTGGCGTCCTCGCCGACCTCGGCGTACCAGACCAGGACGGTGCGGTCGGGGTCGACCAGCGGGGTGTCGAGCGCCGTCCACTGGTAGCGCACGTGCGTGCGGCGCTCGGGGTGGTCCACGGCGGCGCGGTCGTGCACCTCGTGCAGCGAGCGGCCGGACAGGTAGACGTCGCCGCGGTGCGCGAGGGGCTCGCCGGGCCGGGTGTGCAGCCAGTCGCCGGCGACGGGCTCGTCGAACGGGTTGAGGTCGCCGAACAGGGAGTTCGGGATCTCGGCCCGCCACACGTCCCCCTGCTCGCGCACCCAGCCGGTGGCGACCTCGGCCCCGGTGATGACCACGTGCTCCCCGGGCGCCGCCTCGAACGTGATCCGGCGGTCGTCGGCGACGCCGCCCCGCGGGGGACGCACCCACTCGCGGTAGGTGCCCGCGTGCACGCGGACGGTGTCGCCGGGCAGCGCGGCGCGCGCCGCCCGCTGGATGGTGCGGAACGGGGCGCCGGGGCTCCCGTCCGCCCGGTCGGCCCCGGTCACGGCGACGTGGAGCGTGGTCAACGGGGACGTCCTTCGGTCGGAGCGGTGCGGGCGGCCACCGCACCGCCGCGAAACACTTTCCGCACCGGTGCGTCGACCCGCCGACCATACGACGTCGACAGGCGTCGCGAAAGGGAGAACGCGCGCTTCCGCTGGTGAAAGAGTTTCGCTACGGTGGCGGACATGGCGACCACGGACCGCCGGCCCACCCTCGAGCAGGTCGCCGCGGCGGCGGGGGTGTCCACCTCCACCGCGTCGAAGGTGCTGAACGGGCGGCCTGGCATCTCGCGCGCCACCCGGCGCCGCGTCGAGGAGGCGATCGAGTCCCTCGGCTACGCCCCCACGACCGGTCCGCGCGCGGGCGTCGCCCCGCTCCGCGTGGCCGTGGTGTTCCGCACGCTCGCGGACGTCTACGCGCTGCGGGTGCTCGAGGGCGTGGTCGCCTCCGCCCGGGAGCACGGGATCGAGGTCGTCGTGGACGTGCTCGACGCGGGCCCCGCCGACGGCGACGCCGCGCCGCTGTCGACCGCGTGGATCCGGCGCCAGGCGGCCGGGGACCGCGCGGGGGTCGTCCTCGTCACGACCCAGCCCACCGCCGCGCAGCGCGACCTGCTGCGCTCGCTCGGCGTGCCCACCGTGCACATCGACCCGGTGAACCCGATGGACGACTCGACGGTGTCGGTGGGGTCGACCAACTTCTCCGGCGGCGTCCAGGCCACCCGGCACCTGCTGGAGCTCGGCCACCGCCGGATCGCGTTCGCGGGCGGGGCGCCGGAGTTCCTGCCCTCGGCCGAGCGGCTGCAGGGGTACCTGAGCATGGTCCGGGCCGGCGACGGGCAGGTGGACGACGCCCTGGTGCGGTCCCGCGCGCACACCTTCGAGGCGGGCCTCGCGATCGGCGACGAGCTCCTCGAGCTGCCCGAGCCCCCGACCGCGGTCTTCGCCGCCTCCGACTCGATCGCGCTCGGCGTCCTGGCGTCCGCGCAGCGGCACGGCCTGCGGGTGCCGCACGACCTGTCCGTCGTCGGGTTCGACGACAGCTCGGCGGCGGCCTCCGCGGCGCCGCCGCTGACCACGGTGCGGCAGCCGGTGGTGGAGATGGGGCGGGTCGCGCTGCGCACCCTGCTGCAGCTGGCCCGGGGGGAGCGGGTGGACTCGCACCACGTGCAGCTGTCGACGGCGCTGGTCGTGCGGGAGTCCACCGCGCCGCCGGCGGGCTGACGGCGCGCCCCCGGTCGGACGGCGCGGCGCCCGGTCAGGCGGGTGCCGGGCCCGTGCTGGCGCGGACGGTCAGCGACGTGGCCAGCTCGACCCGCGGGGACGCGGGATGCCGCCCCTCCGCCATCGCGAGCACCGTCTGCACGGCCATGCGGCCCATGTCGCCGAGGTGCTGGTGCACGGTCGTGAGCGGCGGGGTCGTCCACGCCGCCTGCGGGGTGTCGTCGAACCCCGAGACGCTGAGCCGCTCCGGCACCGGCACGCCCAGCGCGTGCGCGGCGCCCAGCACGCCGACGGCGATCTCGTCGTCCGCGGCCATGATCGCCGTCGGGGGGTCAGCCGACGTGAGCAGCTCGTGGGCGTACCGGGTGCCGTTCTCCACGGTGAACTGGTCCGAACGCACGAGGGCCGGGTCCGCCACGAGCCCGGCCGCGTCGAGCGCGGCCCGGTAGCCGTAGAGGCGCTCGCGGGCCGCGTCGGAGTCCTCGGGGCCGCCGATCCACCCGATGCGGCGGTGACCGAGGCCGATGAGGTGCTCGGTCGCCGCGCGGGCGCCGTCCCAGTTGCTCGACCCGACGCTGACGAGGTGGCGGTCCCGGGTGCCGACCGGGTCGACGATCACGAACGGCAGGGACGCGTCGGCCGCGGCGCGGATGAGGGCGCCCGGCCGGGAGAGCGTGAGCCCGACGACGCCCCCGACGCCGACCGCGAGCAGGTCGGCCACCCAGTCGCGGGCGACCGCCGGCTGCGTGCGGGCGTCCCGGTCGGGGGCCAGCCGCGTCAGCAGGTCCACGCGCTCGTCGGTCGCGGCCGCCAGCGAGCCCTGGAACACGCCGAGGATGTAGGGCGACGCCGGCAGGTCGAACACGACGGCGAGCGCGCGGCGGTCGTGCGCGTGCGCCGGTCCCGGCGCGGGGCGGTAGCCGATCGCCGCGACCGCCGCGAGGACGCGCTCGCGGGTCTGGTCCGACACGTCGTCGCGCCCGTTGAGGGCCTTCGACACCGTCGCCTTGGACACGCCCGCCGCCGTCGCGACGTCGGACAGGGTGGCGCGCCGCGCGGCCGCACTCGTCATGGCTCTCCCTCGACCCGAAACTGTTTCGCGATCCTACAACGGTCCCGTCACGGTGACGGCGGAAACCCCGGGGGTGTTGCGCTCGGGGCCGTCCATCTCCTACGGTCGCCTCACGATACAGGTTGCGAAACCGTTTCGACGCCAGCGGGTGGCACCGGAGCCGCCCGCGCCGACCGAAGGAGGTCCGCGTGTCTGTCGAGGCACCGCCGTCGACCCTGCTGATCGACCACCGCCCGCCGTCCGACCTGCCGCTGCGGCACGTCTGGAGCGAGTGCCTCGGGGCGGGCCGCGCCAACGAGGCGCTCCGCGTCGACTGGCAGGACCACTTCCGCGAGGCGGTCCGCGTCCTGGGCGCCCGCCACGTGCGGTTCCACGGGGTGTTCCACGACGACATGTTCGTGTACCGCGCCTCGAACGGCGGCGGGTTCGGCCCGCCGACGCCGCTGGCCACCCCCGTTTACACCTACGCGTACGTCGACAAGGTGTTCGACGCGATCCTCGACGCGGGCGCCCGCCCGTTCGTGGAGCTCGGGTTCATGCCCCGGGAGCTCGCGCGGGACACCGAGACGCTGTTCTGGTGGAAGGCGCACGGCAGCCCGCCGACGGACATGGGCGCCTGGGTCGAGCTGGTCACAACGACCGTCCGGCACTGGATCGACCGCTACGGCCTGGACGAGGTGCGGCAGTGGCCGTTCGAGGTCTGGAACGAGCCCAACCTGGTCCCGCACTTCTGGACCGGCACCCGGTCCGAGTACTTCGCGCTGTACGAGGCCACGGCCCGCGCCCTCAAGGCGATCGACCCCGCGCTGCGCGTCGGCGGCCCCTCGTCGTCGGTGTTCGTCGCGGACGCCCGCTACGACGGCGAGTACCACGACAAGTCGGTCGAGGCCGCGACCGCCGAGGCCGACGACCCGGACGCGCTGCCCTGGAAGCCGGTGTGGATCAACGAGCTCATCGCGTTCTGCGCCGAGCGCGACCTGCCGCTCGACTTCCTGTCCACCCACCTGTACCCGACGGACTTCGCGTTCGACACCCAGGGCGTGGGCCGGCCCATCAGCCGGAACCGCGACGCCACCCGGGACGACCTGCTGCACCTGCGCGAGCTGCTCGCCGCCAGCCCGTTCCCGGACGCCGAGGTGCACGTCACCGAGTGGTCGACGTCGCCGTCCAGCCGGGACCACATGCACGACACGCTGTTCGCGGCGACGTACATCACCCGGGCGTTCCTGCAGTGCCAGGACCTCGCGGACTCCATCGCGTACTGGACGTTCACCGACGTCTTCGAGGAGGGCGGCGGCGGCATCGGGCCGTTCCACGGCGGCTTCGGCTTCGTCAACGAGCAGGGCCTGCACAAGCCGACCTTCCACGCGATGGCGATGCTGAACCGGCTCGGGAGCAGGATCCTCGCGCAGCACGAGCACGGCGTCCTGACGGCCACCGCGGACGGCGGCGTCGCCGGGGTGTTCTTCAACTACCCGGACTCGATGGGCGACCGCTCCGTCGGCGGCGCGACCAGCTACGCCGCCGCCCGCCGCCACCTCGGCGAGGGGCCCGCGCGCCGGGTCGCCCACACCGTGTCCGGCCTGCGCCCCGGCGCCGGGTACCGCGTCGAGATCCTCGACTGGGAGCACGGCAACGTCGCCGAGGAGTGGCACCGCCGCGGCGAGCCGCTGAACCTCAGCCGCCGCGACGTCGCCGAGCTCGCCGCGGTCGCCGACGCCCTGGACCGCCGCACCCTCACCGTCGCCGACGACGGCGTCCTGACCATCGACCTCGAGCTGCCGGCCTGGGCCGTCGCCTCGATCAGCCCCGCCCCCACCACCCGCTGACGCGGGAGAAAACCGAGAGGACCTCACCATGAGGATCACCGCGAAGTCCGCCGGCGCTGTCGCCTTCGCCGCCGTGTCCGCCCTCGCCCTCGCCGCGTGCGGCGGTGGTGGCGGCGGGTCGTCCGAGGAGGCCGGCGAGGACAACAAGCCGGACAAGCTCACCGTCGCCGCGTGGATGGACTTCCCCCAGGAGCTGCTGGACTCCTTCGAGGAGGAGACCGGCATCGAGGTCGTGGTCAACCGGTTCCCCGACGGGGCGTCGGCGCAGACCGTGCTCCGCAACGGCCTGTCGTCGGACGGCGCCGGCCTGTCGGACGTGCACCTGGTCGAGCTCGACTGGTGGACCGAGATGATGGCCGTCCCCGAGGACTGGGCCGAGCTGCCCGAGGTCCCGGACCGCTGGGTCGACTGGAAGGTCGCGCAGGGCTCGGTCGACGGCACGATCACCGGCTACGGCACCGACATCGGCCCGCTGGCGATCGCGTTCAACCAGGACATGCTGGCCGGCACCGGCCTCGCCACCGACCCCGAGTCCTTCGGGGAGCTCATCGGCGGCGACGACGCGACCTGGCAGACCTTCCTGGACGCGGGCCGCCAGTACGTGGCGGCCAGCGACAACTACTTCGTCGACTCGCTGACCAACGCGTTCCAGGCGGCGATCAACCTGCTGCCGGCCGCGTTCGAGGACCCGGAGTCGGGCCTGCCGTACGACCTGGCCGGGAACACCGAGGTCAAGGACCTGTTCATGATGTTCGCGGACGCCGCCGAGGACGACATCTCGGCCGGCATCGCGATCGGGCACGCCGACTGGGGCGCCGGGTTCCAGAACAAGCAGTGGGCGAGCGTCGTCACCCCGGCCTGGATGACCGGGATCATCGCGGAGAACGCCGACGGCGTCGACGGCTGGCGGATCGCCAGCACGTTCCCCGAGGGCGGCGGCAACTGGGGCGGCTCGTTCTTCGCGGTCCCGTCGACCGGCCCGAACACCGCCTGGGCGATCGAGCTCGCCGACTACCTGACCACCCCGGACGCGGCGATCGACTGGTTCAACGAGACCGGCCAGTTCCCGTCGCAGCTCGAGGCGATGTCCGCCCCCGAGATCGCCGAGGCCGAGAACCCGTTCTTCGGCGACCAGCGCGTCGGCCAGGTCTACGGCGACCTGGCCGCGGCCGCGGGCGACGCAGCGGCGGGCGGGTACCGCGGCGAGAACTTCGCGGGCATCCAGACCCTGGTCACGGACGGCATCCGGCTCGTCGAGTCGGACAGCGCCACCGCGGAGCAGGCCTGGGAGTCCGTGGTCGGCGAGTTCGACGCCCTCGGCTTCGAGACCGCGGACTGAGGCGGTGTCGACCGGATCGACGGTCCCGCCCGGCGTGCGTCGCGTCGGGTGGGGCCAGCGGCTCTCGCGGTGGGACCTCAAGCTCTCGCCGTACCTGTACGTCTCGCCGTTCTTCCTGCTGTTCGCGGTCTTCGGCGCGTTCCCGCTGCTGTTCAACGTGGTGGTCGCCGTGCACGACTGGCACCGCCGCGCCGGCATGGGGGACTTCGTCGGGCTCGACAACTTCACCTGGGTGCTGCGGCAGCCGCTGTTCTGGCGGTCGCTGGAGAACACGTTCTCGATCTTCCTGTGGGGCGCGGTCCCGCAGCTGGTCCTCGCGCTGCTGATCGCGGCCGTGCTGGACCAGAACCTGCGGGTGCGGACGTTCTGGCGGATGAGCGTGCTCGTGCCGTTCGTCGTCATGCCCGTGGCGACCGCGATGATCTTCGGGCAGGTCTTCGGCCAGTTCGGCCTGCTCGTCCCGCACCTGCAGGACCTCGGTCTGCTGACCGGGTCGGACTCGCCGTTCTTCCAGGACCGCCTCCTGTCGCACATGGCCATCGGCTCGATGGTCGTGTTCCGGTGGACGGGCTACAACGCCCTGATCTTCCTGGCGGCGATGCAGGCGGTGCCCCGCGAGCTCTACGAGGCGTCCACGGTGGACGGGGCGGGACGGCTCCGGCAGTTCTTCTCGGTCACCCTGCCGAGCATCCGGCCCACGATGATCTTCGTGACGCTCACCATGACCATCGGCGGGCTGCAGATCTTCGACGAGGTCCGCCTGTACGACGGCGGGGGGACGGGCGGCGGCAAGGGCGGTGCCGACAACCAGTGGACCACCGTGGTCCTGTACCTCTACGAGCTCGGGTTCGGCGACTGGCAGGACCGGCTCGGCCAGGCCGCGGCGGTGGGCTGGATCTTCGCTCTGATCATCGTCGTGTTCTCGCTGGTGAACTTCCTGCTCACCCGGTCCATCTCGTCCTCGCGGTCCCGCGGCCCCCGGGTCACGCGGGCCCAGCACCGCGCCGCCGTGGCGCGGGCGCGGGCGGTGGCCGCCGGGTCGGCGGGTCCCCTCGCAGCAGGCCTGCCCCTAGCACCGGCCGACGCGCCGGCCGTCGACGCGGACCTCCAGGAAGGAGCGAACCGGTGAGCACCGGGTACATCGAGAACACCGCCGGCAAGGGGGCCGTCCGGTACGCGCACAAGCGCGCCCGGCGCGGCCGGCCCGTCCCGCAGCACGACAGCACCGGTCGCCGGCCGGGGTGGATCTCCTACGGCCTGCTCGTCGTGGTCGTCGGGCTGTCGATCTTCCCGCTGTACGCAGCGGCGATGTACGGCTCGTCGACCAGCCAGGAGATCGCCCGGGCGGTCGGCGACCTGCCGACCTGGTTCCCGACGCTGGTCCTGCTGGAGAACTTCCGGGAGGTGGTCACCGCCTCGCAGTTCAACTTCTGGACGGCCTTCGCGAACTCCGTGCTCGTCGCGGTCGCGGTGACCGCGTCGACCGTGTTCTTCTCGACGCTCGCCGGGTTCAGCTTCGCCAAGCTGACGTTCCGAGGGCGGCAGGTGCTCTACGTGACCGTGATCGCCACCATGGCGATCCCGGCCCAGGTGGGCACGATCCCGATGTTCATCATGATGAACGACTTCGGCTGGATCGACTCCCTGGCGGCGCTCACCGTGCCCACCCTGGTCACGGCGTTCGGCGTCTTCTGGATGACGCAGTACCTGCAGGAGGCGCTCCCGTTCGAGCTGGTGGAGGCGGCCCGGGTGGACGGGGCGTCGATGTTCCGCACCTTCTGGTCCATCGCGATGCCCGCCGCGCGCCCGGCCGCGGCGACGCTCGCGCTGTTCACGTTCGTCGGGTCGTGGAACAGCTTCTTCTGGCCGTCGGTGGTGATGCGGTCGCAGCTGACCATGCCGCTCGTCGTGCCGCAGCTCAAGGGCGCGTTCACCTCGGACACCGGCCTGGTGATGTCAGGCGTGTTCCTGGTCGCGGCACCGCTGCTCGTCGTGTTCGTCGTCGCGGGCAAGCAGCTGGTCGCCGGCGTGATGGCCGGCGCGGTGAAGGGCTGACCGGCCGGGGTCCGACCGCGGGACGGCCCCGGCCGTCCCGCGGTCAGACCCCGAGGCCGTCCAGCGCCCGCGCCAGCGACCGGCGGTTCGCCGCGTCGTACCCGGCGACCCACTCGCCCGCGTAGCCGCGCAGCGGCGCCTCGATCGTCATGACCAGCGCCAGCCACATCCGCGCGAGCAGCAGCCGCGCGGCGGCCCCCGGCGAGGTGGTGTCGAGGTCCCCGGCCACGACCTCCGGGACGCCGTCCCACATCGGGTCGGCGCCGACGAGGTCCAGCACCGGGTCGCCCCACAGCGCCCGCTCCGGGTCGATCACCCCGGTCAGCGCGCCGGTGGCGGGGTCCACGAACAGGTTCCCGGGCCACAGGTCCGTGTGCACGAGCCGCGGGGTCGCCACCTCGTCGAGCGCCGCCGCGTGCGCCGCCAGGGCCGCCCGGACCCGGTCGGCCGGGATCTCCGGCACGCCGCCCCGCCCCGCGTCCCCGAGCAGGGCCTCGACGATCGCGGTGAACGCCGCGCGCCACGTCGGCGCCTGCAGCGCCGGCTGCTGCGGGTAGCCGAACACGTCGCCGGTGACGGTGCCGATCCGGCCCAGGAGCACCCCGAGGTCCGCCTGGGCGCGCGCGGCCCGGGGGTCCTCGGCGGGGGAGCCGAAGCCCGCCTTCGCCCACGGCACGCCGTCGAGGTGCGCGGCGACGACGACGTCCCCGGCCACGACCGTGCGGCTGAAGTCCGTGTGCAGCAGCGCGGGCATCGGCAGGTCGGGCCGGTCGCCCGCGAGCGCGTAGACCGCCGCCTCGGTGCGGATCAGGTCGCGCTCGTGGGTCAGCAGGCCGGGGGCGTCCGCCGGCGCGGTCTTCACGACGACCCGCCGCCCGTCGGCCAGGGCGACCCGGTAGGTGGTCGCGAACAGACCGCCGTCGAGGCGCTCGGCGCTCTCGAGGGCGCCGACCGGTGCGACGAGGGCGCGCAGGGCGTCGAGGGGCAGGGTCGGGGGCGTGGCGTCGTCGGGCATGAGCAGCAGCGTAGGGGCTGGTCCGGGGCCCGGGCCGCGACCACCGGCCCGGCGGCCGCGCGCTGGCTGCCCGGCGGCCGCGCGGTGGACCCGGGGCCCGGCCGCGCGGCCGGCCGCGCTCAGCCGCCCAGGCCCGCCCGGTCCACCTTCCGGTGGAACCGCATGCCCGCGAGCCCGCCGAGCACCGCGCCGACCAGGCTGACCACGGCCACCACGAGCAGCGCGATGATGCCGCCGGTGGTGAGGTCGCCCTCGGCGACCGGGATCCGCGGGAAGCTGTCCAGCCGGCCGAGCACGTCGTACTGGTCCCCGGCGACGACCGCCGCGACCGCGACGACGACCGCGATGAGCACGGCCCACAGCCAGACGGCCAGGCCCTGCTTCGCCCCGTCGAACCGGGCCATCCGCCCCGCGACGTACCCGCCGCAGTAGTACGCGACGAACAGGACGACCGCGAGGACGATCGCGCCGACCAGCCCGATGGAGGTCGGGTCGGAGGCGGCCTGGTCGGCGGCCTCGCCGACCGAGGTGTCGTTCGCGACGCCGACCGCGGCGCCCGCGGCGGCCGCGACCGCGGTGAGGAGCACGGCGGTGCCGGTGGCGGTCAGCCAGCCGAAGAACGCCGAGCCGAGCTTCATGCCGCCGTACTCGTCCTTCTCGCGGGCGACGACGGCGTGCCGGTCCCGCGCGAGTGCGTCGGGGACGGCGCGGTCGGCCACGGCGCGGTCGCCCTCCGGGGTCGGCGCGACGTGCGCGCCCTCGCCCGGGCGGTCGGGGGTGGTGCGGGGGTCGTCGGAGGTGCTCATGGGGGGATGCTCCTCGGCTCGGTGCCGCCCCGGTCCTGGCGCGGCGCTGCGGCCGCCGGCCGCGGGCGGTCCGGTCGGCCTCGATGCGGGCAACGTAAGTCCGCCGGGTCGCGTCCGCGACCGCAGGGCGGTCGCAGGGCGACCGGCCGGCCCGGATCACCGACCCGGCGCCGTGGCCTGGCACGATGGCCGGGTGGTGGACGACGACGCGACGACGGTGATCCAGGACGTGCGGCCGTGGGGCGGTGACCCGGCCGACGTGGGGGTCGCCGGGGACCGGATCGCCTGGGTGCGCCCGGCCGGCACGACCCCGCCCGCCCCGGGGGCCGAGGTGGTCGAGGGGCACGGCCTGCTCGCGCTGCCCGGCCTGGTGAACACGCACGCGCACGCGGACAAGAGCTGGTGGGGCCTGCCCTGGCAGTCCTACGGCGGCGAGGGCGGCACCCAGGGGCGGATCGCCCACGAGCGCGCCCGCCGCGACGAGCTCGGCATCCCGAGCGCCCCGGTCGCCGAGCGGGTGCTCCGGGAGTACCTGCGCACCGGCACGACCCGGGTGCGCACCCACGTGGACGTCGACCTCGGGCTCGGGCTGCGGGGGATCGAGGCGGTGCGGGAGGCTGCCGCCGCGCTCGACGGCGCGATCGAGCTGACGGTCGTGGCGTTCCCGCAGGACGGCGTGCTGCGCCGCCCGGGCGTCCTGGAGCTGCTGGACCGGGCGGCCCGTACGGGCGCGGAGCACGTCGGCGGCCTCGACCCGGCGCTGATCGACCGCGACCCGGTGGGGCAGCTCGACGGGCTGTTCCGGATCGCCGCCGAGCACGGGTGCGGGCTCGACATCCACCTGCACGAGCCCGGCGACCTCGGCGCGTTCGAGATCGACCTGATCCTGGACCGGGTCGAGCGCGACGGGATCGCCCCCGGGAAGGTCAACGTGGCGCACGGGTTCGCCGTGGTCGACGTCGACCCCGCGCGGCGCCGGGACCTGCTCGACCGGATGGGTGCGCTCGGCGTGACGATGACGACGGTCGCGCCGGTGCGGATGCGGCAGCTCCCGCTCGCCGAGATGGACGCCGCCGGCGTGCGGTTCGGCCTCGGCACGGACGGCATCCGCGACCTGTGGAGCCCCTACGGCGACGGCGACCTGCTCGGCATCGCGTGGCAGTACGCGCGGGCCGGCGGCGTGGTGCGGGACGAGGACCTGCGCCGGGTCGTCGAGCTCGCGACCCGCGACGGCGCGGCGTTCGTCACGGACGAGGTGCACGACCTGGTGCCCGGGTCCCGCGCGGACGTCGTGCTGCTCGACGCGGAGAACCCGATGGACGCCCTGGTGCGGCGGGTGCCGCGCTCCGCCGTGGTGGCCGGCGGCCGGGTGGTCGACCTGGCGGCGCTCGCGGCTCGCCCGTGGGAGTGACGGCCGCCGGTGACCCGGTGACCGCCGAGCTGCGCCTCTGGACCCCGGCCGACGCGGGCGCGCTGCGCGCCGCCGTGGCCGCCGCCCCCGACCTCGTCCGGCAGACCGGCGGCGCCGACCTGTCGACGGACGCCGCCGCGGCCGAGCACATCCGCCGCCACCTGGCGCCGCGCGGGCCGCGCTCGTACGCGTTCGCGGTGGCGGTCGACGGCCGCGCGGTGGGCGGCGTCGGGATCAGC
This sequence comes from Cellulomonas hominis, assembly GCF_005239125.1. Taxonomy (GTDB): domain Bacteria; phylum Actinomycetota; class Actinomycetes; order Actinomycetales; family Cellulomonadaceae; genus Cellulomonas; species Cellulomonas hominis_A. The sequence goes on along the minus strand of NZ_SZYE01000042.1, from coordinate 6,024 downwards.
GCCGTCGACGACGTGCACGGGACCGCGTGGCTGTCGTACTGGCTGGCGGCGGAGGCCCGCGGCCGGGGCCTCGCGACCGCGGCGCTGGTCGGCGCGTCCGCGTGGGCCGTGCGCGAGCTCGGGACATTCCGGCTCGAGCTCGGGCACCGCGTGAACAACCCCGCGTCCTGCCGGGTCGCGACGCGGGCCGGGTACCCGGCGGAGGGCGTCGAGCGGGCGAAGCTCCGGTACGGGGACGAGCGGTTCGACGTCGAGACGCACGCGCGGCTGGCGACGGACCCGGCGCCGGAGGTCGTCGGGCTGCCGGTGCGGTGACGCCGCGCGCCGCGATCGCGGCCCCGCGGTGGACGGCGCCGCCGTGCCGGGCGAGGATGCCCGCATGACCGAGACCGTCGCCGTGACCGGCGCGCTGGGCAAGGTGGGCCGCGCGGTGGTGCAGGACCTGCTCGCGCACGGGTACCGGGTGCAGGCGTCCGACGCGCAGGGCCCGTTCGGCGAGCGCGCCGGCCTGGGCGTGGACGTGCTCCGCGCGGAGCTGACCGACTACGGGCAGGCCGTGGAGGCGCTCGCGGGCTGCTCCTCGGTGGTGCACCTGGCCAACATCCCGCAGCCGGGCATGGAGTCGCCGCCCGACACCTTCAACCGCAACATGGCGGCCAACGCGAACGTGTTCCTCGCGGCGCAGCGCCTCGGGCTGCGCAAGGTGGCGTGGGCGTCCAGCGAGACGACGCTCGGGCTGCCGTTCGACGTGCCGCCGCGGTACGCCCCGGTCGACGAGGCGCACTTCCCGCACCCGACGACGACCTACGCGCTGTCGAAGGTGCTGAGCGAGGACCTCGCGGCGCAGGTCGCGGCGTGGTCGGGCATCCCGTTCGTCGGGCTCCGGCTGTCGAACGTGTTCCCCGCCGAGGCGTACGCCGCCGTGCCGTCGTTCCAGGACGACCCCGCGAAGCGGCGGTGGAACCTGTGGGGCTACATCGACGCGCGCGACGCGGCGACGGCGTTCCGGCTGGCGCTCGAGGTGGACACGACCGGCTCGCAGAACGTCATCATCGCCGCGGCCGACACGATCATGGACACGCCGTCGGCCGATCTGCTGGCCGCGGAGTTCCCCGGCGTCCCCGTGCGCAAGGAGCTGGGGACGCACGAGACGCTGCTCGCGATCGACGGCGCCCGGGCGCTGCTCGGGTTCGAGCCGCAGCACTCGTGGCGCGACGAGGCCCCACCCGCCTGACCTGCGCGAACCCGCGCCGAGAGCCCGCGCGCCGCGTGCCCCCGCGCCGAGATCGGTGGTTCGCGCCGAGATCGGTGGTTCGCGCCGAGATCGGTGGCTGCAGGCACCGATCTCGGGCGGAAGCACCGATCTCGACGAGCCCGGGCGGGCGCGAGCGGGGCCTGGGAGGGCGCGGGAGCGGAGCCCGGGAGGGCGCGAGCGGAGCCCCGGAGGGCGCGAGCGGGCCCCGGGTGGGCTCGTGGCGGGGCCGGGGCAGCGCGACCCGGTGGGTCAGACGCGGGCGGGGGACGGGGCTGTGCGGCGGAGGCTCAGGACCGCGGCCGCGAGCACGGCCTCGGAGTTGTCGGCGAGCTTCTCGGCCCCGTACCGGCCCTTCAGCCGCACGGTCCCGCCCCGCTTGAGCACCAGCGTCGCCCGCAGCGGCACCTTGCCGCGGACCTTCGCGGTCGCGACCTCCTCGAACGGCAGGTAGCGGTACCGGGCGGCGAGCTCGCCGACGGAGGCGCCCTCGACGAGCGCGACGAGCCGCTTGCGCCCCGAGCCGCGCCGCGGCGCCGGGACCAGCACCAGGCCCTCGTCCAGCACGAGCACGTCGTGCCGGGCGCCGTCGACCGCCACCGACGCGACGCCGGCCAGCAGCGACGCCCCCAGCGCGTCTGCCTGCGCGGCGGCCTGGCCCGCGCGGTCGACGTCGACCCGGAGCGCGGCGAGGTGGCGGCGCGCGTCCGCGACGGTGCGCGGGTCGGCGGCGAGCACGGCCAGCGGGCGGGGGTCGATCGGCACGCCGGCCAGGTCGACCAGGCGGGGCCCGCCGACCCAGGGCTGCTCCCAGCGGCCGATGCCCGCCTGCACGGCCGCGGAGCACACGACGACCTGGAGCGCGTCGACGAGGGTGCCGGCGTCGTCGTCCGGGGCGGGCTCGCCGGCGGGGGTCGCGGGCTGCGCGGGTCCCGCCGTCAGGCCCAGCTCCAGCGCGAGCTCCGGCCCCCGGCCCTGCGCGACCAGGCCGAGCACGGTGGCGAGCGTCGCCCGCGGCAGCCCCGCGAGCCGGGCGGCGGCGCGGTAGACGGCGTCCGCGGTGCGCTGCCGGTTCCGGGTGGTGGCCGCCTCGCCGAGCGCGGGCCAGTCGAGCCGGGCCCGGTCCTCGAACCGCAGCGAGCCCTCGGCCACCATCGCCGCCGCGTCCGGGAAGCCCGGGACGAGCAGCGTCGCCCGCCGGGTGTCCCGCGCCCGGTGCGCGTCGGGCACCCGGTCCATCGCGGCGATCCGGGCGGCGTGCGACGGGTGGCTGTCCCACCGGGACTGCGTGGCGTCGGGTGCCTGCCGGCGCAGGTCGGCGAGCTCGTCCGCGCGGGCGCGCAGCAGGGCGTCGAAGCCGCCGAAGAACGCCGGGGCGGTCGGGGCGAGGCCGACCTCGAACGCGGGCGCGACGTACACGCCGGTGTAGTGCTGCCACGCGGCCGACACGACCTCGACCTCGCGCAGGGACTGCTGGGCGACCTCGCGGCCGGCGACGGCGACGCTGATCTCGTCCGCCTCGAGCTCCTGGCGGCGGCTGACCGCCGCGGACACCAGGAGGTAGAGCCGGGCGTAGCCCGCGAGCAGCCAGCCGACGACCGAGCCCGACGTGGCCTGCACGGTCGCCATCACCACCGCGCGACCGCGGTAGGCGAGCGGGCCCAGCCGGGTGTGGTTCCGGGAGTAGTGGCCGAGCTCGTGGGACAGCACCGAGCGGAGCATCGCGACGTCGAGCGCCTGCAGGAGCGGGACGCCCAGGTACATCCGCCGCCGGCCGCCGACCAGGCCGAGCAGCCGGGCCTCCTCGGAGACGGCGGCGTTGACGTCGGCGACCAGGCGGATCTCGTCTGGTGCGCGGGTGTGCGCGGCGGCGGCGAGCTCCCGGACGACCGTCCACAGCTCCGGCGCGGACTGCGGCGGCACCTCGACGCCGTCCGGCGGGGCGGCCTTCGCGCGCGCGACCTTCCACAGCGCGGAGACGATCCCGACGACCAGCACGATCGCGAACAGCGCGAGGTACCCGGCTCCGCGGGCGTGGTCGCTGGTGAACGCCAGGACGCTGAGCCAGCCGAGGAGGACGGCGAGCCCGACGGCGACGACGTAGAAGCCGGCGAGCATGACGAGGGACAGCGCGGCGCGCAGCGTGGTGACCATCGGCGCCGGACGCTAGCACCGGGTCGTGCCCGTCCGCCCGGTGGGACCGCAGGTCCACCCGGGTGGCGGCGTCCGACGCCCTAGCATCGGGGGCGTGCCGACCCCCGACTTCGTCCTCGACCTGCGCGCCCGCATCGGGCACGACCTCCTCTGGCTGTCGGGGGTGAGCGCCGTCGTGGTGCGACCCGGCGCCGACGGCCGCGACGAGGTGCTGCTGGTCCGGCGTGCCGACAACGGGGCCTGGACGCCGGTCACCGGGATCATCGACCCGGGGGAGGAGCCGGCCGTCGCGGGCGCCCGCGAGGTGCTCGAGGAGACCGAGGTCGTCGCGGTCGCGGAGCGGCTGGCGTGGGTGCACGCCCTGCCGCCGATGCAGTACGCGAACGGCGACCGGTCGCAGTACCTCGACCTGACGTTCCGGTTCCGCTGGGTCTCGGGAGAGCCCGGCCCCGGCGACGGCGAGAACACCGAGGCCCGGTGGTTCCCGGTGGACGCGATGCCGGCGATGTCCGAGGAGATGGTGGCGCGGGTCGCGCACGCGCTGGCCCCGGAGGAGGCCGCCCGCTTCGCGGTCTGAGCCGCGGGCACGGGGCGGCGGCCGCGTCGGCCGCGGCCGGCAGGTCCGTGGACCGTCAGCCGCCCCGGTGCGGGAGCGGGTCGGGCTCCGGGTCCGGGCGCGGGTCCCCCTGCGCTCCCGGGCCGGTCGCGGGTCGCCGCCCGCGCCGCTTGGCCTCGTACAGCGCCACGTCCGCGCGCGCGAGCAGGTCGCGGGCGGTGTCGCCGGGCCGGGCGGCCGCGATCCCGGCGCTCCACGGGGTCGGGCAGCGGGTGCGCGCCGCGGCGACCCAGCGCTCCGCCCCGGCGGCGTCCCGGCCGGGCAGGACCACCACGAACTCGTCGCCGCCGACCCGTCCGACCACCGCGCGGTCCGTCGCGGCACCCCGCCAGGACGCGACCAGCGCCACCAGCACGTCGTCGCCGGCCAGGTGGCCGCGGGTGTCGTTCACGGCCTTGAAGTCGTCGACGTCGGCGGAGACGACGGCCAGCGGCGCACCGGTGCGCCGGGCGTCCCGGAGCCGGGCCTCCAGGCGCTCGAGCACCGCCGCCCGGTTGAGGGCGCCGGTCAGGTCGTCGGTGGTCGCGTGCCGGCGCAGCCAGTGGGTCACGTGGCCGAGCAGCGACGCGCTCGCGACGGTCATCACCACCACGACCAGCCAGGTCAGGGTGTGGAACGGCGCGGGCGCGAGCACCATGCCGACGGTCACCGCCGCGATCGCCTCGGCCACCAGCAGACCGGCGACCCGGGTGCGGAACGCGTACGCGGCGTACTGCGCGGCGGTCATCACGCCGATCGACAGGACCACCAGCCCCTCCGCGGTGCGGCACGACGCGAGCAGCGCGCCCGCGGCGAGCAGCGCGACGGCGAGCGCCGCGGGCATCGTCCAGCGCCGCGCGGGCAGCACCAGGACGCCGGCCGCCAGCGCCGCGAGCAGCCCCGACGCGGCGAACCACAGGCCCGCCGGCGAGTCGGGGCTGTACGGCCGGACCGCGCCGCCGAGCACCAGCACGGCCATCAGCCCCAGGGCGCTCGCCAGGTGGCCCCGGGTGGCGTACAGCCGGGGCGCCCGCGCACCGGAGCTGCCCATGCCGAGGGTGTCGGCACGCGAGGGCCCCGGCATGACATCCGCGGCGGGTGAGCCGCGTATCCTCCGCGGGTGCTGCTGCCCGCCCGGACCGGTCCCGTCCTCGCCCTCGTCGGCGCCACCCTGTTCTGGGCGGGCAACTACGTGCTGGGCGCGGTCGCCGTCCGGGAGATGACCCCGGTGAGCCTGACCGCCCTGCGCTGGGCGCTCGCGGCCGTCCCGCTCGCCGTGATCGCCCAGGTCGTCGAGCGGCCGGACTGGCGCGCGGTGCTCCGGACCTGGCCGCGGCAGGTCGTGCTGGCGCTGCTCGGCATGGTCGGCTACGCGCTGTTCGTCTACACGGCGCTGCAGCACACGTCGTCGGTGAACGCGTCGCTGGTGAACGCGCTCAACCCCGCGCTGATCGCGCTGCTCGGGGCGGTCGTGGCCCACCGCGCCCCGTCGGGCCGGGCGGTCGCGGGCATGCTCGTGGGGCTGCTCGGGGTGCTGGTGGTGCTCACCGGCGGGCGGCTCGGCGCGCTGACGGCGCTGGAGCTGAACGTCGGCGACCTGCTGATGGTGGGGGCGATCGTCGTGTGGAGCGTGTACACCATCGGCGGGCGCGGGCTCGCGGGGGTGCCGCCGATCGCGTCGACCGCCGTGCAGGCCGCGATCGCCGCCGTCGTCATGGCGCCGTTCGCCGCGACGGGGCACGTGCACTGGCCCGCCGGCCGGAACGCGACCGTCGCGCTCGTCGTGATCGCGGTGCTGCCGTCGGTCGGCTCCTACCTGCTGTGGAACCTGGCGCTGCGCCGGGTGCCGCCCGCGGAGGCCGGGGCGTACCTCAACCTCATCACGGTGTTCACGGTGCTGATCAGCACGGCCACGGGGTACGTGCTCGGTGCCGCGCAGGTGGTCGGCGGCGTGCTGGTGCTCGGCGGCGTGCTGCTGGTGCGGGACCGCCCGGGGCGGGCGGGCCGCGGGCGCGGGGGCCGC
>NZ_SZYE01000041.1 GCF_005239125.1 Cellulomonas hominis | reverse complement strand
CGCCGGCCCCGGCCGCGCGGGTCCAGGCCCGCCGCCTCCGGGCGCGCGGCACGACCCGGGCGGTGTCGACGGAGATGGTCGGGGCGGCGGCCTCGACGCGGGAACGCAGGTGCCGGGCGAACTCGTCGTCGGTGCTCATCGGGTGCTCCTCGGGTCGGTGGGGCGGCCGGGGCCGGCGGCGGCGTCCTCGCCGAGCGAGGCGCGCAGCCGCGCGAGCGCCCGCGACGCGGTGGACTTCACGGTGCCGACGGTGACGCCGAGGTCCTCGGCGACCTCGGCCTCGGACAGGCCCTCCAGGTGCCGCAGCACGACGACGCGCCGCTGCCGGGTGCTGAGCGTGGCCAGGGAGCGGACCAGCTGGTCGCGGTCCGCCTGCTGCTGGGCGCCGGACGGCTCGGCGCCGTGCGGCAGGTCGCCGGGGTCGGTCAGCACCTCGCGGCGCCGGCGCCGCCAGGTGTCGATCCGCAGGTTCGCCAGCACGCGCCGGGCGTAGGCGAGCGGGTCCCGCTCCCGCGCCCGCGGCCACGCCAGGTAGGTGCGGACCAGTGCCTGCTGCACGAGCTCGTCGGCCTGGTGCGCGTCGCCGCACAGCAGCCAGGCGGTCCGGGCCAGCGCGGGCGCGGCGTCGCCCATGAACAGGGCGAACTCCTCGTCGGCGGTCGCCCGCCGGGTGGGTGCGCGGTCGGGCTGCACGGGGAGCAGCAGCTCCGCCGGCGCGTCGGGCCCCTCGGCCGGGGCGGCGGTGGTGACTCTCACACCGGGTACACGCACCGCGGGGCCCGGAGGTTGCGTCAGTACCGCGGCGGGGGCGCGAGCCGCGCGTGCCAGGCGGCCGCGCTGACGTCGGTGAGCGACGCCACCTGGTCCACCACGACCCGCAGCCGGGCCGCGTCGTCCGCCGCCGCGCGCCAGTCCGCCGCGAACGGCGGCTCGAGCGCGAGCGGCGCCCGCTCGGACAGCACGTGCACCAGGTCCGCGAGGATCTCGCGCTGCCGCTGGTAGAGCGGCTCGAGCTCGCGCGGCGCCATCACGTACGCGACGGCGAGGCCCTTGAGCACCAGGATCTCGGCCTGCGTCTCGATCGGGACGATGAGGTCCGCGGCGTACCGGGTCAGCGGGCCGGGGCCGTACCGCTCCCGGGTCGCGACCTGCGCGGCGCGGGCGAACCGGCCGATGAGCTGGCTGGTGGTGTCCTTGAGCGCGGCGAGCGCGCCGCGGGTGCCGTCGAAGCCGGGTCGCCACAGCTCGGCCGCGACCAGCCGGTCCATCGCGGCCTCGAGCCCGGCGGCGTCGATCGCGTCGCCGTACCAGGTCTGCACCGCCTCGACGACCCGCGCGCGCTGATCGGGCACGGTCAGGACCCAGAGGTCGAACCGGCCGCCCACGACCGCGTCCTCGACGTCGTGCACCGAGTAGGAGATGTCGTCGGCGAGGTCCATGACCTGCGCCTCCAGGCACTTCCGCCCGGTCGGCGAGCCGTCGCGCAGCCAGGTGAACACCGGGAGGTCGTCGGTGTAGACGCCGAACTTGTGCGTCGGGCGGCCGGTCGCGGACAGCGGACCCTCCCCGGCGCCCCACGGGTACTTGACGGACGCGTCGAGGGAGGCCCGGGTGAGGTTGAGCCCGACGGCGACCCCGTCCGGGCCGACGACCTTCGGCTCCAGGCGGGTCAGCAGCCGCAGCGTCTGCGCGTTGCCCTCGAAGCCGCCGATGTCGCGGGAGAGGTGGGCCAGCGCGCGTTCGCCGTTGTGGCCGAACGGCGGGTGGCCGAGGTCGTGCGCGAGGCAGGCGGTGTCGACGACGTCGGGGTCGCAGCCGAGGGTCTTGCCGATCTCCCGGCCGACCTGCGCCACCTCCAGGGTGTGCGTCAGCCGCGTGCGGACGAAGTCGTCGCTCGACGGCCCGAGCACCTGGGTCTTGGCGCCGAGCCGGCGCAGCGCCGAGGAGTGCACCAGGCGCGCGCGGTCGCGCTCGAACGGGGTCCGGGCACGCGACTTGGGTGCCTCGGCGACCCAGCGCTCCCGGTCGGCGTCGACGTAGCCGTCGGGGTGCTCGCTGGTCACGGGCCCCAGTTTAGGCGGCGGGCGGCCGACCCGGCGGTCACGCCAGCCGCCACACCTGCACCCCCGGCCCGTCCCCCGGCAGCCGCAGCCCGCCGGGCTCCACGCCCAGCGCCGCGCCGCCGTGCAGGTTCTCCGGCTGCTCCCCCGTCGCCAGCAGGTGCCCCGGCAGCAGCGCGCCGCCCCACGGGGCCCGCGCCGCGAGCACGAGCAGCCGCTCGTCCGCGGTCTCCCGGAGGTAGGCGATCGCGTCGTCCCGGACGAGCACCCAGCGCAGCCCGCCCTCGCGCAGCGCGCGGGACGACCGGCGCAGCGCGATCAGCGACCGGTAGGTGGCGAACAGCCCCGCGTCCCAGGCGGGCCCGCCGCCGGCGTCGATCTGGTCCCACGGCATCGGCACCCGCGAGTTCTCGCCGTTCCGGCCGGCCAGGCCGCCCTCGTCGCCGGCGAACAGCACGGGCGTGCCGGGGTAGGTCATGAGCAGCCCCGCACCCACCTCGACCAGGTCGCGCGAGCCGGCGATGGTCCGGAACCGCGCCGTGTCGTGCGAACCCAGCAGGTTCCACTGGTGCGTGGTGACGCTCCACGGCACGGCCGCGCCGAACTCGCGCATGGCCGCCACGGCCGCGGTGCCGGGGCGGCGCGGGATGCCGACGGGCAGCTCGACGTACCGCAGCCCCGAGGCGGCGTCCGACGTCGGGTCGGTCAGCCAGGTCCACACCGGGCGCGTGAACGCCGAGTAGTTCATCGTCCCGTGCCAGCCGCCGGCGGCCCGGAGGTCGGCGCCCGCGTCGTGGAAGTGCTCCGCGATCAGCACGGCGTCCGGGTTGATCTCCGCCATGGCCGCGCGCATGCGCTCCGCGACCTCGTGCGTCAGGTCGTCGGCGCCCTGCCGGCCCGTCATGTTGGCGACGTCGACCCGCCAGCCGTCCATCGCGAACGGCTCGGACAGGTAGCGCCCGACGACCGACGCCGGTCCCCCGAACATCCGCGCGGCGAGCGCCGGCGCGTGGTGGTCGAGCTTCGGGAGCGACGCGTGGCCCAGCCAGCCGACGTAGCCCGGGTCGGCGTCCTGCCAGTAGTAGAAGGAGCGCTCCTCCGACGCCGGGTCCTCGAGCGCCCGCCGGAACCAATCGTGCGCGTCGCCGGTGTGGTTGGTCGTCAGGTCGCCGACCAGCCGCATCCCGCGGCCGTGCAGCGCCCGCGCCAGGGACGCGAACGCCTCGTCGCCGCCGAGCACCGGGTCGACGTGGTCGAAGGTCCGGGCGTCGTACCGGTGGTTCGACCGGCCGGGGAACACCGGGGTGAGGTACAGGGTGTCGACGCCCAGCCGCTGCAGGTGGTCGAGCCGCTGCTCGATGCCGCCGAGGTCGCCGCCGTACAGCTGCGTGCCGGTGCCGGGGCCGCCGCCGATCGGCTCGTCGCCCCACGCCGCGGGCAGCGCCCAGTCGGGCAGGCCGCCCTCGGGCGGGCCGCCGTGCCGGCCGGAGGACCGCGCGAACCGGTCCGGGAACACCTGGTAGACGACGGCGTCCCGCGCCCAGTCCGGCCCGGGCGGCGTGACCGCGAGCCGGAAGTCGGAGGTGTCCGGGACGTCCCGGGCGATCGTGCCCTCGCCGTTCAGCCACTCCTGCCCGCCCGGCCGCCCCGGGCCGGCCAGCAGGAATCGGTAGGAGGTCACGGGGTTGGTCACCGGCACGTCGGCGGTGAACCAGCGCTCGTGCGCGTCGCCCCCGTCGGCCCGCGCCGGGTACACCCGGGGCTCGCCGTCCTCGACGACGCGCAACCACACCTCGGGGTCCGGCCCGGCACCCGCGGGCACGCGCACCCGGACGGGCACCACGTCCCCGAGGGCGGGCGTCCCGCCCGGGACGTACAGGGCGGAGCCGTCGTGGTGCGCGCCGAGCCGCACGGGGACGGCGTCGGACGCGGCGGGGCCGGCGGCGTGCCGGCCCCGCGTCGTCGGGTCGGACAAGCGCGTCAGCCCTTCACCGAGCCGGCGGTGAGGCCGCCGACGATGTACTTCTGCAGGAACAGGAACAGCAGCACGACCGGGATCGCGGCGATCACCGCGCCGGCGGCGAAGATGCCCCAGCGTGCGTTCCGCTCGTCGGACGCCCAGTTGTACAGGCCGAGCGCGAGCGTGAACCGCTCGGGCCGCTGCAGCACGACCTTGGCGATGATGAACTCGCCGTAGGACGAGATGAACGACAGCAGGCCGACCACCGCGAGGATGGGCGCCACGAGCCGCAGGATGATCGTCCAGAAGATCTGCGCGTGGGACGCGCCGTCGATCTTGGCGGCCTCGTCGATCTCGCGCGGCACGGTGTTGAAGAACCCGTACATGAGGAACGTGTTCACGCCGAGCGCACCGCCGAGGTAGACGCAGATCAGCCCGAGCTGGGTGTTCAGGCCGATGGCCGGGAACACCTCGGACAGCGACAGCAGCAGCAGGAACAGCGCCACGAACGCGAGCATCTGCGGGAACATCTGCACCAGCAGCAGCGTCGTCAGGCCCGAGCGGCGGCCCCGGAACCGGAACCGCGAGAACGCGTAGGCCGCGGCGGCGCCCATGAGCACGGTGCCGACGGCGGTCGCGGTGGACACCACGAGCGAGTTGACCGCCCAGTTGACGTAGCCCCGCGGGCCCAGCTCGGTGTAGTTCTCCAGGCTGATCGTCCGGAACAGCTGGTTCGACCCGGTCAGCGTGCCGCCCGGGTTGAGCGAGGCGGACAGGACGTACAGCAGCGGCAGCAGGCAGACCGCGATCATCACGACGCCGACGACGTGCCGCCAGCCGACCTCGGACCACCAGCGGCGGCCGCGCACGGCGGTGTGCAGCTCGGGCGAGCGGGCCATCTCAGATCTCCTCGAGGGTGCGGGTGCGACGGAAGCCGAGGTAGGAGATGACCCCGACGATCAGGAAGATGACGATCGACAGCGCGCTGGCGACGCCGTACTGCTTGACCCCGGACTCGAAGGCCACGGAGTAGACCATCGAGATGAGGATGTCGGTGTGGCCCACGACGTACGGGGTGCCCACGAAGTTCGGGCCGCCGCCGGTCAGCATGTAGATCAGCGAGAAGTTGTTGAAGTTGAAGGCGAAGCTCGAGATCAGCAGCGGCGCCACCGACACCATCAGCAGCGGGAGCGTGAGCGAGCGGAAGATCCGCCAGCGCCCGGCGCCGTCGATCCGCGCGGCCTCGGTCATGTCGTGCGGGATGGACTGCAGGGCGCCCGTGCAGATGAGGAACATGTACGGGAAGCCCAGCCAGAGGTTCACGCCGATGATCGCGGCCTTCGCCAGCCACGGGTCGCTCAGCCACGGGATCGACGCCCCGCCGAGCAGCACCTCGTTGATGAGGCCGAACCGCTCGTTGAGCATGCCGCGCCACACCAGGGCGGACAGGAAGCCCGGGAACGCGTACGGGAGGATCAGCAGCGAGCGGTAGACCTTGCGGCCGCGCACCCGGGGGTCGTTGAACGTGATCGCGAGGAACAGGCCGAGCGCGAACGTCGTCACGACGGACAGGAACGCGAACACGAAGGTCCAGACGAAGATCTGCGCGAACGGCCCGGCCATCCGGGAGTCCGTGACCATCGCGGTGAAGTTGTCGAAGCCGACGCCGACCCGCCAGCCGGGGGTCAGCCGCTGGCCGTCCTCCGACACGAAGTTGCCGCCCTCGCCGGGCGTGTACACGGTGCCGGTCTCGGAGTCGGTGAAGGTGTCGCTCGCCGCGTCGTACTCGAGCGTCGACTGGAACACGTAGCCCGTCGAGCCGTCCTGGGTGCGGACCGAGCCGTCGGACGGGTCGTCGGAGAACGGCACCCGCAGGGTCGTGATCGCCTCCTGGTCGGCGGCGACCTGGGCGAACCCGAGCACCTCCCAGCCGGGGACGGCGGTGATGCGCCCGGACTCGACGGTGGCGTCGACGTCCTCGAACGGCTGCTCCGCGGTGCCGACCTGGGTGTCGCCGTCCTCGGTGACGACGGCGAACCCGAGCTCGTCGCCGTTCTGCACGACCGCCAGCGGCAGCGCGGGCGAGCCCTCGACGCGGCGCTCGTTCTGGGCGGCGATCTGCGAGATCGCGTCGGCCTTGGTCGAGTTGTGCCCGTCGCCGTAGTTGGTGAACGCGACGTAGCCGGTGTAGCCCATCGCGAACAGCTGGTAGACGACCAGGAACAGCAGGCCCGGCACGAGGTACTTCGCCGGCAGCATCCGGCGGGAGAAGTAGGCCCAGTTCGCGACGGCGAGCGCCACGACCAGGAACGCGAGGATCCCCCACTGCCCGACGGCCCAGGCGGACAGGATCCCGTACACGCCGAGCGCGTCGACCGTCCCGATCAGGATCAGCTTGGCGACGAAGCCCGGGGAGAAGGAGCGGGCGTGCGACGTGGTGCCGCGGGGCACGCGCCGGCGGGGCGGGCGGGTCGCCCCGGGGTCGCCGGGCGCGACCTCCTGGACGGTCGACTGGTCGGACATGCGGGTGCCTCCGGGCGGCGCGGCGGTGCTGCTGGTTCGGGGGGTGGGGAGCGAGCGGCGACCGCCGGGGCGCCTCGTGGGCACCCCGGCGGTCGCGGAGGCGGTCAGCCGCCGATCGCGTCCTGGATGTTCTGGACCATCGCGTCCCAGGCGCCGGCCGGGTCGGCCGCCTGGCCGCCGACGATCTGCGCCTCGGTCGCGCCCCAGAAGGACCACACCGAGCTCATCGCGGGGATGGCGGGCATCGGCGCGCCGGTGGCGCCCGCGTCGTTGAAGCCCTGGAGGACCGGGTCGTCGACCTTGTCCGCGGAGGCGGTCAGCGCCGGGAGGCGGCCGCCGGCCGCGTACAGCGCGTCCTGCGCCTCCTCGGTGGTGAGGTAGTTGACGACGAACTCGTTGGCGAGCACCGGGTTGGCCGACTTCGCCGAGATGAACACGCCCTGCACGCCGACGAACGGCTGCGCGGGCTGGCCGCCGGCCGACGGGACCGGGAGCACGGAGATGTCCATGCCGGCCTCCTCGAACGCGGAGGTGTTCCACGGGCCGGTCACGATGTACGGCGCCTGGCCGTCGAGGAACGCCTGCTTGGCCTTGTCGCCGTCGATCGACAGGTCGAGGACCTTCTCCTGGCCGAGCTTGGCCAGGTACTGGGCGTACGCGTGGCCGGCGTCGCCGCCGAGCGCCAGCGTGTCGGTGTAGGAGCCGTCCGCGGACTGCTCGAACACCGGGGCGCCGAACGAGGTCTGCAGCGGGTACAGGTGGTACGGGTCGGACTCCTCGCCCTGCTGGATCAGCACGGAGAAGTCGGTGCCGGCGCCCTTGGCCTGCTCGACGAGCTCGTCGAACGTGGTGGCCGGGGTGTCCTGCAGCAGCGCGTTGTTGCGGACCAGGGCGATGTTCTCGATCGAGATCGGCACGCCGTAGGTCTGGCCGTCGTAGGCCATGGCGGCGACCGCGGAGTCGGCGAACTCGGCGGCCTTGTCGCCGAGCTCGATCGGCGCGACCACGCCGTTGTTGACCCACTCGCCGAGGCCGTCGTGGGCCGAGACGATGATGTCCGGGCCCTCGCCGGTCGGCACCTGGGTCACGAAGTCGGGGCCGATGTCGCCCGTGGCCTTCTGGACCAGGTCGACGTCGACGCCCGACTGCTCGGTGAAGGCCTCGACGACGGGGCGCATGGAGTCGATGCGGGTGTCGTCGACCCACATCGTCAGGGTGCCCTCGGCGCCGGAGTCGGCGGCGGGGCTGTCGGAGGTGGCGTCGGACGGGCTGTCCGAGCTCGAGCACGCCGCGAGGGCGAGCGCGAGGACGGCCGTCGTGGCGAGGGCGGGGATGCTCCGTCGCATCAGGGTGTACTCCCAGCGTCAGAAGGGGCGGTGCGAGCCGTCTCCGGCACCGCCGGCGCTGGCTCGATGACGGGGACGGTAATCAACGTCCGGGCCTCGTTGCAAGCCGTTACGGTAACTTTCAGGCATCGGTTACAGTGCTCTCCGACCCGAGGGGACGAAGCGGACCCGATCGGATGACGACAACGACGACGAGGAGGCGACGGTGCCCTCTACGCTCGCGACCGTGCGCACACGCCTCACCGACCTGGCCGAGCAGGCCGGCGTCTCCACCGCGACCGTCTCGCGGGTCCTGAACGGCAAGCCCGGCGTCTCCTCGCAGGCGAGGCAGGCGGTGCTGGCGGCCCTCGACGTGCTCGGCTACGAGCGACCCGAGAAGCTCCGCACCCGCCCCGCCGGCCTGGTCGGCCTCGTGGTGCCCGAGCTGTCCAACCCGGTGTTCCCGGCGATGGCCCAGGTCATCGAGTCGATGCTGACCCAGCGCGGCTACACGCCGCTGCTGTGCGCCCAGCAGCCCGGCGGCACCACCGAGGACCAGTACGTCGAGATCCTGCTCGACCACGACGTGGCCGGGATCCTGTTCGTCTCGGGCCTGCACGCGGACACGCAGGCGTCGGTGGAGCGCTACCACGCGCTCCGCGGGCGCGGGCTGCCGATCGTGCTCGTCAACGGCCGCGCCGAGGCGGTCGACGCCCCGAGCATCGCCACGGACGACTCCGTCGCGATCGAGCTCGCCGTCCGGCACCTGGTCGCCCTCGGGCACCGGCGCATCGGCCTGGCGATCGGCCCGGAGCGGTTCGTGCCCGCGGCCCGCAAGCGGCAGGCGTTCGCCGCCCAGCTGCGCGCGCAGCTCGGCGTCGAGGACGCCGCGCCGCACGTCAACACGACCCTGTTCACGGTCGAGGGCGGCGCCACCGCGGCGCACGAGCTCATCGACTCGGGGCACACCGCGATCATCTGCGGGTCGGACCTCATGGCCCTCGGCGTGATCCGCGCCGCCCGGTCCCGCGGCCTGCGCGTCCCCGAGGACGTGTCGGTCGTCGGGTTCGACGACTCGCCGCTGATCGGCTTCACCGACCCCCCGCTCACGACGGTGCGCCAGCCCGTCCAGGCGATGGGGCAGGCCGCGGTCTCCGCGCTCATGGCGGAGATCAACGGCACCCCCACCTCGCGCACGGAGCTCCTGTTCCACCCCGAGCTCATCGTGCGCGGTTCCACCAGCTCCGCACCCGTCTCCCCCGGAGGACCAGCGTGACCCAGCTCGACCAGCAGCCGATCTCCCGCCCCGCCCCGGAGGTGGTGCACGAGCCCGGCCCCGTCGACGGCCCGTGGTGGCGGGACGCGGTGATCTACCAGGTCTACCCGCGGTCCTTCGCGGACGCGAACGGCGACGGCATCGGCGACCTGCCGGGCATCACCGCGCGGCTGGACCACCTGGCGGCGCTGGGCGTGGACGCGGTCTGGCTGTCGCCGTTCTACCGGTCGCCGCAGGCCGACGCCGGCTACGACGTCGCGGACTACCGGGACGTGGACCCGCTGTTCGGCACGCTCGCCGACTTCGACGCGCTGCTCGGCCGCGCGCACGAGCTGGGCCTGAAGGTCGTCGTCGACCTGGTCCCGAACCACTCGTCGGACGAGCACGTCTGGTTCCAGGAGGCCCTGAAGACGCCCCCGGGCTCCCCCGAGCGCGCGCGGTACCTGTTCCGCGACGGCCGCGGGGTCGACGGCACCGAGCCGCCGAACAACTGGGGCTCCATCTTCGGCGGGCCGGCCTGGACCCGGCTCACCCCGGAGAAGCACGGCGTCGACGACGGCCAGTGGTACCTGCACCTGTTCGACTCCAAGCAGCCCGACCTCGACTGGTCCAACCCCGAGGTCCGCCGCGAGTTCGAGGACGTGCTGCGGTTCTGGCTGGACCGCGGGGTCGACGGCTTCCGGGTCGACGTCGCGCACGGCATGGTCAAGGCCGAGGGGCTGCCCGACTGGGACGGCCACGTGTCCATGATCGAGGGTGCCGACGACAGCGACGCCGTCTCCGGCTCCGGCAACCAGGGCCCGATGTTCGACCAGGACGGCGTGCACGAGATCTACCGCGCGTGGCGGAAGGTCCTCGACGAGTACGACGGCGACCGGATGCTCGTCGCCGAGGCCTGGGTCGAGCCGCTGAGCCGCCTCGCCCGGTACGTGCGCCCGGACGAGATGCACCAGGCGTTCAACTTCGCCTTCCTGGCGACCGGCTGGGACGCCCCGGCGCTGCGCAAGGTCATCGCGGCGTCCTACCAGGTCAACGACACCGTCGGTGCGCCGACCACCTGGGTCATGTCGAACCACGACGTCGTCCGGCACGCGTCCCGCCTCGGCCTCGCCGACCCGTCGTCGCGCCCCAACGGCATCGGCGCCGAGGACGAGCAGCCCGACGCCGAGCTCGGCCTGCGCCGCGCCCGCGCCGCCTCGCTGCTGATGCTCGGCCTGCCGGGCTCGGCCTACGTCTACCAGGGCGAGGAGCTCGGCCTGCCCGAGCACACCGCCCTCGCCGACGAGGTCCGCGAGGACCCCGCGTTCTTCCGGACGAACGGCGCCGAGCGCGGCCGCGACGGCTGCCGCGTCCCGCTGCCGTGGGAGGCCGACGCCCCGGGCTTCGGCTACTCGCCGAACGGGAAGACCTGGCTGCCGCAGCCCGCGGAGTGGGCCGCGTTCGCCGCCGACGCGCAGGACGGCGTCGAGGGCTCGACGCTCGAGCTGTACCGCGCCGCGCTGCGCCTGCGCCGGGCCGAGCGGCTCGGCCTCGGCGGGGCGTCCTGGGAGCCGGAGTTCCAGGACGACGAGGACGTCATCGCCGTGCGCAACGGCTCGGTGGTCGTCGTCGCGAACCTGGGCTCGTCCCCGGTCGCGCTGCCCGCCGGCGCCGAGGTGCTGCTCGCCTCCGGCCTGCCGGGCGACGCCCCGGTCGGCGCGGAGCTGCCCGGCGACACCACCGTCTGGCTCCGGGCGCGCTGACGCCGTGACGCACCCCGACGGGGCCGTCCCCGCGCACGGGGGCGGCCCCGTCGTCGTCGTGGGGCCCGCCTCCTGGAACACGCTGGTCCGGGTCGCCGCGCTGCCGGAGGCGCGGTCGCAGACGCTGTTCGCGTCCGGGCACCACGACGGGCTCGGCGGCACGTCCGCGGGCAAGGCCGTCACGCTGGCGGCGCTCGGGATCGACGTGCGGCTGCGGACCGTGCTCGGCGCGGACGCGCTCGGCGACGCGGTGCGGGGCGCCCTGGCGCACCCGCGGATCGCGCTCGACGCCGTGCCCGCGCGGGACGGGCGGACCGAGCGGCACGTCAACCTCATGACGGACGACGGCGGGCGGGTGTCGGTGTACCTGACGCTGCCGTCGCCGGGGGTCGCCGTCGACGCGGCCGCCGGGCTGGCCGGGGCGCGGGCCGCCGTGGTCGACCTGGCGGAGCTGTCGATCCCGGTGCTGGCCGCCGCGCGCGACGCCGGCGTGCCGGTGTGGTGCGACGTGCACGACGACGACGGCGTCGCGGAGTTCCAGCGCCCGTTCGCGGACGCCGCCGACGTGCTGCTGGTCTCCGGGGCGCGGCTGGCGGACCCGGTCGCCTACCTGCGGGCACGCGTCGCGGGCGGCACGCGGCTCGCCGTGTGCACCCGGGGGGCCGGCGGCGCGCTCGCGCTGGACGCGGACGGGTTCTGGGAGGTCGCCGCGGCCCCGGCGGGCGCCGTCGTGGACACCAACGGTGCGGGGGACGCGTTCCTCGCGGGCCTCCTCGCGGCGACGCTGGACGGCCGCGGCACGGCGGAGGCCCTGGCGTGGGCGTCAGCGGCCGGCGCCCTGGCGGTCGCCACGGAGGCGCTGGCCGCCCCGCACGCGACCCGGGACGGCGTGCGCGCCCTGGCCCGGGGCGTCGCGGTCACCCGCGCCTGACCCCGCGCCCCGCACCCCGCGCCCCGCACATCGCCGAACGTGCAGCAGTCGCGGGGTTCAGGGCGCCCGAACCCCGCACGTGGTGCAACCTCGGCGTGCCGGGACTCGGCGCGCCGGGGCTGGGCGCGCTCGGGCTGGGCCGGGGTGCCGGGGGCGCGGGTGAGGTGGCCCGACGTCGCGGGGTCAGCCGCCGCTGACGCTCAGCTCGGCCTCCGCGAGGCCGCGGCGGAAGTCCTCCGAGAGATCGCGGCTGTCGAGCCAGCCGTCCGGGAGGTGCGGGCGCTTCGGGGTCCCCGCGCGGCCGCGCTGCCCCTCGGCGGCCTCGCCCGGGTACGGCTGGTCCAGGTCGAGCGCCGCGAGCCGGTCGTCGAGCTCGGCCAGGCTGGACACGAGCCCGAGCGCCGCGCGCTGCTCGCCGCCGACGACGTAGCCCTTCCAGTACCAGGCCATGTGCTTGCGCAGCTCGCGCAGGGCCTTGCCCTCGTCGCCGAACGCCTCGACCATCAGCTCGGCGTGCCGGCGGATGACCTGCGCGACGTACCGGGCGCCCGGCGTGATCCGCTCGGACGAGCCCGCGAACGCCGCCGCGAGGTCGGCGAACAGCCACGGCCGGCCCTGGCAGCCGCGGCCGACGACGACGCCGTCGCAGCCCGTCTCGCGGACCATGCGCACGGCGTCCTCGGCGGACCAGATGTCGCCGTTGCCGAGCACCGGGATGTCGGTGACGGTCTCCTTGAGGCGCGCGATCGCCTCCCAGTCCGCCGTGCCGGAGTAGTACTGCTCCGCGGTGCGGGCGTGCAGCGCGACCGCCGCGACGCCCAGGTCCTGCGCGACCAGGCCGGCCTCGAGGTACGTCAGGTGGTCGTCGTCGATGCCCTTGCGCATCTTCACCGTGACCGGGACGCCGTACGGCCGGGCCGCGTCGACGGCCGCCCGCAGGATCGACTCGAACAGCTCGCGCTTCCACGGCAGGGCGGAGCCGCCGCCGCGCCGGGTGACCTTGGGCACCGGGCAGCCGAAGTTGAGGTCGACGTGGTCCGCGCGGTCCTCGGACGCGATGAGGTGCACGGCAGCGCCGACGGTCGCCGGGTCGACGCCGTACACCTGGACCGAGCGCGGCTTCTCGTCGGGGGCGTGCGAGATGATCCGCATCGACTCCTCGCCCCGCTCGACCAGCGCCCGCGAGGTGACCATCTCCGCCACGTACAGCCCGGCGCCCGACTCGCGGCACAGCCGGCGGAACGCCGCGTTGGTGACGCCGGCCATGGGCGCGAGCACCACGGGCGTGTCGATCGTGAGCGGCCCGATGCGCAGCGGCGGGATCACGTGCCCCTCGGCCGCCGGGGCGGCCGGGTCGGCGGTGGCGGGAGCGGTCATGCCTCGATTGTCCCCCACCCGGCGGGTGGACCTCGCGGCGCGGGCCGCACCGGGCGGGTCCGGGCGGCCGACGCGCCCGACCGGCGACGCCCCGGGGCGAGACCGCCGCGCACCCGGCAGAATCGCCCCGTGCCCTCCCCCGACGCCCTGCGCACCCGACGCGTCATCGCCGCGATCCTGCTGCCGCTCGTGCTGGCGGCCGCCGTCGGCATGGCCCTGACCTGGCCGCACGGCGAGCCGACGACCGCCCGGCAGATCAGCGACGTCGCGATCGACTACCCGACGGCCACGGTCACCGGGACCTCGCTGGAGCAGTGCCAGGGCACGGTGGAGGACCGGCAGCCGGACGGCACCATCCCGGACGACGTCGCCTGCCTGCGGGTGCACGCGACGATCACGAGCGGTCCGGAGCGCGGGCGGGATGTGGAGGTCTGGGCCACGGCGTCCACCACCGCCGACCAGGTCCCGTCCGGCACCCGCATCCTGGTCGAGCACTACCCGGCGACCGGCACCGACTCCGAGGTCTGGGCGTGGCACGACTACGACCGCACGCTGCCGCTGGTGTCGATCGCGCTGGTGTTCGCCCTCGCGATCATCCTGGTCGCGCGGGGCCGCGGGTTGCGGGCGCTGCTCGGGCTGCTCATCGCGTTCGCGCTCATCGGGGTGTACGTGCTGCCGGCGCTGGTCCGGGGCGAGAACCCCGTCGTCGTGGCGCTGAGCGCGTCGACGCTGATCATGGCCGTGGTGCTCTACCTGGCGCACGGGCTCTCCCTGCGCACGTCGGCGGCGCTGCTCGGCACCCTGGCGGGGCTGGCCGCGACGACGGTCCTGGGCGTGCTCGGCGCCGCGTGGGCCCGGCTGTCGGGCGTGAGCAGCGAGGACTCCTACCGGCTCGCCCAGCTGCTCGGCGAGAGCGGCGCCACGTCGCTGCGCGGGCTGTTCCTGTGCGGGCTGGTGCTGGCCGGGCTCGGCGTGCTCAACGACGTGACGATCACCCAGGCCTCCGCGGTGTGGGAGCTGCGGGCGGTCTCGCCCGAGGCGTCGCGGGCCGAGCTGTTCCGCGGCGGCATGCGGATCGGCCGGGACCACATCGCGTCGACCGTCTACACGATCGCGTTCGCCTACACGGGCGCGGCCCTCCCGGTGCTGCTGCTGCTCGAGCTCTACGGCCTGCCGCTCGGGCCGACGCTGACCTCCGGGGAGTTCGCCGAGGAGATCGTGCGGACCATGGTGTCGTCGATCGGCCTGGTGCTGGCGATCCCGCTCACGACCGGCATCGCCGCGCTGGTCGTGACCCGCGCCGGCGCCGCCCCGGCCCGGCACGCCGCCCCGGACACCCACGCCCACGCCCACGTCCACGCGGTCACGGCGGCCGACGCCCTCCCGGACGCCCCGCCGACCTCCTGACCCCACGGCACCGACGCCGAGTCTCCGCCGGGGGCCTGTGCGTCGCGCACGCTGTGCAGTCCGGGTCCGGAGACTCGGCGGGTCGGCTCAGGAGCGGGGCGCGTCGGCTGCGGCCGGCGACGCGGGCGCGGCGACCCCCGGCGGAGCGGGCGACGTGGCCGGCGGCGCGGCCGGGGCCGGGGCCAGGGCCGCCGCGATCGCAGTCGTCAGCGGGATCGCCAGCACCAGGCCGATCGACCCGACCAGCGTCCGCACGACCTCCTCCGCGATCTCCCCGGACGTCAGCGTGTCCAGCAGCGTCCGGTCCGACATGGTGACGAGCAGGATCAGGGGCAGCGCCGCCCCGAGGTACGCGAACGCCACGGTGTACACCGTCGACGCGATGTGGTCCCGCCCGATCCGCATGCCGCCGCGGAACAGGTCCCGCCGGGAGGCGGCCGGCGACAGCCCCCGGATCTCCCACACCGCGGACACCTGCGTGATGGTGACGTCGTTGAGCACGCCGAGGCCGGCGAGCACGATGCCGCACAGCAGGATCCCCTGCAGGTCGGCCTCGGGGGCGTTGGCGCGCAGGTCGAGGGCGTACTCGCCGCTGAGGGCGTTGAGGTGCGTCGCCCCGGTGGCCCACGCGGCCAGCGCGCCCGTCGCCACCAGCCCGCCCAGGGTGCCCAGCAGCGCGGTCGACGTGCGGATCGACACCCCGTGCGCGAGGTAGAGCAGCACGAACATGAGCGCCGAGGCGGTGACGAGCGCGACCGGCAGCGGCGGCCCGCCGGTGAGCAGCGCGGGGACCGTGAACCACAGCACCCCGCCGACGGACACGGCCAGGCCGGCCAGCGCACCCAGCCCGCGCAGCCGCGCGACCGCCAGCACCAGCACGCCCATGACGGCGGCCAGCAGCGCCATCGGCGGCCCGCGCACCAGGTCGACGAACACGTACGGCGCCGCCGCGCCCGCCTGCGGCAGCGTGAGCACCCGGATCCGGTCGCCCGCCTGGATCACGTCGAGGTACTCGGGGGCGACCTGCACCGTGATCGACGCGCCGTCGTCGGTCTCCGCGAGCAGCGCCGGCCCCGTCTCCGCGTCCGCGAGCAGGTCGACGTCGGTGGCGGTCACCTCGACGTACGACGACCCGTCGGGCGTGGTCTGCAGCGTCGGCCCGTCCTCCCGCGGCCAGAGCGCCACGAGCCCGGCGACGGTCGCCAGCAGCGCGACGCCGAGCAGCGCGACGACGACGGCGCGGGCCCGCCGCCCGACGGTGACGTCGGGGGCGGGACCCGCGCCGTGCGCGTGGCCGTGCGTGCCGCCCAGGGGTCAGGCCCCGACGAGCCGCTGCGCGAGGTAGCCGGTCACCTGGTCGAGCGCGACGCGCTCCTGCGTCATGTCGTCGCGGTGCCGGATGGTGACGGCCTGGTCCTCGAGGGTGTCGAAGTCGACGGTGATGCAGAACGGGGTGCCGATCTCGTCCTGGCGGCGGTACCGGCGGCCGATGGCACCGGCGTCGTCGAAGTCGACGTTCCAGGACCTGCGGAGCTCCGCGGCGAGGTCCCGCGCCTTGGGCGACAGGGCCTCGTTGCGGGACAGCGGCAGCACCGCGGCCTTGACCGGCGCGAGGCGCGGGTCGAGCTTGAGCACGGTGCGCTTGTCGACGCCGCCCTTGGCGTTCGGCGCCTCGTCCTCGGCGTACGACTCGACCAGGAACGCCATGAGCGACCGGGTCAGGCCGGCGGCCGGCTCGATGACGTACGGCACCCAGCGCTCGTCCTTGGTCTGGTCGAAGTACGACAGGTCCTGGCCGGAGTGCTTCGAGTGCGTCGAGAGGTCGAAGTCGGTGCGGTTCGCGATGCCCTCGAGCTCGCCCCACTCGGAGCCGGAGAAGCCGAACCGGTACTCGATGTCGACGGTCCGCTTGGAGTAGTGCGAGAGCTTCTCGGCGGGGTGCTCGTAGTGCCGCAGGTTCTCGCGGGAGATGCCCAGGTCGACGTACCAGTCGGTGCGCTGGTCGATCCAGTACTGGTGCCAGGTCTCGTCGGTGCCGGGCTCGACGAAGAACTCCATCTCCATCTGCTCGAACTCGCGGGTCCGGAAGATGAAGTTGCCCGGGGTGATCTCGTTGCGGAACGACTTGCCGATCTGGCCGATGCCGAACGGCGGCTTCTTGCGCGCGGTGGTCAGCACGTTCGCGAAGTTCACGAAGATGCCCTGCGCGGTCTCGGGCCGCAGGTAGTGCAGGCCGGACTCGTCCTCGACGGGGCCGAGGTAGGTCTTGAGCATCATGTTGAAGTCACGCGGCTCGGTCCACTGGCCGCGGGTGCCGCAGTTCGGGCAGGCGATCTCGGCGAGGCCGCCCTCGGGCGCGCGGCCCTTCTTCTCCTCGAACTCCTCGAGCATCTGGTCCTCGCGGAACCGCTTGTGGCAGTGCAGGCACTCGGTCAGCGGGTCGGTGAACACGCCGACGTGGCCCGAGGCCACCCAGACCTGGCGCGGCAGGATCACCGCGGAGTCGAGGCCGACGACGTCGTCGCGGCTCTGCACGACGGTCCGCCACCACTGCTTCTTGATGTTCTCCTTGAGCTCGACGCCCAGCGGCCCGTAGTCCCACGCGGAGCGGGAACCGCCGTAGATCTCCCCGCTCTGGAAGACGAAGCCGCGCCGCTTGGCGAGGGAGACGACGGAGTCGAGACGGGAGGGTGCTGCCACGGTGAGTGCTCCTGGTGCCGGGGTCCTGCGCGCCTGGGTGGCGCGGGGGAAGGGATCGTCCGACAGGCTACCGGGCCGGGACGGCGCGTGACCGGCCGCGCCGCACCGCGGACGTGCGCCGCGGGGAGCGGTTTTGACACTCGTTCTCAACAGTCCGATGATGGAGCCATGTCCCTCCGCCGCACCACCCTGCCGCTCGCCGTGTCCGCGGGCGTCGTCCTCGCGCTGACCGCCTGCTCCTCCCCGGGCTCGGGCGGCTCCGGCGGCGGGTCCGGCGACGGCATCGCGGTGCTGGCCTCGTTCTACCCGCTGCAGTACGTCACGCAGCAGGTGGGCGGCGACCTGGTGCAGGTCGACACCCTCACCCCGCCCGGGGCGGAGCCGCACGACCTCGAGCTCTCCCCCGCCCAGGTGGACGCGGTCGGCCGCGCCGACCTCGTCGTCTACCTGTCCGAGTTCCAGGCGTCGGTGGACGACGCGGTCGACGCGAACCCGCCGGCGCACGTCGTCGACGCGGCGCAGGACACCGAGCTGCACGCGGCCGAGCACAGCGCGGACGGCGAGGAGCACGCCGAGGACGACGGCCACGACCACGGCTCCCTCGACCCGCACTTCTGGCTCGACCCCAGCCGGTTGCCCGCGGTCGCCGACGACGTCGCCGCGCAGCTCGCCGAGATCGACCCGGACCACGCCGACGAGTTCCAGGCCAACGCCGAGGCGTTCGCGCAGCAGATGGCCGACCTGGACGCCGAGTACGCCACGGGCCTGGCGTCCTGCGAGAGCCGCACGATCGTCACCACGCACGAGGCGTTCTCCTACCTCGCCGAGCGGTACGACCTGGAGCAGGTCGGCATCTCCGGCGTCGACCCGGAGGGCGAGCCGTCGCCCGCGCGCCTGGCCGAGGTCGGGAAGGTCGTGCAGGACGAGGGCGTGTCCACGATCTTCTTCGAGACGCTCGCCAGCCCGAAGGTCGCCGAGACCCTGGCGGACGAGCTCGGCGTCGACACCGCCGTGCTGGACCCGCTGGAGGGCCTGACCGACGACACGCAGGACTACGTCTCGGTCGCCCGGGCCAACCTCGACACGCTCCGTACGGCACTCTCGTGCGCATGACCGACGCAGCCACCACGGCCCCCGGCGCCGAGCCCGCCGTCCTCGCCACCGGCGTCGACGTCGTCCTCGGCGGCCACCAGATCCTGTCCGGGGTGGACCTGCGCGTCGAGCGCGGCGAGGTCGTCGCCCTGCTCGGCGCCAACGGCTCCGGCAAGTCGACGCTGGTCCGCGCCCTGCTCGGCATCGCGCCGCGCACGGCGGGCGAGGTCCGGCTGCTCGGCGGCGCGCTCGGCAACGGCGTCCCGTGGGACCGGATCGGCTACGTGCCCCAGCGGCTGCCCGCCGGCGGCGGCGTCCCGGCCACCGCGGTCGAGGTCGTCGTGTCGGGCCTGGTGCACGGCCGCACGCTGCGCCCGCCGCGGGACGCCCGGAAGCGGGCGCTCGCCGCGCTGGAGCAGGTCGGCATGGCCCGGCACGCGCACCGCTCGGTGCTGCAGATGTCGGGCGGCCAGCAGCAGCGGGTGCTCATCGCCCGCGCGCTGGTCCGCGAGCCCGACCTGCTGGTGCTCGACGAGCCGACCTCCGGCATCGACCTGCCGACGCAGGAGACGTTCGTCGCCACGGTCCGCCGGCTGCACGAGGCGGGCGGCACGGTGCTGGTGATCCTGCACGAGCTCGGCGCGTTCGCCGGGCTCATCGACCGCGCGGTCGCCCTGCGGCACGGCCGGGTCGTCTACGACGGGCCGCCGCCCACCCCGCGCGGCGAGCACGCCGGGCCCGAGCACGAGCACACCCACCCGCACGCCGACCCGCCCCCGCCGGACCCGGGCACCGGGCTGTCCATGGAGGTCCTGCCGTGACGTGGTTCGAGACGCTCGGGGCGATGCTGTCGTCCCCGCTGATGCAGCGCGCGCTGATCGCCGCCGTGCTGGTCGGCGCCGCGGCGCCGGTCGTCGGGACGTTCCTGGTGCAGCGCCGGCTCGCGCTGATGGGCGACGGGCTGGGCCACGTGGCCCTCACCGGCGTCGCGCTCGGCTGGCTGGTCGGCACCTGGGCGGGGCTGGTCCCGCAGGACACGCTCGCCATCCCGGGCGCGGTGGTCGCGGCGCTGATCGGGTCGGTCGCGATCGAGTGGGTGCGCGCCCGCGGCCGCACCTCCGGCGACCTCGCGCTCGCGCTGATGTTCTACGGCGGCATCGCCGGCGGCGTGCTGCTGATCAAGCTCGCCGGCGGCACGAACGCCAACCTGGTGTCCTACCTGTTCGGCTCGATCTCGACCGTGTCCACCGGCGACCTGTGGTGGACCGCCGGGCTCGCCGTCGGCGTGCTGCTGGTCGGGCTCGGCCTGCGGCACGTGCTGTTCGCGGTGAGCCACGACGAGGAGTTCGCGCGCGGGTCCGGCCTGCCGGTGACGGCCCTGAACATGGTGGTCGCCGCGATGTCGGCGCTCACGGTGACGATCGCGATGCGGGTCGTGGGGCTGCTGCTGGTCAGCGCGCTGATGATCGTCCCGGTGGCGGTCGCGCAGCTGCTGGTCGGCTCGTTCTCCCGGGTGATGGCCCTGGCGTCGGGCATCGGGATCGCGGTGAGCGTCGTCGGGCTGTCGATCACCTACTGGGAGGACATCCCGCCGGGGGCGACGATCGTGCTGCTGGCGATCGGGCTGTACGCGCTGGCGGCGGTCACGAGGCCGCTGCTCGCCCGGCGGAGCGCCGACGACGCGCCGCACGACCCCCACCCGGAGCTCCCGGACGACGTGGAGCTCCCGGCGACCCGCTGAGGCCCGGGCGCCGCGGCCCGGCACCGGCCCGCCGCCGGCACCGGCCCGGACCCGGCTCAGCCCGGCTGCTGCGCGTCCTGCACCACGCGGGCGACGTGCAGCGCGAGGTACGCGACCTCGTCCGGCGTCAGCGCCGCCTGCAGCCGCACCTCGACCAGCCGCGCGAGCCGGTCGGCGGTCTCGACGGCCTCCGGGTAGGTCTGCCGGATCGCGTCCCCGACGGCGGAGTGCCGCTCGTCGTCGAGCTGCCGGCGCTGGTGCACCCGGACGAACAGGTAGCGCAGGTGCGTGACGAACCGGCCGACGCTCACCGAGCCGGCCTCGAGCACGACGCCGTGCGCGCCGGCCACGACGTCGAGGAACTGCTGGATCAGCCCGGTCATCGTGTAGCTGAACGCGAGGTCGCCGGTCGCGAACCCGGCGTTGACCAGGTGCAGCGCCAGGCCGACGGCCTCGGTCGCCGGCAGCGGGGTCGCCACGCGGGCGTTGATCGCGTCGAGCAGCCGCGTGGCCTGCGCGTGCTCCTCCGCGTAGAGGTTGGTCACCTCGGCGAGCAGCGGGTACTCGACCACCTGCCCCGCCTCGGCCCGCGCGAGCGCGAAGCTGACGTGGTCGGCCATCGCGACGACCAGCGCCGGCCGGGCCGCGACCGCCTGCAGGCCGACCTCGGTGAGCGCGTCCCCGACCAGCTGGACGTGCTCCGGCGGGATGCCCGCGAGCAGGCCCGCCAGGTGGTCCGGGTCCCGGCCGTCGTCGGGCCGGAACACGCGGACGATCCGCTCGGGGTCCACCCGGTCGCCCGGCTTCGCCTGGAAGCCCAGGCCGCGGCCGGTGAGGATCACCTCGGAGCCGTCCTCGGCGCGCGCGAGCACCAGGTTGTTGTTGAACACGCGGAGGATGTCCACGTCGCTCCTCGCCGGGTCGGGGTGCGGCGCCCGAGGGCCCCGCGCGCGGGGGCCGCACCCTCCGGTGCGACCCCCGCGAGGGCGGTCAGGGCTCGACGTCGATCACGACGCCGCCCCGGGCGACCGTACCGGCCGGGTGCGGCTCGACGCGCGTGAGCGCGCGGGCGTTGACCACCGTGACGAGCGTGGTGGTGTCGTACCCGGCCTCCCGGACGACCCCGAGGTCGACCGTGACGAGCCGGTCCCCCGCCGCCACGTGCTCGCCCTTGCGGACGGCGACCTCGAAGCCGGTGCCCGCGAGCTTCACGGTGTCGATCCCGACGTGGACCAGGACCTCGACGCCGTCGGCGGTCTTGAGGCCGAAGGCGTGGCCCGTGTCGGCGACGGTGAGCAGCTCGCCCGCGACCGGGGCCACGACCACGCCGTCCGACGGGACGACACCGACGCCCTCGCCGAGCGCCTTCGAGGCGAACACCGGGTCGTCGACCTCGGCGAGCGGGACGATCTCGCCCGCCACCGGGGTCAGCACGGCCGCGGTGGGCGCGACCGGCGCGGACGCCACGGGGGCGGCGGCCGGAGTGCCGGCGGACGCCGCGGCCGGGGTACCCGCGGACGCGGCACCCGCGGCGGGGGCGCCCACGGCCGCCGCCTCCAGCGCGAGGTCGGCCTCCGCCTGGGCCTTGGCGGCCAGGGCGTCGGCGCGCTGCTCCGGCGTGCGGTAGTCGGACACGATGACCAGGACCATCGATACGGCGAACGCCGCGGCGATCGCGATCAGGTAGACCGGGATCGGGCTGAACACCGGGATGGTCAGCAGCGAGGTGAACGCGAACGCGTTGGTGTCCACGCCGCCGAGCACGCCGATGATGACGCCACCGGTGAGGCAGCCGACGAGCATGCGCGGGTAGATCCGCTTGAACCGCAGGTGGATGCCGTACAGCGAGGGCTCCGAGATGCCGCCGAGCAGACCGGCGGCGAGCGCGCCGGTGGCGGTCTGGCGCATCTGCACGTCCTTGTCGCGGACCGCGAGCACGAGCACGCCGGCGGTGGCGCCGAAGCAGGCGAAGTTCCACGCGCCCATGGGGCCCTGGATGAAGTCGTAGCCGAGGGTGTTGAGGTTGACCAGCATCAGCGCGTTCAGCGGCCAGTGCAGCCCCAGCGGCACCAGGAACGGGTAGATCAGCGGGATCACGATGGCGAACACGATCGGGGCGTTGCCGTTGAGCCACGCCAGGCCGTCACCGAGGCCGGAGCCGAGCCAGATGCCGAGCGGGCCGAGCAGGAACGCGGTGACCGGGATCATCACGACCATCGACAGGAACGGCACGAAGACCATCTGGATGTTCTCGGGGAACACCCGCTTCAGCCCGCGGTACAGCGGCGCGAGCACCGCGACCATGATCAGCGGCACGAACACCTGGCCGCCGTAGTCGTTCAGCTGCATCGGCAGCCCGAACACGTCCGCGACGCACGCCGTGGTGCCGAGCGTGGCGTTGGTGGTGCAGATCGTCGTGGCCGCGTCGGTGAGCTTCAGGAAGTCCGGCGTCATCACGGCGGCCATGACCGTGGCGCCGAGCCAGGGGTCGACCTGCAGCTTCTTCGCCGCGTTGTACGCGACCATGATCGGCAGGAAGTAGAACACCGCCCGCCACATCGCGTCGACGAACACCCAGGTCGCCGGCTTGTCGGCCGCGCGGAAGTCGACCACGCCGAGCGCGTCCAGCACCGCCGCGAACGCGATGATCAGCGAGGCGCCCAGCAGCACGCCGAGCAGGGGGCGGAACGAGTCCGACAGGTACTCGAACACGGCGTCCAGCCAGGCGACCTTGCCGCGCGCCTTCGAGCGCGCCGCCGCCTTCACGTCGGCGTCCGACTGCCGGCCGGCACCCACGCCGGCCATCGTCGGCAGGTGCATGATCTGCGTGAACACCGTCTGCACGGCCCCGCCGACGACCACCTGGTAGCGGTCGCCGGACTGCGGCACGGCGCCCATCACGCCGGGCACCGCCTCCACGGCCTGCTGGTCCACCACCGAGGCGTCGCGCAGCTCGAAGCGCAGCCGGGTGGCGCAGTGGGTCAGGCTGAGGACGTTCTCCGGTCCTCCGACGGCCCGGATGATCTCCTCGGCACTGTCGCGCGTCGTCGCGGACGTCATGTTCGTACTCCTCGTCGAGGCCGTCGGCGTCGGGGCACAAAAAAAGACCTGAGGCGCATCGCTGCGACTCAGGTCTTGCCCCGCGACGACGGCGGGTAACAACCCTGGGTGAA
This sequence comes from Cellulomonas hominis, assembly GCF_005239125.1. Classification (GTDB taxonomy): domain Bacteria; phylum Actinomycetota; class Actinomycetes; order Actinomycetales; family Cellulomonadaceae; genus Cellulomonas; species Cellulomonas hominis_A. Next base: position 313 of record NZ_SZYE01000041.1, on the reverse strand, counting down.
CTCAGGTTCGGCGAAGACGCTAGCACGTCCACCTCGCGGTCAGATCGGGACCTCGGTCCCAGGCCCGACGCCCCCTTCCCGCCCGGCCGACCCGGGGGCGGCCGACGGCGACCACGGGGGCGGCAGTGAGGGTCGCCTCACTCGTAGACTCGGGCGGGTGAGCGACACGGCGGCGGCGTACGGCATGGGCGGCTGGCCGTTCTGGGCCGTCATCGCCGGGCTCTTCGTCGTCGTGATGGCGCGGTCGCACCTGTTCTACTGGGTCGGGCGCGGGGTGACGTCGGGGGCGGCGCGGCTGGCGGACCGGGTGCCG
>NZ_SZYE01000040.1 GCF_005239125.1 Cellulomonas hominis | reverse complement strand
CCACGCACCCGCCGCCGCGGCGTCGGCAGCGCCGTGGGCGGTGTCGGCAGCGCCGTGGGCGGCGTCGGAGGCGCCGCTGCCCGGCGACCCCGCCCGCAGCAGCGCCAGCAGCCGGTCCGGCTCCGCCGCCGCGTCGACCAGCAGCCGCTCCCCGGTGCGCCGGCAGGCGAGCACGTACGCCGCGTTGTCCATCGGCCCCACCGACAGCTTGCGGAGCACCACCTCGTCGAGCGCGCGCACCGCGGGCGGGCCGCCCGGCTCGACGTCCCCGGTGTAGCCGGACGCCGCGCTCACGGCCGCCCCACCGCCTCGTGCCGGGGCTCCGGGGTCCCGCCGCGCGCGAGCGCCTCGTCGTGGCTGTGCACCGCCCGCACCAGCGCGAGGTGCGACAGCGCCTGCGGGACGTTGCCGATCATCCGGCCGGTCGCCGGGTCGTACTCCTCCGCGAGCAGCCCCACGTCGGTCCGCAGGCCGTCGAGGACGTCGAGGACGGCGGTCGCGCCGGCGACGTCGCCCTGCCGCGCGAGCGCGTCCGCGAGCCAGCCGGAGCAGGCGAGGAACGGGTGCTCGGACCCGTGCAGGCCGTCGTCGGTGCGCTCGGTCCGGTAGCGGAGCAGCAGGCCGGGCGCGACCTCGAGCTCGGCGCGGATCGCGGCGACGGTGCCGACCAACCGCGGGTCGCCGGGCGGCAGGAAGCCCACGAGCACCAGCTGGAGCAGGGCCGCGTCGGTGTGCGTGGCGCCGTAGTGCTGCACGAAGGTGCCCCGCTCCGCGTCCCAGGCGTGGGCGAGGACGTCGGCGTGCACGGCGTCCCGCTCGCGCCGCCACCGGTCGACCGGCCCCGGCAGGCCGTGCTCCTCGACGCCCCGCACGGCCCGGTCGAGGGCGACCCAGGCCATGACCTTGGAGTGCGTGAAGTGCCGCGGCTCGCCCCGGACCTCCCAGATGCCGTTGTCGGGCCGGCGCCAGGTCCGGCACAGGTGGTCGACGAGGTGGGTCTGCAGCGACCACGAGTCGTCGCCCTCGGCCACGCCGGACGCCCGCGCGAGGTGCAGCGCGGCCATCACCTCGCCGAGCACGTCGTTCTGCACCTGGCCGACGGCGGCGTTGCCGACCCGCACGGGCCGGGACCCGGCGTAGCCCGGCAGGTGGTCGAGGGTCCGCTCGGGCAGGTCCCGGGAGCCGTCGACGCCGTACATGATCTGCACCTGGGCGGGGTCGCCGGCGACGGCGCGCAGCAGCCACTGCCGCCAGGCCTGCGCCTCGTGCCGGTAGCCGTGCTCGAGCAGGGCCTCCAGGGTCATGGCGGCGTCCCGCAGCCAGCAGTACCGGTAGTCCCAGTTCCGCTCGCCGCCGGGGTCCTCGGGGAGCGAGGTGGTCGCGGCCGCGACGATCCCGCCGGTCTCGGAGTCCGTGAGCAGGCGGAGCACGAGCAGCGACCGGACGACCGCGTCGCGGTAGGTGCCGCGGTACCGGGCGGATCGGGCCCAGTGCGCCCACTGGTGCTCGGTGGCCTCGACCCGGTGCGCGAGCCGCGGCGCGCGGGGGACCGGCTGCCAGGACGGCACCCAGGTGAGGGAGAGCGTGACGCCCTCGCCCTCGGCGAGGACGAACTCGTCGGCGTGCCCGCGGTGCGGGCCGCGGCCGGGGCGCGGGAGCCGGTCGCCGCGCAGCACCAGGCTGTCCGGGCCGGCGACGGCGCGGATGACCTCGCCCCGGCCGTCGGCGTCGGGCACGCGGTGCACCCAGGGCACGACCGCGCCGTACCCGAACCGCACGACCCACTCGTGCCGCAGCCGGACCGACCCCCGCACGACCGTCACCCGCCGGACGAGGTCGCAGCGGCCGTCGCCGAGCGGCATCGCGTCGAGCAGCACGGCCGTGCCGGTCGGCGTCTCGAAGGTCGTCTCGAGCACGAACGAGTCGGCGAGATAGCGGCGGGTGACCCGGGTCGCGTCCGGGGCGGTCAGCAGCCAGCGGCCGTGCTCGGGGCCGCCGAGCAGGGCGGCGAAGCACGCGGGGGAGTCGAACCGCGGCGGGCACAGCCAGTCGACGGACCCGGCGCGGGACACGAGGGCGGCGGTGCGGCCGTCGCCCAGCACGGCGTAGTCGCCGATGGGGGTCGGCGCGGGGGTGTGGTCGGTCACGGCGGCGTCGTCGGGCACGGTCCCATCATGCTCCCGGCCAGGGACGACACCGCAGGTCGACGCTCCTTTACGGTTCGAACACATGTGCGCATGTCGGTGGTGCGCCGTAGCATGCTGCGCGTGAATGATCGTCTGGTGGTCCAGGGGGCCCGCGAGCACAACCTGCGCAACGTCGACCTGGACCTCCCGCGCGACAGGCTCATCGTCTTCACGGGCCTGTCCGGGTCCGGGAAGTCGTCGCTGGCCTTCGACACCATCTTCGCGGAGGGCCAGCGCCGCTACGTCGAGTCGCTGTCCGCGTACGCGCGCCAGTTCCTCGGGCAGATGGACAAGCCCGACGTCGACTTCATCGAGGGGCTCTCGCCCGCGGTGTCGATCGACCAGAAGTCGACCAACCGGAACCCGCGGTCGACCGTCGGCACCATCACCGAGGTCTACGACTACCTGCGCCTGCTGTTCGCGCGCGCGGGCACGCAGCACTGCCCGGTGTGCGGCGAGCGCGTCACCGCGCAGACCCCGCAGCAGATCGTCGACCGGCTGCTCGAGCTGCCCGAGGGCACGCGCTACCAGGTGCTCGCGCCGGTGGTCCGCGGCCGCAAGGGCGAGTACGCCGACCTGTTCAAGGAGCTGCAGGCCAAGGGCTTCGCCCGCGCCCGCGTGGACGGCGAGGTGGTCCAGCTCTCCGAGCCGCCGACGCTGGAGAAGAAGCTCAAGCACGACATCGAGGTCGTGGTCGACCGCCTGGTGTCCCGCGAGGGCGTGCAGCGCCGGCTCACCGACTCGGTGGAGACCGCGCTCGGCCTGGCCGGCGGCCTGCTCGTGGTCGACATGGTGGACCTCGACGCCGACGACCCGGAGCGGGAGCGCCGGTTCTCCGAGAACCGCGCGTGCCCGAACGACCACCAGCTCACGCTGGAGGAGATCGAGCCCCGCACGTTCTCGTTCAACGCCCCGTACGGCGCCTGTCCCGAGTGCACCGGCCTCGGCTCGCGGCTCGAGGTCGACCCCGACCTGGTCGTCCCGAACGAGGACCTGTCGCTGCGCGACGGCGCGGTGGCCCCGTGGGCGCAGATCTCCTCCGAGTACTTCGAGCGGGTGCTCAGCGCGCTCGCCGAGGACCTCGGGTTCTCGATGGACGCCCCGTGGCGGGCGCTGCCGGAGCGCGCCAAGAAGGCGGTGCTGTTCGGCGAGAACCACAAGGTGCACGTCAAGTACAAGAACCGCTGGGGTCGCGAGCGGCAGTACTCCACGGGCTTCGAGGGCGTGGTGACGTTCCTGGAGCGCCGCCACTCCGAGACCGAGTCCGAGTGGAGCAAGGAGAAGTACGAGGCGTACATGCGGGAGGTCCCGTGCCCCGTGTGCGAGGGCACCCGCCTCAAGCCCGAGGTCCTGGCGGTGCGCGTCGGCGGCCGGTCGATCGCCGAGGTCTGCGCGCTGCCCATCCGGGAGGCCAAGGAGTTCCTCGACGGGCTCGAGCTCGGCGTCCGCGAGCGGCAGATCGCCGAGCAGGTGCTCAAGGAGATCCAGGCGCGGCTCGGCTTCCTGCTGGACGTCGGCCTCGACTACCTCTCGCTCATGCGGGCCGCCGCGACGCTGTCCGGCGGCGAGGCCCAGCGCATCCGGCTCGCGACGCAGATCGGCTCGGGGCTGGTCGGCGTCCTGTACGTGCTGGACGAGCCGTCCATCGGGCTGCACCAGCGGGACAACCGCCGGCTCATCGACACGCTGACCCGGCTGCGCGACCTCGGCAACACGCTCATCGTGGTCGAGCACGACGAGGACACCATCCGCACGGCGGACTGGATCGTCGACGTCGGCCCCGGCGCGGGGGAGCACGGCGGCAAGGTCGTGCACTCCGGCGACCTGGCGGGCCTGCTCGCGTCGCGCGAGTCGATGACCGGCGCGTACCTGTCCGGCCGCCGCTCGATCCCGATGCCGGCGCAGCGCCGCACGGTGGACAAGAAGCGCCAGGTCACCGTGCACGGCGCCCGCGAGCACAACCTGCAGAACGTCGACGTGTCGTTCCCGCTCGGCACGTTCACGGCCGTCACCGGCGTGTCCGGGTCCGGCAAGTCGACGCTGGTCAACTCGATCCTCTACACGGTCATGGCCAACGAGCTGAACGGCGCCCGCCGCGTCGCCGGCCGGCACAAGCGGGTCAGCGGCCTGGAGCACCTGGACAAGGTCGTGCACGTCGACCAGGGTCCGATCGGCCGTACCCCGCGGTCGAACCCGGCGACGTACACCGGCGTCTGGGACCGGATCCGCAAGCTGTTCGCCGAGACGACCGAGGCGAAGGTGCGCGGCTACACCGCCGGGCGGTTCTCGTTCAACGTGAAGGGCGGTCGCTGCGAGGCGTGCTCGGGCGACGGCACGCTGAAGATCGAGATGAACTTCCTGCCGGACGTCTACGTGCCGTGCGAGGTCTGCCACGGCGCGCGGTACAACCGCGAGACGCTCGAGGTGCACTTCAAGGGCAAGACCGTCGCGGACGTGCTGGACATGCCGATCGAGGAGGCCGCGGAGTTCTTCGCCGCGGTGCCCGCGATCGCCCGGCACCTCTCGACCCTCGTCGACGTCGGCCTCGGCTACGTCCGGCTCGGGCAGCCCGCGCCGACGCTGTCCGGCGGCGAGGCGCAGCGCGTCAAGCTGGCGACCGAGCTGCAGCGCCGGTCCACCGGCCGCACCGTCTACGTGCTGGACGAGCCGACGACGGGCCTGCACTTCGAGGACATCCGCAAGCTCCTCGGCGTGCTGCAGGGCCTCGTCGACAAGGGCAACAGCGTGATCGTCATCGAGCACAACCTCGACGTGATCAAGAACGCGGACTGGGTCATCGACATGGGCCCGGAGGGCGGCTCGGGCGGCGGCACGGTCGTCGCGCAGGGCACGCCGGAGCAGGTCGCGCGGGTCGCGGCCAGCCACACCGGGACGTTCCTCGCCGAGGTGCTGGACGAGCCGGCCGCGGTGCGCGCGAGCGCCTGAGGCGCCGGCCGACCGTCAGCCGACCGGGCCGGGCCCCGCGGACTCCAGCACCGCGGGGGCCGGCTCGGTCAGCACCGGGAACGTCACCGACCGGGCGATGAAGCAGTGCTCGTGCGCCCGGTGGTGCAGGTCGGCGAGCTGGGCGTCCAGCCCGGCGCCGTCGTCCGCCGCGGACCCGCCGGGCCGCACGGTGACCTGCGGCCGCAGCACGACCTGGGTGAACTGACCGTGGCCGGCCGCCTCGACCCGCATGGTCCCGGTCGCCCGGTCCGCGTACCCGACGACCGCCACGCCCGACGTGGCGGCGAAGTGGAGGAACCAGAGCATGTGGCACTCGGCCAGCGCGGCGACGAGCAGCTCCTCGGGGTTGTGCCGCGCCGGGTCGCCCCGGAACGCGGGGTCGGCCGACGCGAGCACGGTCGCCTTCCCGGCGACCCGCACCTCGTGGTCCCGGCTGTACGCCGCGTACCCGGTGGTCCCCGTGGCGCCCGCGCCCGTCCAGACGACGTCGGCGGCGTACTCGTGCAGCAGTCCCATGCGGCCGACGGTACCGGGGCGCCCGGCCGCGGGCCCGGCCTGCGCCCCGCCGGCCGCGGCCGGCGCCCCCGTGGCCCCGCCCGTCGGTGCCGCGAACTACGGTGGTCGGCATGGCTGACCCCGCCACCTACCGTCCCGCCCCGGGGGAGATCCCCGACCAGCCCGGCGTCTACCGGTTCCGCGACAAGGACGGCCGGGTCATCTACGTCGGCAAGGCCAAGAGCCTGCGGTCCCGGCTGAACTCGTACTTCCAGGACGTCGCCGGCCTGCACCCCCGCACGCAGCAGATGGTCACCACCGCCGCCTCGGTGCAGTGGACCGTCGTCGGCACGGAGGTCGAGGCGCTCGCGCTGGAGTACTCCTGGATCAAGGAGTTCGACCCGCGGTTCAACGTGAAGTACCGCGACGACAAGTCCTACCCGTACCTGGCCGTGACCCTCGCCGACCAGTTCCCGCGGGTGCAGGTGATGCGCGGCGCCAAGCGGCCCGGCACCCGGTACTTCGGGCCGTACGCGCACGCCTGGGCGATCCGGGAGACCGTCGACCTGCTGCTCCGGGTATTCCCGGTGCGGACCTGCTCCGCGGGCGTGTTCAAGCGCGCGAAGCAGCAGGGGCGGCCGTGCCTGCTCGGGTACATCGACAAGTGCTCCGCCCCGTGCGTCGGCAAGATCTCCCAGGAGGACCACCACGTCCTCGCGGAGGAGTTCGCCGACTTCATGGCCGGCGACACCGCGCGGTTCACCAAGCGGCTCACGGCGCGGATGCAGGAGGCCGCCGCCGAGATGGACTACGAGCGCGCGGCCCGGCTGCGCGACGACATCGGCGCCCTGAAGCGCGCCACCGAGAAGAACGCCGTCGTGCTGTCGGACGGCACCGACGCGGACATCTTCGCGCTGGCCGGGGACGAGCTCGAGGCCGCGGTGCAGGTGTTCCACGTCCGGGACGGCCGGATCCGCGGCCAGCGCGGCTGGGTGGTGGAGAAGGTCGAGGACGTCACCGACGCCCAGCTCGTCGAGCACCTGCTCCAGCAGGTGTACGGCGACGCGCCGGGCGGCGACGCCGGCGCCGCGGCGGCCGGGGCGGCGGCGGGCTCGGTGCCGCGCGAGGTCCTGGTCCCGGTGCTGCCGGACGACCTGGACCAGGTGCAGGCGTGGCTGTCCGGGCTGCGCGGCAGCCGGGTGCACGTCCGCGTGCCGCAGCGCGGTGACAAGCACGAGCTGGCCGAGACGGTCCGGAAGAACGCCGAGCACGCGCTCGCGCTGCACCGGACCCGCCGCGCCGGGGACCTCACCACCCGCAGCCAGGCGCTCCAGGAGATCCAGGAGGCGCTGGGGCTGGACTCGGCGCCGCTGCGGATCGAGTGCTACGACGTGTCGCACAACCAGGGCACGTTCCAGGTGGCGTCGATGGTGGTGTTCGAGGACGGGCTGCCCCGCAAGAGCGAGTACCGGACGTTCGGCATCCGCGGCCCGGAGGGCACCGGCGCGCGCGACGACACCGCCGCGATGCACGAGGTGATCACCCGCCGGTTCCGCCGCTACCTCGCCGAGCGCGAGCAGGCCGGGGACCTCGAGCTCGGGCTGGGGGAGGACCAGGTCGCCGAGGCGCTGGCCGACGCCGACGCCGGCCCGGTCCGGTCGGGCCCGATCGACGAGACGACCGGCCGGCCGCAGCGGTTCGCCTACCCGCCGAACCTCGTCGTGGTCGACGGCGGCCCGCCGCAGGTCGCCGCCGCCGCGGCCGCCCTGGCGGAGCTCGGCATCGACGACGTCGCGCTGTGCGGCCTGGCCAAGCGGCTGGAGGAGGTGTGGCTGCCGGGGGACGACTACCCGGTGATCCTGCAGCGCTCCTCCGAGGGGCTGTACCTCCTGCAGCGCGTCCGCGACGAGGCGCACCGGTTCGCGATCACCGCGCACCGCAAGAAGCGCAGCAAGGGCATGACCGTGTCGGCGCTCGACACCGTGCCGGGCCTCGGCCCCGCGCGGTCGGCGGCGCTGCTCAAGCACTTCGGCTCGCTCAAGCGGCTCCGGGCGGCGACGGCGGAGGAGATCGCCGCGGTCCCCGGCATGGGCGCGCGCACGGCGGCGGCCGTCGTGGCGGCGCTGGCCGGGAGCACCGAGCCCGCCGGCGCCCCCGCCCCGGCCGCCGGGAACCCGGCCCCGGGCACGGGCGTCCCGGCGCCGGCAACCGGGGTCCCGGCCCCGGCCACCGACCCGGTGACCCCGACGGGCGGCGCGCCTGGCATGCTGGGCGCATGAGCGACGAGACCTCGCCGATCACCGTCCCGCACGGCATCCCCGCGATCGAGGCGGCCACCCAGGCGCCCCGCGTCCGGCAGCCCCACGTCCTGATCATCACCGGCATGTCCGGCGCCGGCCGCACCCGCGCCGGCGCGGTGCTGGAGGACATGGGCTGGTACGTCGTGGACAACCTGCCCGCGCAGATGCTCACGCACCTGGTCGGCATGCTGACCCACGGCGGCCCGCCGAGCGCCGACCTGCGGATCGCCGCCGTCGTCGACGTGCGCGGGCGGGAGTTCTTCGCCGACCTGCTCGCGGTGCTCGCCCAGCTCCGGGAGTCCGGCATCGACTACCGGATCCTGTTCCTGGACGCCTCGGACGAGGTGCTGGTGCGCCGGTACGAGCAGGTGCGCCGCCCGCACCCGCTGCAGGGCGAGGGCCGCATCCTCGACGGCATCACCGCCGAGCGCAGCCTGCTCCAGGACATCCGGGAGCGCGCGGACGTGCTGATCGACTCCTCGGAGACGAACGTGCACGAGCTCGGCCGGATCGTGCGCGGCGCGGTGTCCTCGGAGCAGGAGGAGGACGCGCTGCGGGTCAACGTGCTGTCGTTCGGCTTCAAGTACGGCATCCCGCTCGACGCCGACCACGTCGTCGACGTCCGGTTCCTGGCCAACCCGTACTGGATCACCGAGCTCCGGCACATGTCGGGCCGGGACGCCCCGGTGCGGGACTACGTGCTCGGGCTGCCCGGCGCGGTCGACTTCGTCGACCGGTACGTCGACGCGCTGGAGCCGGTGCTCGCCGGGTACCTCGCGGAGGAGAAGCGCTACGTGACGATCGCCGTCGGCTGCACGGGCGGCAAGCACCGCTCCGTGGCGATCAGCGAGGCCATCGCCGAGCGGCTGCGGAACCGGGGCCAGCGCGTCACCGTGGCCGCGCGCGACCTCGGCAAGGAATGAGCCCGTCCCGCGACGGGCACCCCGCGTTCGTCGCCCTGGGCGGCGGGCACGGGCTGTCCGCGTCCCTGTCGGCGCTGCGCCGCGTGACGGACAGGCTGACCGCGGTCGTGACCGTCGCGGACGACGGCGGCTCCTCCGGCCGCCTCCGCGACGAGCTGGACGTGCTGCCGCCCGGCGACCTGCGGATGGCGCTCTCCGCCCTGTGCGACGACTCCGACTGGGGCCGCACGTGGCGGGACGTGCTGCAGCACCGGTTCACCTCCGCCGGCGACCTGGACAACCACGCGGTCGGCAACCTGCTGATCGTGGCGCTGTGGGAGCTGCTCGGCGACACCGTCGACGGCCTGGACTGGGTCGGCCGGCTGCTGGGCGCGCGCGGCCGCGTGCTGCCCATGGCCGCCGTGCCGTTGGCCATCGAGGCGGACGTGCGCCGCGCGGACGGCACGCTCGAGGTGGTCACCGGGCAGAGCCAGGTCGCCGTCGCCCGGGACCCGATCGAGGCGGTGCGGCTGCTGCCGGACCGCCCGCCGGCGCTGCCCGAGGCCGTGGCGGCCGTGCAGGAGGCCGACTGGGTCGTCCTCGGCCCCGGGTCCTGGTACACCTCCGTGATCCCGCACCTGCTCGTGCCGGAGCTGGCGGACGCGCTGCACCGGACCCCGGCCCGCAAGATCGCGGTGCTCAACCTCAGCCCGGACGCCGAGACCGCGGGGATGGGCCCGTGCGAGCACCTCGACGCGCTGCGGCAGCACGCCCCGGAGCTCCGGCTGGACGCGGTGATCGCCGACCCCGGGTCCGTGGAGGACGTCGACGAGCTGGAGGAGCGCACCCGCGCCCAGGGCGGCCGGCTGCTGCTGCGGCAGGTGCGGCGCGGCGACGGCACACCCCGGCACGACGCGCTGCGGCTGGCCGCGGCGATCAGCGACGTGGTCGAGGGCTACCTCGGCGACGTCGGCGCACCCCAGGGAATGGCAGGATGACCGCATGGCTCTGACGGCACAGGTGAAGGACGAGCTTGCGCGGCTCCAGGTCGACAAGACGTCGTGCCGGAAGGCGGAGGTGTCGGCGACGCTCCGGTTCGCGGGCGGGCTGCACATCATCTCGGGGCGGATCGTCATCGAGGCGGAGCTGGACACCGGGATGGCGGCCCGCCGGCTGCGCACCGCGATCGCCGAGGTGTACGGGCACCAGTCCGACGTGATCGTGGTCTCCGGCGGCGGCCTGCGCCGCGGCAACCGGTACGTGGTGCGGGTCGTGAAGGACGGCGAGTCCCTGGCCCGGCAGACCGGGCTGCTGGACAACCGCGGGCGCCCGGTCCGCGGGCTGCCGCCGCAGATCGTGTCCGCGGGCGTGCAGGAGGCCGAGGCGGCGTGGCGCGGGGCGTTCCTCGCGCACGGCTCGCTGACCGAGCCCGGCCGGTCCTCGGCGCTCGAGGTCACCTGCCCCGGGCCGGAGGCCGCCCTGGCGCTGGTCGGCGCCGCGCGCCGGCTGCAGATCCCCGCCAAGGCCCGCGAGGTGCGGGGCGTCGACCGGGTGGTCATCCGGGACGGCGACGCGATCGCCGCGATGCTGGCCCGGCTCGGCGCGCACGACACGCTGCTCGTCTGGGAGGAGCGCCGGGTGCGGCGCGAGGTGCGCGGGACGGCGAACCGCCTGGCGAACTTCGACGACGCGAACCTGCGCCGCTCGGCACGGGCCGCGGTCGCCGCGGGCGCCCGCGTGGAGCGCGCGTTCGAGATCCTGGGTGCCGACGTGCCGGAGCACCTGCGCGAGGCGGGGGAGCTGCGGCTCGCCCACAAGGAGGCGTCGCTCGAGGAGCTCGGCAAGCTCGCCGACCCCGTGCTCACCAAGGACGCGGTGGCGGGCCGGATCCGCCGCCTGCTGGCGACCGCCGACAAGCGCGCGGCCGACCTCGGCATCCCGGACACCGAGTCCGGGCTGAGCCCCGACCTGCTCGACCTCTAGCAGGCCGCGGCCGGCGGGTGAAAGCACGTCCGCACCACGGACGGCCGTCCCGCCCGCCAGACCTAGGTCCCTGCGCGACCCCGCGTGCGGGTATAGGCTCTAGGCCATCCGGAGATGTTCTGAGGGTCAAGATCGTGTGACCGCGGAGTTTCCGGGAGCGCACACCGGCGTGCGCAGTCCATCACCGCAACAGTGTGCGCTGGCCTGTGCCGGCGCGTGCCGAGGAGGGCAAGTGACCATCAAGGTCGGCATCAACGGCTTCGGCCGCATCGGGCGCAACTTCTACCGGGCCATCGTGGCGTCGGGCGCCGACATCGAGATCGTCGGCGTCAACGACCTGACGGACAACAAGACGCTGGCTCACCTGCTCAAGTACGACACCGTGCTGGGCCGCTTCCCGCTGAGCGTCGACTTCGACGACGACAACATCATCGTCGACGGCAAGAACATCCGCGCCCTCGCGGAGCGCGACCCGGCCAACCTCCCGTGGGCCGAGCTGGGCGCCGACATCGTGATCGAGTCGACCGGCTTCTTCACGGACGCCGAGAAGGCGAAGGCGCACATCGCCGCCGGCGCCAAGAAGGTCATCATCTCCGCCCCGGCGAAGAACGAGGACGGCACCTTCGTCGTCGGCGTGAACCACGAGTCGTACGACCCGGCCACGCAGCACATCATCTCGAACGCGTCGTGCACCACGAACTGCCTCGCCCCCCTGGCGAAGGCGCTCAACGACTCGATCGGCATCGAGCGTGGCCTCATGACCACGATCCACGCCTACACGGGTGACCAGAACCTGCAGGACGGCCCGCACCGCGACCTCCGTCGTGCCCGCGCCGCCGCGCAGAACATCGTCCCGACCTCGACCGGCGCCGCCAAGGCCGTCGCGCTCGTGCTGCCGGAGCTGAAGGGCAAGCTGGACGGCTACGCCCTGCGCGTCCCGACCATCACCGGCTCGGCGACCGACCTCACCTTCACCGCCTCGCGCGAGGTCACGGTGGACGAGGTCAACGCCGCGGTCAAGGCCGCCGCCGAGGGCCCGCTCAAGGGCGTCCTGGCGTACGTCGAGGACGAGATCGTGTCCTCCGACATCGTCACCGACCCGCACCAGAGCATCTTCGACTCGAAGCTGACCAAGGTGTCGGGCGACCTGGTGAAGGTCGTGTCCTGGTACGACAACGAGTGGGGCTACTCCAACTCCCTCGTCACCCTCACCTCCTACGTCGGCGAGCGTCTCTGACCCTCAGCCGTCCGTAGCGACGCACATGCGCCCGCGCACGCCGGGGTCGGCCTCCGACCCCGGCGTGCGCGGGCGCCGTCATGGACAGCCCCGGTCGTCGGTCCCGACGGCCCCGCGGAGCAAGGTAGGCAAGCATGAAGACCATCGAGGACCTCGGCGACCTGCGCGGCAAGCGCGTGCTCGTCCGTTCCGACTTCAACGTGCCGCTCGACGGCACGACCATCACCGACGACGGCCGCATCCGCGCCGCGCTGCCCACGCTGAAGGGCCTGCTCGACGCCGGCGCCCGCGTGGTCGTCACCGCGCACCTCGGCCGCCCGAAGGGCGAGCCCGACGCGAAGTACTCGCTGGCCCCCGTCGCCGCCCGCCTGGGCGAGCTGCTCGGCCAGCCGGTCACGCTCGCGGAGGACGTCGTGGGCGACTCCGCCAAGGCGACCGTCGCGGCGCTCGAGGACGGCCAGATCGCGCTGCTCGAGAACATCCGGTTCGACGCGCGCGAGACGTCCAAGGACGACGCCGTGCGCGGCGAGCTCGCGGACGAGCTGGCCCAGCTGGCCGACGCGTTCGTGTCCGACGGCTTCGGCGTCGTGCACCGCAAGCAGGCGTCGGTCTACGACGTCGCGCTGCGCCTGCCGCACGCGGCCGGCTCGCTCGTCCTGGCCGAGGTCGAGGCGCTGCGCAAGGCCGTCGAGGACCCCGAGCGCCCCTACGTCGTCGTGCTCGGCGGCTCCAAGGTCTCCGACAAGCTCGGCGTCATCGCCAACCTGCTCACCAAGGCCGACAAGCTGCTCATCGGCGGCGGCATGGTGTTCACCTTCCTCAAGGCCCAGGGCCACGAGGTCGGCTCCTCGCTGCTCGAGGAGGACCAGGTCGAGACCGTCAAGGGCTACCTCGCGCAGGCGCAGGAGTCGGGCGTCGAGATCGTCCTCCCGGTCGACATCGTCGCGGCCGACGGCTTCGCGGCCGACGCCCCGCACGAGACCGTCGACGCGGACAAGATCCCCGCCGGCAAGATGGGCCTGGACATCGGCCCGAAGTCGGGCGAGCTGTTCCGCGAGGCCATCCTCGGCGCCAAGACGATCGCCTGGAACGGCCCGATGGGCGTGTTCGAGTTCCCGGCGTTCGCCGAGGGCACCAAGGCCGTCGCGCAGGCCCTCGTCGACACCGACGGCTTCTCGATCGTCGGCGGCGGCGACTCGGCCGCGGCCGTGCGCCGGCTCGGCTTCGACGAGGCGGGCTTCGGCCACATCTCCACCGGCGGCGGCGCGTCGCTGGAGCTCCTCGAGGGCAAGACCCTCCCCGGCATCGCGGTCCTGGAGGACTGATCCACATGGCACGTACCCCCCTGATCGCGGGCAACTGGAAGCTCAACCTCGACCACCACGAGGCCGTGCACCTGGTGCAGAAGCTCGCGTGGACCCTCAAGGACGCCAAGCACGACTTCGGCACCGCCGAGGTCGTCGTCCTGCCGTCGTTCACCAACATCCGCTCCGTGCAGACCCTGGTCGACGCGGACAAGCTGGAGATCGGCTACGGCGCGCAGGACGTGTCGCAGCACGCGTCCGGCGCCTACACCGGCGAGGTGTCGGCGGCGCAGCTCGCGAAGCTCGGCGTCACCTACGTGGCGACCGGCCACTCGGAGCGCCGCGAGTACCACGCCGAGTCCGACGCGGTCGTCGCGGCCAAGACGGTCGCGGCGCTCGGCGCCGGCATCACCCCGATCGTGTGCGTCGGCGAGGGCCTGGAGATCCGCAAGGCGGGCACCCACGTCGAGTACACGCTGACGCAGCTCGAGGGCTCCCTGGCCGGCGTCACCGCCGAGCAGGCGCCGACCGTCGTCATCGCCTACGAGCCCGTCTGGGCCATCGGCACCGGCGAGGTCGCGACCCCCGAGGACGCGCAGGAGGTGTGCGCGGCCATCCGCGGCAAGCTCGCCGAGCTGTACTCGGCCGAGGTCGCCGACGCCGTCCGCGTGCTCTACGGCGGCTCGGTGAAGTCCGGCAACGCCGCGCAGATCATCGGCAAGCCCGACGTCGACGGCGCGCTCGTCGGCGGCGCGTCGCTCGACGCGGAGGAGTTCGCCAAGATCGCGCGCTTCCAGGAGCACGTCGGCGCCTGAGCCACCCCCGGTACGGGGTCGCGCGGCGGCAGCACGCCGCCGCGCGACCCCGGCCACCCGGGCGACGCGCCCCCGGTCCGGCCTGTCGTGCTGGATTCCCCGGTGCTGCGTCGCCTACCCTGGACCGCGGTCCACCCGACCGACCCCGCCCGGGGTCCCCGACAGCGAGAAGAGCCAGACCCGCCGTGACAGCCCTCACCATCGCCCTCCAGGTCCTCCTGGTGGTCACGAGCCTGCTGCTCGTCCCGCTCGTCCTGCTGCACAAGGGCAAGGGCGGTGGCCTGTCCGACATGTTCGGCGGCGGCATCACCAGCAGCGCCGGGTCCTCCGGCGTGGCCGAGCGCAACCTCAACCGCATCACCGTGGGCGTCAGCCTCGTGTGGGCGGTCGTGATCGTGCTGCTCGGTCTCATCGAGCGCGTGAGCTGAGGGAGAGACCTCATGGCGAGCGGAAGTGCGATCCGGGGGTCCCGCGTCGGTGCGGGCCCCATGGGCGAGGCCGAGCGCGGCGACGCGGCGCCCCGCATCTGGATCTCCTACTGGTGCGCGAACGGCCACGAGACCCGCCCGTCCTTCGCGGAGGAGGCGGCGGCCGAGGCCCCCGAGACCTGGGACTGCCCGCGCTGCGGGTTCCCCGCCGGCCAGGACGAGGCGAACCCGCCGTCCCCCGTGCGCAACGAGCCGTACAAGACCCACCTGGCCTACGTGAAGGAGCGCCGGTCCGCCGAGGACGGCGAGGCGATCCTGGACGAGGCCCTGGCGGCGCTCCGTGCCCGCCGGCGCGGCGGGGTGCGCTGACCGCACCCGCACGCCTCGCGCGAGGGCCCCGCAGCCGGTGCTGCGGGGCCCTCGCCGCGTCCGGCGCCGCCCGGCGGCGCGTCGAGCTCGCCGCTCCGCGCGAGTTCGCCGGTTGCGCGCGAGTTCGCCGGTTCCGCGCGGGCGCTGAGTGCGGAACCGGCGAACTCGCGTCCGGCGCCGGCGCCTCGGCCCCGAGCGAGCCCGCCAGCGGGCTCGGGTGCTGCGTGCGACGAGGGCCCCGCAGCCGGGTGGCTGCGGGGCCCTCGTCGTACCCGGGGGAGTGCGGGCTGCTACGCCGCGCCGACCTCGGCGACCGCCGCGGCGTCGACGAGCCACAGCGTCGCCTCGGTGCCGCGGGCGCCCGCGGCGGGCGTGACCCGCACCGCGGCGTCGGACAGCGCCGACGCGACGGCCGGTGCCTTCTCGGCGCCCGCCGCCACGACCCACACCTCGCGCGCCGCGCGGATGGACTCGAAGGTGAGCGAGACGCGCTCCGGCGGCGGCTTGGGGGAGCCGTGGACGCCGACGGTCGGGACGCCGGTGACGTCCACGGCCTCGTGCCCGGGGAACAGGGACGCCACGTGGCCGTCGGGTCCCATGCCGAGCATGAGCACGTCGAACGTCGGGACGTCGGCGCCCTCGGGTGCGAACGCGGCGAGCTCGGCGGCGTAGGCCGCGGCCGAGTCCTCCGGGGTCGCGACGCCCGCGGCGGGGTCGAGCGGGCGCATCGGGTGCACGTTCGCCGCCGGGAGGGCGTCGCCGAGCACGTCGACGAGCGCCGACCGCGCCTGGGTCTCGTTCCGGTCGGCGTCGCCGTCGGCGAGGAACCGCTCGTCGCCCCACCACAGGTGCACGCCGGTCCAGTCGACGGCTCCGCGCGCCGGGCTGCCGGCGACGGCGGCGAGGGTCTTGATCCCCACCGTCCCGCCGGTCAGGACCACGTGCACGGGCGCCGCAGCGGACTGCAGGTCCACCAGCCGCGTGATGAGCCGCGCGGCCGTGGCCTCGGCCAGCGTGTCCGCGTCCGGGTGCACCAGCACCGTGCGCGGCGCCCCGGCGGCGGCCGTCACGCGCCCACCTTCGTCAGGCCCTTGCGCAGCACCTCGCCGTAGACCTCGTCGGCGTCGAGCCGGCGGAGCTCCTCGGCCAGGCACTCGCGCAGCTGTCGGATCGGCAGGGCGATCCGGTGCTCGGGCTGGTCGGGCTGGCGCAGCGCGGCCGTCTTGCCGTCGGGCCGGTCGAGCACGATCGGGCCCGACTTCCGCTCGAGCCGCACCTGGGTGATCGCCGGGGCGTCGGCCTGGCGCTCGATGTCGACCGGGCAGTTCAGCGCCCAGCCCAGCCAGGCCGCCATGAGGTCGACGGACGGGTGGGTGCTCTCGCCCGCGACCACCGCGCGGGTGACGGGCTCGAACGGCGGCTGGTCCAGCGTCGCGGCGATGAGCCCGCGCCACAGGGTGGTGCGGGTCCACGCGAGGTCGGTGTCGCCCTCGGCGTAGCCGCGGGCGAGCCGGTGCAGCGCGTCCGACGGGTCGGTGCACTCGGTGCTGTCGGTGATCCGGCGCCGGGCCAGCTGACCGAGCGGGTGCTGGGACGGGTCGTCGGGCACCTGGTACGGCCACCAGGCGACGATCGGGGCGTCCGGCAGCAGCAGGGGGAGCACCAGGGTGTCCAGGTGCCGGGCCTGCGCCGCCGACGGGTGCAGCAGCACGACCTCGGAGGCGCCGGCGTCGCCGCCGAGCCGGATCTGCGCGTCGAGCTCGGAGTCCGCGGCCTCGGGGCCGGACTCGGTGAGCACGATGACGCGGCAGGGGTGCTCGCGGCTCGCGTCGTTCGCGGCCTCGATGGCGGCCTCGGGGTCGTCGGAGCCGACGTCGATGATGAGCGTCAGCACGCGCCCGAGGGCGACGGCGCCGCCCTCGTCCCGCTCCTGCACCAGCCGCTTGTTGATGTCGCGGGTGGTCGTCTTGGGCAGGTCGATGATCACGGTCGCCTCCAGGTCCGTCCGTCGCGCTCCATCATGCGGTCGGCCGACTCCGGCCCCCAGGTGCCGGCGCGGTACGGCTCCGGCTTGCCCTTCGACGCCCAGTACTGGGTGATGGGGTCGAGGATCTTCCAGGAGAGCTCGACCTCCTCGTGCCGCGGGAACAGCGGCGGGTCGCCCAGCAGGACGTCGAGGATGAGGCGCTCGTAGGCCTCGGGGGAGGACTCGGTGAAGGCGTGGCCGTAGCCGAAGTCCATCGTGACGTCGCGGACCTCCATCGCGGTGCCCGGCACCTTGGCGCCGAACCGCAGGGTGACGCCCTCGTCGGGCTGCACCCGGATGACCAGCGCGTTCTTCCCGAGCTCCTCCGTCGCGGTGGACTCGAAGGGCAGGTGCGGCGCCTTCTTGAACACGACGGCGATCTCGGTGACGCGGCGGCCGAGGCGCTTGCCGGTGCGCAGGTAGAACGGGACGCCGGCCCAGCGGCGGGTGTCCACGTCGACGCGGATCGCGGCGAAGGTCTCGGTCGTCGAGTTGGGGTCGAAGCCGCCCTCGTCGAGGTAGCCGACGACCTTCTCGCCGCCCTGCCAGCCCTCGGCGTACTGGCCGCGGGCGGTGTGCTTGCCGATGTCCTTGGGCACGCGCACCGCGGAGAGGACCTTGATCTTCTCGGCCGTGAGGTCGTGCGCGTCGAACGTGACCGGCTCCTCCATCGCCGTGAGGGCGAGCAGCTGCAGCAGGTGGTTCTGGATGACGTCGCGCGCCGCGCCGATGCCGTCGTAGTACCCGGCACGGCCGCCGACGCCGATGTCCTCGGCCATCGTGATCTGGACGTGGTCGACGTAGTTGGCGTTCCAGATCGGCTCGAACAGCTGGTTGGCGAAGCGCAGCGCCAGCAGGTTCTGCACCGTCTCCTTGCCGAGGTAGTGGTCGATGCGGAACACGTCGTCCGGGTGGAAGACGCTCGACACGACGTCGTTCAGCTCGCGCGCCGACTGCAGGTCGTGGCCGAACGGCTTCTCGATGACGACGCGCCGCCAGGCGTCCTCGACCGACTCCGACAGGCCGGAGCGGGCGAGCTGCTTGCACACCACCGGGAACGCGCTCGGCGGGACCGACAGGTAGAACGCGTGGTTGCCGCCGGTGCCGCGGGTGACGTCGAGGTCCTCGACGGTCTTGCGCAGCCGGTCGAACGCGTCGTCGTCGTCGAAGGTGCCCTGGACGAACCGGATGCCCTCGGACAGCTGGCGCCAGGTCGACTCGCGGAACGGCGTGCGGGCGTGCTCCTTGACGGAGTCGTGCACGATCTGCGCGAAGTCCTGGTCCTCCCAGTCGCGCCGGGCGAACCCGGTGAGCGCGAAGCCGGGGGGCAGCAGGCCGCGGTTGGTCAGGTCGTAGACCGCGGGCATGAGCTTCTTGCGGGCGAGGTCGCCGGTCACCCCGAAGATCACCAGGCCCGAGGGCCCGGCGATCCGGGGGAGCCGGCGGTCCCGCGGGTCGCGGAGCGGGTTGTGCTCCGCGGTGACCTTCGCGGGCCTCACTCGGCCACCTGCTCCAGGCCGCCGCGGACGGTGTCGAGCAGCTCGGCCCAGGACTTCTCGAACTTGTCGACGCCCTCGCGCTCGAGCTGGTCGGTGACCTCGTCGATCCCGATGCCGAGCCCGGCCAGGGCGTCGACGACGCGCTGCGCCTCGGCCTGGGTGCCGGTGACGGTGTCGCCCCGGAAGTCGCCGTGGTCGGCGACGGCCTGCAGCGTGGCCTCGGGCATGGTGTTGACGACGCCGGCGACGACGAGCTCGTCGACGTAGCGGGTGTCGGGGTAGGCCTTGTCCTTGACGCCGGTGGACGCCCAGAGCGGCCGCTGCGGCTTCGCGCCGGCGGCGGCGAGCGCCTGCCAGCGGTCGGAGGCGACGACCTCCTCGTAGACCCCGTAGGCGAGGCGGGCGTTGGCGATGGCGGCCTTGCCGCGCAGCTCCGCGGCCTCGGGGGACCCGATCTCGTCCAGCCTCGGGTCGATCGCCGCGTCCACGCGGGACACGAAGAACGACGCGACGGAGGCGATGGGGGCGAGGTCGTGCCCGTTGGCCCTCGCCCGCTCGAGGCCCTCGAGGAACGCGTCGAGCACCGCGCGGTACCGCTCGAGCGAGAAGATCAGCGTGACGTTGACGCTGATGCCGTCGGCGAGCACCTCGGTGATCGCGCGCAGGCCGTCCAGCGTCGCGGGGATCTTGATGAACACGTTCGGCCGGTCGACGGTCGACCACAGCGCGCGGGCCGAGTCGACGGTCGCCTGCGCGTCGTGCGCGAGCCGCGGGTCGACCTCGATCGACACGCGGCCGTCCACGCCGTCGGTGGCGTCGTAGACGGGGCGCAGCACGTCGGCCGCCTCCCGCACGTCGTCGGTCGTGATCGCGAAGACCGCGCCGTCCACGTCCGTGCCCTGCGCCCGCAGCTGCTTGAGCTGCTCGTCGTAGGACTCGCCCTTCGCCAGCGCGCTCGCGAAGATCGTCGGGTTCGTCGTGACCCCGACGACGCGGCGCTCCGCCACGAGGTCCTTGAGGTTCCCGGTGCGCAGCCGCTCCCGGGACAGGTCGTCCAGCCATACGGCGACGCCCGCGTCGGCCACCCGGTCGAGCGGCGTGATGCCCTCTGTCATCGTCGTGCCACCTCACTTCTCGCCCCGGACTCCGGGCCGGGGCGTCGACGGTCGGGCCCGTCCTGACCAGGCCGGGCGCCGCTCACGCCCGGTCCAGTCTCCCCCGGGGCCGGGCGTGCCGTTCGAGCCTAGACCCGCTGGGCGGGGGTCCGCCGGTCGGTCCGCCGCGTAGGAGCCCGAGGCGACGGACGTCACACGACCGGGACCCAGGTCCCAGGCGGTTCACGGCCGCATCTGCTGCCCGGGGGGCCGTACGATGGTCGGGATCATCCGCGCGGCCGTCCGGCTGCGGCGGCCGAGCGACGGGCGGAGGACCGGAGCGTGCGCACGATGAGCCCAGCCGCTCCCGCCGGGGCCTCGTCGCGGGCCCCGGGTGCCGCGGCACCGGGCAGCCGGAGCGTGCTGCGCCGCCGCCTCGCCGCCTACGTCGCGCTGACGAAGCCGCGGGTCATCGAGCTGCTGCTCGTCACGACGCTGCCGACGATGATCCTGGCGCAGGGCGGGTTCCCGCCGATCGGCCTGGTGCTCGCCACGCTGGTCGGCGGCGCCGCCGCGGCCGGCGCGGCGAACGTGCTGAACTGCTACATCGACCGCGACATCGACCAGGTGATGAACCGCACCAAGCGGCGGCCGCTGGTCACGGGCGAGATCACCCCGCGCGCGGCCCTGCTGTTCGGCCTGGCGCTCGGCGTCGGCTCGCTGCTGTGGCTCGCGCTGCTGGTCAACGTGCCGTCCGCGCTGCTCACCGGCGGCGCGATCCTGATCTACGTCGTCGGCTACACGATGATCCTCAAGCGGCGCACGCCGCAGAACATCGTCTGGGGCGGCGCCGCCGGCTGCATGCCCGTGCTGATCGGCTGGTCCTCGGTGACCGGCGGTCTGTCCTGGGCCGCGGTGCTGCTGTTCGGCGTCATCTTCTTCTGGACGCCGCCGCACTACTGGCCGCTGTCGATGAAGTTCCGCAAGGACTACGCCGCGGCCGGCGTGCCGATGCTGCCGGTCGTCGCGGCCGAGTCGAAGGTCGCGAAGGAGATGATCGCGTACACCGTCGCGATGATCGCCTGCTCGCTGCTGCTGGTCCCGGTCGCCGGGATGACCTGGGTGTACGCGCTCGTCGCGACCGTGCTCGGCGTGTGGTTCCTCTGGTCGAACGTGGCGCTGTACCGTCGCGCCCAGGACCCGCGCCGCGGCAAGCTGCGCGCGATGTCGGTGTTCCACGGGTCGATCACGTACCTGTCGCTGCTGTCGGTCGCGGTGGCGGTCGACGTGTTCCTCCCGCTCTGACCCACCGAGGCGCCCGCGGGGAGGCACCGGCATGACGGACGAGCAGCCGCCCCCCGCGCTGCGCGCCGCCCTGGACGGCTACCTCGCGCACCTCACCGTCGAGCGCGGCCTGTCCGCGAACACGCTGGCCGCGTACCGTCGCGACCTGACGCGGTACGTGGACCACCTGGCCGCGGCCGGACGTGCGTCGGTCGCCGAGGTCGCGGAGCACGACGTCGAGGACTTCCTCACCGCCGTGCGGACCGGCGCGGACGGCCGGGCGGTGCTGTCGGCGTCCTCGGCCAAGCGCGCCGTGGTGGCGGTCCGCGGCTGGCACCGGTTCGCCGTCCTGGAGGGGCTGACCGCCGCCGACCCGGCCCGCGCCGTGCGCCCGCCGAAGCAGTCGCAGGTGCTGCCGAAGGCCATCGGCACCCACGAGGTGGAGCGGCTGCTGGAGGCCGCCTCGCTCGGCGACGGGCCGGTGCCGCTGCGGGACCGCGCGCTGCTCGAGCTGGTGTACTCCACCGGGGCCCGGATCTCCGAGGCGGTCGGGCTCGACGTCGACGACCTCGACCTGACCGAGGGCCGCGCCGCCGTGCGGCTGTTCGGCAAGGGAAGCAAGGAGCGGGTGGTCCCGGTCGGGGCGTACGCCGTCGAGGCGCTGGAGGCGTACCTGGTGCGCGCCCGGCCGGCGCTGGCGGCCGCGGGGCGCGGGGGAGCGGCGGTGTTCCTCAACACCCGCGGTGCGCGGCTGTCGCGCCAGAGCGCCTGGGCGGTGCTCCGCACGGCCGCCGAGCGCGCCGGGCTCCCGGGGGCCGAGCACGTGTCCCCGCACACGCTGCGGCACTCGTTCGCGACCCACCTGCTCGCCGGCGGTGCCGACGTCCGGGTGGTCCAGGAGCTGCTGGGGCACGCGTCGGTGACGACGACGCAGATCTACACGAAGGTGACGCCGGACACGCTGCGCGAGGTGTACGCGACCAGCCACCCGCGCGCCAGGCGGGACAGCGCCGCGCGGGTCGCCGCGGGCGCCGCGCGCACCGGCGCGGGAGACGGCTGACCCAGCGGTTGCTCCGGTAGGTTGTGCGAGTGGCACGCGAGGAGACGACCGAGATCGCAACCGACCCGGTGGGCAGGCCCCTGCCCGACTTCCCCGTCCCCGCGCCGCTCGCCGCCCACGGTCCCGCCCGCGTCATCGCGATGTGCAACCAGAAGGGCGGCGTCGGCAAGACGACCACCACGATCAACCTCGCCGCGGCGCTGGCCGAGTACGGCCGCCGGGTGCTGATCGTCGACTTCGACCCGCAGGGCGCGGCGTCCGTCGGCATGGGCGCGAACCCGCACGAGCTGGACCGCACCGTGTACGACCTGCTGGTCGACCGGCACGCCCGGGTCGAGGACCTGATCCGCCCGACGGAGATCCCCGGGCTGGACCTGCTGCCGGCGAACATCGACCTGTCGGCCGCCGAGGTGCAGCTGGTCAGCGAGGTCGCCCGCGAGTCGATCCTGTCCCGCGTGCTGCGGCCCGTGCTGGACGACTACGACGTGGTGCTGGTCGACTGCCAGCCGTCGCTCGGCCTGCTGACCGTCAACGCGCTCACCGCGGCGCACGGCGTGCTCATCCCGCTGGAGTGCGAGTTCTTCGCGCTGCGCGGCGTGGCGCTGCTGGTCGAGACGATCGAGAAGGTCCGGGACCGGCTGAACCCGCGCCTGGAGGTCGACGGCATCCTCGCCACCATGTACGACCCCCGGACGCTGCACGCCCGCGAGGTCGTCGCCCGGGTGTACGAGGCGTTCGGCGACACGCTGCTGCACACCGTCATCGGGCGCACCGTGAAGTTCCCGGACGCGTCGGTCGCGGCGGAGCCGATCACGACCTACGCGCCGACGCACGCCGGGGCGCACGCGTACCGGCAGCTCGCGCGGGAGCTCGTCGCCCGTGGCGACGCCGCCTGAGACGGCGCCGACCGCCGAGGCCGTTGCCGCCGCACCCGGCGCGCCCGACGGCGCGCCGCGGCCCGGGTCCGGCGCCTTCGAGGTGCACCTGGAGAACTTCTCCGGTCCGTTCGACCTGCTGCTGGGGCTGATCTCCAAGCACAAGCTCGACATCACCGAGGTCGCGCTCGCCGCGGTCACGGACGAGTTCATCGCGTACATCCGGGCGGCCGAGCGGGCGGAGGCGGAGGGCGGGCGGCCCTGGGACCTCGGGCAGGCGTCGGAGTTCCTGCTGGTGGCGGCGACGCTGCTGGACCTCAAGGCCGCGCGGCTGCTGCCCGCCGGCGAGGTCGAGGACGCCGAGGACCTCGAGCTGCTGGAGGCGCGCGACCTGCTGTTCGCGCGGCTGCTGCAGTACCGCGCCTACAAGGTGGTGGCCGCGGACATCGGCACCCGGCTCACGGAGCAGGGCCGGCGGCTGCCGCGCACGGTGCAGCTGGAACCGCACCTGGCTGCGATGCTGCCGGAGCTGATCTGGCAGATCGGGCCGGAGGAGCTCGCGGCGCTGGCCGCGAAGGCCCTCGCGCCGCCGCCCCCGCCGCCCGGCGTGGACCTCAGCCACCTGCACGCGCCCGCCGTGAGCGTGCGGGAGCAGGCGGCGGTGCTCGCGGACCGGCTGCGGCACGGCGGGGCGGCGTCGTTCCGGGCACTCACCGCGGACGCCGACTCGACGCTGCTGGTGGTGGCCCGGTTCCTCGCGCTGCTGGAGCTGTTCCGGGAGGGCGCCGTCGCGTTCGACCAGGTGACGCCGCTGGGCGAGCTGACCGTGCGGTGGACCGGGGCCGAGGACGGAGACGTCGCGGTGGCGACGGACTTCGACGAGGGTGACGACGTGGTGCCGGCTGCGAGCCCGGCGGTGCCTGCGGAGCAGGGGGAGGACGCATGACCGAGGACCTGACGGCGGCGGTGCCCGGGGGCGTGCCCGCGGACGGGCTCGGCGAGGGCGAGCTGCCCCCGGAGCCCCAGGCGCCCGCGCCCGACGTGCACGACCTGCCCGGCGGCGCCCTGGCGGCACTGGAGGCCGTGCTCATGGTCGCCGACGAGCCGATCCCGGCCGTGCGCCTCGCCACAGCCCTCGGCCTGCCGACCGGCGAGGTCGTCGACCTGCTGCGCACCCTCGCCGAGGAGTACCGCGGCGAGCACGGCGGCCGGCCGCGCGGCTTCGAGCTGCGGCAGGCGGGCGAGGGCTGGCGGATCTACTCGGCGCCGGCATTCCACCAGGTGGTGGGGCAGTTCGTGCTCGACGGGCAGACCGCCCGGCTGACCCAGGCGGCGCTCGAGACCCTGGCCGTGATCGCGTACCGGCAGCCGGTGACGCGCGGGCAGGTCTCGGGGGTGCGCGGGGTGAACGTGGACGGCGTCGTCCGCACCCTGACGGCCCGCGGTCTGGTGGCCGAGGCGGGCACCGACCCGGGCTCAGGTGCGCTGCTGTACCGGACCACGGGATACTTCCTCGAGCGGATGGGCCTCACGAGCCTCGACGAGCTGCCCCCGCTCGCCCCGTACCTGCCCGACATCGACGCGTTCGACGGGCTGGACGGGGCCGCAGTGACGACAGGAGACGTGTGATGAGTGCAGCAGGACAGGGCGGCCGAGGCCGCGGTGGCGCGGGCGGTGGCGCCCGCGGGACCGGTGGGTCCGGCGGTC
>NZ_SZYE01000407.1 GCF_005239125.1 Cellulomonas hominis | reverse complement strand
TGCCCGCCGACCCCGGCCCGGAGCCCGGCCACGGCCGCGCCCCGGGTCCCGGCCCCGCCCCCGCCCCCGCCCGGAGCCCGGCCGCGCCCCGGAGCCCGGCTCGCTCGCGACCGGACGTCCGCCCTCGAGACCGGTCGTTCCGCTCGAGATCGGTGCCTGCAACCACCGATCTGGGGCGGAACCACCGATCTCGCGGCTGCCGCCAGCGGGCCCCGCACCGTCGACGCGGAGCGAGGACCTGTCCGGCGGCGGAGGACCTCCCCGGGACCTGTCTCGGCGTGAGGGTCTGTCTCGGCGTGAGGGTCTGTCTCCGGCGTGAGGGTCTCGGCGGGCGAGGGGGCGAGATCGGTGCCTGTGCGCGAGATCGGTCGGTGCACCGACCGATCTCGGGCGGAAGCGCCGATCTCGCGGAGGTCGCGCGCGGCAGCGCCGCCCGGCGCGGCCACGCGTGCGCGCCGCCCCGCGCCGCCACGCGAGTGCGCCGCCAAGCGTGCGCGCCGC
>NZ_SZYE01000406.1 GCF_005239125.1 Cellulomonas hominis | reverse complement strand
GTGGCAAGGACCTTGTGCCCGTTGCTGAGCTCAACGCGGAACATCGCGTTGGGCAGCGCCTCGGACACGACGCCCTCGATCTCGATGACACCGTCTTTCTTAGCCATAGCCTCGCTGACGCTTGTGCAGACCGATCGATCTGCGGTGGATGGGATGGATGCGGGCCAGGCCGTCGGACACGCCGAACAAAGGCGCAAGGCACCAAAGATCTATGTTAGACGCGTTCCCCGCATCCGGCAAGCCGGGCGGGGAACGCGTCGGTCGAGGCGTCGCGAGGATCAGCCGAGCAGCGCGTCCAGCTCCTTCACGCCGTCCTTCTGCAGGTCGAGGCGCTTGCCGTTGATCTCGATCGTGGGCGTGCTCTGGACCTTGGCCTTGACCGCCTGCGCGGCCGGGTACTTGAGGTACTTCTCGTCCGTGATGCACGAGGTGGCCTCGTCGGCGCCGACCTCCTTGGCGTATCCGGCGATCTGGTCGTTCGTGAGGCCGGGGGTGTTCTCCTGCGGCTGGT
>NZ_SZYE01000405.1 GCF_005239125.1 Cellulomonas hominis | reverse complement strand
GGCCGACGTCGGCCTGGACGGGGTCGGCTCGACGTTCACGCTGCGCGGGCCGGACGGCGCGGAGCACCGCGCGGCCGAGCAGGTCGACTGCGACCTCGCCGTCGGCGGCCTGCTGACGGTCGCCCGCACCCCCGCCCAGCTCGGCCGGCTGACCGCCGACGCCGCAGCGGCGCGGGCGTGGGGGGACGAGGTCGAGACGCTCGACGCCGCCGGCGTCGCGGCGCTCGCCCGGGTGCCCGGCGCCCTCGGCGGCACCCTGGCCCCGGACACCGGCCGGCTGCAGCCGGTCCGGCTGGTGCGCGGGCTGGTCGACGTGCTCACCGCGCACGGCGCGCGGGTCGTGGAGGGCACCCGGGCGCTGCGCCTGTCCCCCGGCGCCGTCGTCACCGACCAGGGCACCGTGCGCGCGCCGCTCGCCGTGCGGGCGACCGGCGGCGGCGCCCCGGCGGGCGGCCGGCAGGCGATCGCGACCGAGCCGCTGACCGTTGCCGTCTGGGAGACGCTCGGCCTGCGCCGGGGCGTCG
>NZ_SZYE01000404.1 GCF_005239125.1 Cellulomonas hominis | reverse complement strand
AAATTAAACTGTTGATTTTTCAGTAAACCGTTTAGTATAATAAAAGTACACTAAATATAGAAATTTGAGGTGACTGATTTATGGATGAAAAGGGAAAAAAGAAAAAAATAATGACTACTAGAAAGAAAATAAAGTTTTCAGGAACTCAGAAATATATAAACCAAGATACTGGTGAAATCGTTGAAATGAATGTTACTGAAATCGAAGAAAGAGACGCTAACTTTCATAAGGTTTGGTTAGGTCATGTAATTCAATCTCTTGATTTAATTGGGAACAAGAAAATTCATATACTAACTTTTATTATGGACAATCTCAACAAAGAAAATCAGTTTTTATATACATACTCAATGATTGAAAAAGAGACTGGCATTTCCAGAAGAACTATTGCAGATACAATGACAGCTCTACAAGAAAGTGATTTCTTAAAGAAAGTAAAAAACGGTCATTATGAAGTAAATCCTGATCAAATCTTTAAAGGCGGTAAAAAATCAAGAATGGATATCTTACTTAGATATAAAAACCTTTCGGCGTTAACTG
>NZ_SZYE01000403.1 GCF_005239125.1 Cellulomonas hominis | reverse complement strand
CGCCCGCCGAGCCGGTGCCCGACGCCGCCGAGCAGACCCGGCGCGACACCGTGTCCGACGCGCTCGCGCTCGCCGACGCCGCGGACGGCGCGCTCGCCGGCGCGGACGCGGGCACCGCCGCCGTGCTCGGTCTCGTGTCGTCGACCGCGACGGACCAGGTCGAGGCGCTCGGCGGCGTGTACGACTCCGGCCTCGCGGAGCCGGACGGCAGCACGCCCTCCCCCACGCCGTCGGTCACCGCTCCGGCCGCGACGGCCGCCGACGTGCTGACGCTGCTGGGCGACGCCGCCTCGGCCGCGCGCGCCGACGCCCGCGACGCCGAGGAACCCGGCCTGGCCCGGCTGCTCGCCGCCGTCGCCGCCTCGCGCGCGCAGCTCACCGACCGGCTCGCCGCGGCC
>NZ_SZYE01000402.1 GCF_005239125.1 Cellulomonas hominis | reverse complement strand
GACGGCCGCACGCACCGCGCGCCGGCGACCCCGCCCGCGCCGGAGGACCTGCCGCACCGGGACCCGGCCCTGGTCGAGGCCGAGCACGCGAGCGCCGCCGAGCGCGCGGTCCGGCTGGTCGCGGGGCTGCTGCGGCTGTGGGGGCAGGCGCCGCCCACGGTGCTCCGTGCCGGCGGCCTCGGCGTGCGGGACCTGCGCCGCACCGCGGCCGCCCTCGAGATCACCGAGCCCGAGGCGGCGTTCGTCGTCGAGCTGGCGGGCGTCGGCGCCCTCGTCCGGGACGACGGCGAGGAGTCCCCGCACCACGTCCCGACGACGGTCGCCGACGAGTGGCTGTCGCTCGACCTGCCCGACCGGTGGGCCCGGCTCGCGGCGTGGTGGGCGGCCACGCCCCGGTGGGCCGCGCTGGTCGGCAGCCGCGACGAGCGCGGCGGGGTCCGCCCCGCCCTCGGGCCGGAGCTCGGCCGCCCCTGGGCGCCGCG
>NZ_SZYE01000401.1 GCF_005239125.1 Cellulomonas hominis | reverse complement strand
CGGGAGGGGCGCGGGCTCCGGGGGGCGCGGGCGCGCGGGGTAGCCTCGGGGTGACGGTGCGCGACGGTCGCCGCGCCGCGGAGAGGGAGGCGCGCGTGAGCCAGCACGAGGGCGTGCCCCCCGTGGCCGCCGGTCGCCCCGACGACGAGCGGTTCGGACCCGACGGCGAGCCGCTCGACCCGCGCGCCATCGCCCGTGCCTCGCTCGCCGCCGACCGCAACTGGTCGCTGTGGGTGATCGCGGGCGCCGTGCTGTTCTGCGTCGCGCTCGCGCTCGCGGCCGGCACTCCGGCGGGCGCCCTGGCGCTGGCGGGGTTCCTCGCCTGCTGCGCCGTCGTCCGGGCGGTCGTGCGGCGCGCCCCGGCCGCCCTCGTCGTGCGTCGGCGGGCCGTGGACGTCGCGGTGCTCGCGGGGCTGGCGGTGACGATCGGCGTGCTGTCGCAGATCGTCCCGGCCCCCTACGTCCCCTGACGCCCGCCCCGACCCGCGCCCGCGCCCGCCTCGCGCCCCTCCCGCGCCCGCCCCGCACCCGCCCCGCGCCCCTCCCGCGCCCGC
>NZ_SZYE01000400.1 GCF_005239125.1 Cellulomonas hominis | reverse complement strand
GGTCGCCTGGTCCATCGACCGGCGGCCGTCGCGCAGCTCGACCAGCAGGTTCTCCCCCGCGTGGGCCACGCGCTCCAGGCGCGAGAACGCGAGGAACCCGCTGGTTCCCTTGATCGTGTGGATCGTCCGGAACACGCTCGCGATGAGCGAGCGCGACCCCGGTTCGCTCTCCAGGGCCACCAGGTCCTGGTCGAGCTGGTCGAGGTTCTCGTGGCTCTCCACGAGGAACTCGCGGACGATCTCGTCCATGTCCTCCACTGCTGCCTCCTAGCGGGTGCGGACCCGTCTGTGGTGAGGATCGGCGGGTTCGGGGGGCGCGTGAGGCTTTTGGTGGGCGACGGGGGCCGTACGGCGGGTGAAGGCGCGGCCGTCACCCGGACGAGTGCGCGCGCGCACGACGCCCGACCCGCGCCCCGGACCCGCCGAGCGGGGTCGGCGGGGGTGCGGCGGGACGAGCCCCGGGGCGCCGGGCGGGAGCGCCGCACCCGGTCCGGGGGCTCGGGCGCGCGGGTGCG
>NZ_SZYE01000003.1 GCF_005239125.1 Cellulomonas hominis | reverse complement strand
TAGCGCGCGTACCACTCGTCGACGGCGCCGGTCCCGCCGGCCGCGGGGCGCTCGCGGGCCGCGGCGACCACCTCCTCGACCTCCGCACGGGCGGCCCCGGCCTGCGTCATCGCGTCGAGGAGGCGCACCGTCGTCGCCGGGGTCGGCTCGTGCTGCCACTCCGCGCGGCGGACGGCGAGCCGGATGCCCGCCGCGTGCCGCAGCCGGCGGCCCAGCACCGCGACCCCCTCGCGCGACGCCGCCCACCCCGTCACGGTCATCCCGGCCGACGCGTCGGCCGCATCGCCCGGCACGACGCCGAGCGCCTGCTCGACCCGGTCGCGCGCCCGCAGCTCCGCGACCCGGTTCCGCGACGCCAGCAGGTGCTCGGCGACGAGCGGCGGGACGACGACCACCTCCGTCCGGTCCCCGGACTCGACCAGCCGGACCACCCCGGCGTCCTCGAGCACGGCCAGCTCGTCCCAGCCGAGCACGCGCCGGACCACGTCGGGGCTCGCCGGGCCGAGCGTGGCCAGCACACCCAGCGCGGACCGCGCCTCCCCGTCCAGCCGTTCGAGCAGCTGGTCGACCACGGTCTCCAGGCCCGGCGTGCGCAGGTCCGCGACCGCCGTCCACGCACCACCCGCCTCGACCAGCGTGCCTGCCCGGCGCGCTCCCGAGACGATCGCCCGCGCCACCCCGGGCAGGCCCGCCGACAGCGCGTAGACCCGGGCGGCCGCGTCGGGCGCCGCCGGGGCGCCGAGCTCGTCCGCGAGCACCGCCAGCAGGTCGTCGAACCGCAGCGACGGCACCGCCAGCGCCGCCACGGGCACCTCCCCGGCGGCACGCAGGGCGGCGAGCCGGCTGCTCCGGTCCGGGCGGGAGGTGAGCAGCGGGCGGGCGGCGGTCCGGTCGACGACCGTCGCGAGCACCGCGCGGGTCTCCTCGTCCAGCAGGTCCGCACGCCGCGCGAGCAGGACAGCGCGCCCGGTCCCGACCGCCTCCTGCACGCGGGACACCGCGAGCGCGAGCGGCTCCCCGGACGCGGCGCGCGCCGGCGGTCCCCCCAGCGACAGGGCGCCGAGCGGCCGGCCCCGCACGCCCGGCCGGCCGGGCACCCGGACCACCTGCCACCCGTCCTCGGCGAGCACGCCGGCGGCGCGCTCGGCCAGCGCCCCGGAGCCTGCGCCCGCGACCCCCGTCAGCAGGACCCCGGTGCCGGAACGCAGCGCGTCCAGGACCTGACCGACCACGTCGTCGCTCCAGGACTCCCCCTGCACGCGCACCACGCTACCGAGGTCGGCCCCGGGCCGCCCGCGGCCGCGCGACGCCCGCTGCTCAGGCCGGTCCCGCGCCTGCTCAGCGCCGCCGACCAGGGTGCTCCACCGCGCCCCCGGGGGTGCTCCACCGCATCGCCCCGCGGCTGTGCGAGGTCGCCGCGGACGTCACATGGAGACGTCACCGCGGCCGCGCGAGCGGTTCGCGACGCCCCGGCGGCCGGACGCGCCCGCGTCCGCCCCACCCGATCCGCGAGGAGGAACCATGTCCACCATCGCCGTGCCAGCAGCCGCCGCCGTGGCGCTGCTGCTGGCTCCCACCGCGGCACCCCCGGTCGAGGAGACCACCTCCGCCGACACCCCCGTCATCAGCGTCGAGGCCACCGCCCCGGCGGGCTCCGTCGAGGCGGGCGAGGCGCCGGC
Source organism: Cellulomonas hominis (assembly GCF_005239125.1). Classification (GTDB taxonomy): domain Bacteria; phylum Actinomycetota; class Actinomycetes; order Actinomycetales; family Cellulomonadaceae; genus Cellulomonas; species Cellulomonas hominis_A. The sequence continues at coordinate 63,987 of NZ_SZYE01000003.1, read as the reverse complement.
CGCGGGCGAGCCGGTCGACAGCGAGCCGGTCGAGAACGAGCCGGTCGAGAACGAGGCCGTCGAGAGCGAGGCCGTCGAGGCCGAGGCCCCCGCCGAGTCCGTCGGGGCGGAGGCGGTCGACACCCCGGTCGAGGCCGTCGAGCCCGAGGCCGTCACCCCGTCCGACCTGCCGGAGACCCTCGTGGCCCCCGAGGACGCCGCGACGACCGGGTGCGCCACGTGCGACCTGGCGGGCGAGCCGAGCGCACAGGGCACCCCCGTGACCGACGGGTACCAGGACGACGGGTACGAGCGCCCGTTCTGGTGGCAGAGCGACGGCCTGCACTTCCGCGACCCGATCCCCGCCAACGGGTACGTGAACATCAACGTCCCCGGGGCGAGCAACCTGAACGTCGACATCCACCGCGAGCTGATCGGCGCGACCTTCGTGCCGTGGTCGTACTTCGGCCTCGAGCCGGGCATGTGCATCGCGTGGACCGAGTCCAACGGGTACAACTACCACTTCGGCGAGGACAACTCCGGTCGTGGCGGGGTCGACGAGAAGGGCTGGGAGTACTGCGTCCCGGGCGACCCGACGGACCCGAGCGACCCGTCGGAGCCGACGGACCCGACCGAGCCGACCGACCCGACCGACCCGTCGGAGCCGACCGACCCGACCGAGCCGACCGACCCGACGGACCCGACCGACCCGACGGACCCGTCCGAGCCGTCCCAGCCGTCCGAGCCGACCGAGCCCGGCGAGCCGTCGGCGCCGTACCAGCCCGCCCTGCCGGCGGAGCCCGCGACCCCCGTGGTCGAGGTGCCGACCAGCACGGCGGTCCCCGCCGAGGCGGCCGTCCCTGCTGAGACCGTCCCGGCCGCCGCGGTGCGTGCCACGGCCCCGGCGCTCGCGGTCACGGGTGCCGGTGCGGCGGCGACCGCTCTGGTCGCCGGCCTGGCCGGCGCGACCGGTGTCGCGCTGAAGGCGGTCTCGCGGCGTCGCCGGCACCGCTGAGACGCGACGCCGGCGCCGAGCGCCCCCGTGCCGCCGCTGGTCCGGACCTCGTTCACCGGGTCCGGGCCGGCGGCGTCCGCGCGCTCAGACCACCATCGGCGCCGCCACCTCGACGCGGCCCTGCTGCACCAGCCACCGCACCGCGTCGAGCACCGTCTCCCCGGCGGTGTACCGCGGCCGGTAGCCGAGCAGCCGCTCCGCCTTCTCGACCGTGAACACCTGGCTGCGGACCAGGTGCTCCCAGCTCTGCTCCCCGTGCTCGGGAGTCAGACCGGCCCGGAAGGCGTCCCAGGTCACCTGCTCCAGCGTCGCGGGCCGCCCGAACCAGGACGCGGCCAGCTCGGCGTAGCCGCGAACCGTCAGCGCGTCCGGCGCCGTCACGAAGAAGTCCTCGCCGGCAGCCGCCTCCCGGTGCGCGACCGCGCGCTCGAACGCCTGCGCCACGTCGTCGGCGTGCACGTGGGCCATCGCCTCCGCACCGATCCCGGGGACGCGCAGCGGCTCCCCCGCCGACAACGCCCGCCACACCGCGGGGTCGAGGTTGCCCGTCGGACCGATCGGCGCCCACCCGGGCCCGCTGATGTGGCCGGGGTGCAGCGACGTGGTGACCAGGCCGCCGGCGGCCGTCTCCGCGGCGAGCATCCGCGCGATCGCGTCCTTCTGGACGCCGTACTCGCCCAGCGGTGGGGTCGCGGTGCGCTCCGACACCGGCAGCGTGCGGCTCGGCCCGGCACGCCAGATCGACCCGCAGAACACGAGCTGCCCCACCTGCCCGCGCAGGCACTCGACCAGCCGGGTCGCCGAGTCCAGGGTGAAGCACACCAGGTCGATCACGACGTCCGGCCGGAGCCCCACGACACGCTCCGGGAACGTTCCGGCGCGGTCCTCCCGCTCCCGGTCGGCGACGACCCGCTCGACCTGCTGCCACTCCGGCACGTCGACGTACGGCGCGGACGTGCCGCGGCTGATCGTGACCACCTCGTGGCCGGCCCGCACCAGGCGGGGGACGAGGAACGAGCCGATGTGGCCGCTCCCGCCGACGACGACGACGCGCATGGTGCTCCCTCGGCTCGGACGACCCTGCCGACGGTAGGCGTCGGTCGCCGGGTGCGCAGGACAGGACCGTCCGGGATCCCCGCTCAGGACCGGGCCGGGACCTGGCCGACCGCTGCTCGGCGTCCCACCAGCCGGTTGAGCCGTTCGGACATCACCAGGCCGAGCACGACCAGCACCCCCAGGAACAGCGGGAAGACCCACATCCCCGTCCCCGCGGCGAGCACGCCGAACAGCGGGGGTGCCAGGGTCGAGCCGGTGTACGCCGCCGCCATCTGGATGCCGATGATGGCCTGCGAGTTGCGCCGGCCGAAGCTGACCGGCGTCGAGTGGATGATCGCCGGGTAGATGGGCGCGCACCCGAGACCCGTCACCACCAGCCCGATCAGGACGAGCAGGTCGGCCTGCAGCGGCACCGCGATCATGCCGACACCGACGGCGACCGTCAGGAAACCGCCCCGGATCAGCTGACGGTCGCCGACCCGGTCGGCGAAGAACCCGGCCAGGAACCGGCCCCCGGTGATGCCCAGCAGGAACAGCGACGCGAACGCGGCCGCGGTCGCCGGCGCGACGCCGCGGTCGGCGACGAGGAAGGTCGACGCCCACAGGATCGCGGTGCTCTCGAGCGCGCAGTAGGCGAAGAAGGCGACCAGGACCAGCACGACTCCCGGGATCCGCAGCGCGCGCCCGAGCGGCACGTGGCCGACGTCCCTCCCGTGCTCCTCGTCCTCGCCCTCCGGGGCGTCGTCGCCCGCGCCGGTGGACCCTGCCGGGACGCGCGGGTTGACCTTGCCCCACAGCGGCAGGCTCACGACCAGCGCGACCGTGAGCACCGCCTGGACGACGCCGACGGTCCGGTAGGCACTGGACCAGCCGAGGCCGGAGGTGAGGGCGTAGCTCATGATGAACGGGCTGATCGAGGCGCCCAGGCCCCAGAAGCTGTGCAGCCAGTTCATGTGCCGCGCGGCGTAGTGCAGCGCCACGTAGTTGTTCAGCGCGGCGTCGACGGCACCGGCGCCGAGTCCGTACGGGATGGCCCACAGGCAGAGCATCCAGAACGAGCCGGAGACCGAGAACCCCACGAGCGCGGCGGCGGTGAGGCCCACGCTGACCGCGGTGACGAGGCCGGCCCCGAACCGGCGGGTGACCCGCTCCGACCCGAGGCTGGAGAGGATCGTGCCGCCGGCGATGATCATGGTCACGATGCCGGCGAAGGCCTCCGGGACGCCGAGGTCCCGGTGCATCACCGGCCAGCCGGCCCCGATGAGGGAATCCGGGAGCCCGAGGCTGACGAAGGCGACGTAGATGACCGCCAGGAGGAGCGAGTACACGGTGGGCTTGTCTCCCGGTTCGATGGTGCGTGGTCGGAGCCAGGTGCACGACCGTACCGGGTGATGTGTACGTCTGTACACATCACCGCACGCACCGCCGCGGGGTCAGGCGGAGAGCGCGCCGTCGCCAGGCACCTGGACACGCCGCGGCGAGGGTCCGCGGGCGAGACCGGGGCCGGCGATGCGCCTCCCCGCGCGCCCGTGCCCGCAGGTCACCAGCCCTGGTAACCGGTGGCGACCCGCTGCCACGGCGCCGCCGCCTCGAGCTGGCCGGCCAGCCGCAGCAGCACGTCCTCGCGCGCGAGGTCGGCCATCAGCTGCACCCCCACCGGCAGGCCGCGGTCGTCGACACCGATCGGCACCGAGATCGCCGGCTGCCCCGAGAGGTTGAACATGTTGGTGCACACCGCGAGGGCCGAGGTCCTCGGCCCCACACCGCCTCTGGCACGCGGTCCCCGCGTGCCCGACGATGAGCGAGATCTGGCTCCGTCTGCTCGAGGCCGCCGGGCGCGACACCGCCACCCGGCCGCCGGCCTGAACCGCACGACCCCCCGGGCGCACCAGCGCCCGGGGGACGCACCGCGATCACACCCAGGAGACGACATGCCCACCAAGATCACCATCATCATCGACAACCCCGCCGACCCGGACGCGTTCGAGCCCGTGTACGCGGACGTCCGCCGCGCCGCGGCCACCCTCCCCGGGCTGGAGCGGCTGGAGTCGGCGAAGGTCTGGCCGAAGGAGGACGGGACCCCCACGCCCGCCTACCGGACGCTCGACCTCTACTTCGCGAGCTACGAGGACGCCAGCGCCGCGGTCACGACCCCGGCCGCCCAGCAGGTCTTCGGCGGCCTCATCGGCAGCGGGGTGACGATCACCGGCCTGTTCTCGGACATCGAGTAGCCGGCACGGACGCACGTGCCGCCGCCGGTCCGGACCTCGTTCACCGGGTCCGGGCCGGCGGCGTCTGCGCGCTCACACCACCATCGGTGCGGCCGCGGCGCCCCGCTCCACCGCCGTCGGCGCACTCACGCGGCAGAGTCCCTCCCGCCCTGGTCCGCGAGCCGGGCGCCGCGGCGCCAGACGGCGCGCGTGTTGAGGGTGTCGCTGATCGTCGTGGTGGGGTCGCCGTCGACCAGGAGCAGGTCGGCACGCAGGCCCTCCGCGATGCGGCCTCGGTCGTCCAGGCCGAACCGGCGCGCGGGCGTGCTCGTGGCAGCACGCAGCGCCGCGACCGGAGTGAGGCCCGCGCGGACCAGGTACTGCAGCTCGTGGTGGACGCTGGCGCCGTGGGCGAGGCCTCCCACGAACGGGAGCGGGACGGAGGTGTCGGTGCCGACGAGGATGTCGACGCCGGCGTCGTGCAGCGCCTTGACCGAGGCCAGCACGTCGTCGAGGTCGCCCTGCGGGTAGCGGTCGAAGCTCGAGCCCAGCGTGTGGAGCCAGGCGTCGTCGAGTCGCGAGGCCACCCGCGGGTCCGCGGCGAGCTCCGCGCCGGTGATGCCCATCATCGAGGCGTTCAGGACCACGCAGGGGACGACGAAGGCCCCGGCCGCCGCGATCTGCTCGATGATCTCCGGGGTGTGGGGGCGGTCCATGAACAGGTGGGCCAGCCCGCCGACGCCGGCGTCGATCGCCGTGCGGGTCGCGTCCAGGGTCAGCGCGTGGGCGACGGTGAGCATGCCGCGAGCCCTGGCCTCGGCGACGCCTGCGGTCAGCGTGGCCCGGTCGAGCACCGGGAGGCCGGGGTGCCCCTCGACGCTGCCGTCGTCGACCATGAACTTGATGTAGTCCGATCCGGTCTCGATCAGCTGCGGGACGAACGCGGCCGCCTGCTCGGGCGTGGTGGAGAACGGCATCACGGGCGGGGGCCCGGCGGGCGGGCGCGCGCCGGGAGGCGGGCCGGGTCGGAACCCCTCCGGGAACAGCTCGGCGGGGTGCCCGCCGGGTGGGGTGATGGCGAACCCGGAGGAGCGGACGTCGGCGACGGTGTCGTCCTCCTCGATGCTCGTGCGGTTCCCGCGGGTGTGGGTGCCCTGCATCTCCAGCTGGGTGGTGACGCCGAACCGGAGCGCCAGGGCGAGGCTGGCCCGGTTGGTGTGCACGTGGGCGTCGACGAGACCGGGCAGGAGCGTCGCGCCGGCGGCGTCGACGACCTCGGCGCCGGCCGGGACCTCGCCGCCGACGGCGGCGATGGTGGTGTCCTCGAGGACGACGGTGCTCGCGTCGAGGACGTGCTCCCCGTCGAAGATGCGGGCGTTGATGATGGCGGTGGACATGGCGGTCTCCTCTGTCAGGCCCGGACGGGGCGCGGCGGTCAGGGCGTGCCCGCTGCGGGGTCGCGAGAGGGCGATGCCGGTCACGCGCAGTCGCCTTCAGGTGCCTCTACGAACACGTTCGTCGGCACACTAGAGCAGAACGAACGCGTTCGCAACGAACGCGTTCGTTGCACCGGGTCACCGCGAGGACGTGGCAGGACGAACGCGTTCGTTAGAGTGCGCGCATGGCTTCAGTCCGCAGCCGACGCGAGCGTCCGGCCAAGCCCGCCCTGTCCCGCGACTGGATCGTGGCCGAGACGATCGAGATCATGCGGACCGAAGGGCTCGAGAAGGCCACGATGCGCCGGGTCGCCCAGGCCCTGGACACGGGGCCCGCGTCTCTCTACGTGTACGTGGCCAACACCGCCGAGCTGCACGCGGCGGTCCTCGACGAGCTGATCGCCTCGCTGGAGCCCGGCGAGGGCGACTGGCGTGCCCGCCTGGAGGGACTGCTCGGCTCCTACGCCGACGTGCTCTACGCCTACCCGGGCCTCGCGCGCTCTGCGCTCCTGCTGCGCCCGACCGGGCCGCACGCCGTGCGGCTGTACGACACCATCCTCGGGCTGCTGCTCGAGGGCGGCATCGGCGCCTCGCGGGCCGCCTGGGGCGTGGACCTGCTGCTGCAGTACGTCACGGCGTCCGCCGCCGAGCACAGCACCCCGGGACCCGAGGCGGTCCCCGAGTCCGCGGAGGGCCAGCTCCACGCCCTCACGGTCGCGCTCCGTTCCGCCGACCCGGAGGACGCCCCGCACGTCGCGGCCCACGCCGACGCCGTCGTCTCGGGCACCCCGGCCGAGCGCACCAGCTGGGCCATCGCCGCCCTCGTCGCCGGCATCGCCGCGTCCCCGGACCCCCGCGGCGGCGACGAGCCGTAGACGGGCAGCAGCCGCCACGAGGCGGTCGCCCCGGTTGCGGACGTGCGTTGCCACGCGATGATGCGCGCATCGTCGCGTGACAGCCGGATCCGTCTCCTGCGTCAGCGCGGTCGGAGGTCCAGCCGCCGCAGCAGCTGGGCGTTGAGGGCGACGACGATCGTCGACACCGACATGAGGATCGCGCCGACCGACATCGGCATCACGAACCCGACGGGGGCGAGCACGCCTGCTGCGAGCGGGACGGCGACGAGGTTGTACCCGGCGGCCCACCACAGGTTCTGCTTCATCTTCCGGTAGCTCGCGGACGACAGGTCGATGACCGACACGACGGACCGCGGGTCGTCGCTGGCGAGGATGACCCCGGCCGAGGCGATGGCGACGTCGGTGCCCGCGCCGATCGCGATGCCGACGTCCGCCTGCGCGAGCGCGGGGGCGTCGTTGACGCCGTCGCCGACCATCGCGACGGTCCGGCCCTCGCGCTGCAGCTCGGCGACCCTGGCGGACTTGTCCGCCGGGCGCACGCCGGCGAAGACCCGGTCGATGCCGATCTCGGTCGCCACGGTGCGGGCGACGGCCTCGGCATCACCGGTGATCATGACGACGTCGACGCCGCGGTCGTGCAGCTCGCGGATCGCCGCGCGGGACTCCTCGCGGATCTCGTCGGCCAGCTTCAGGGCGCCGGCGACCTGCCCGTCGACCAGGACGTGCAGGATGATCGCGCCCTGGGCGCGCCACTGCTCGACGCCGTCGAGCTCGGCGACGCCCCGCTCGTGCAGCAGGTTCGGCCCGCCGACCTCGACGCTGCGTCCGGCGACCGACGCCCGGACGCCGACGGCCGGCGAGGACGTGAAGCCGCTGGCGGCGGGGACCGGCAGGTGCGCTGCGGCGGTGACGATCGCGCGGGCGAGCGGGTGCTCGCTGTCGGCCTCGGCCGCGGCGGCCAGCGTCAGGACGTCGTCGTGGGCGAAGCCGTTCGCGGGGTGGACCTCGGTGACGGTGGGCCGGCCCTTGGTCAGGGTGCCGGTCTTGTCGAACACGACGGTGGAGACGGTGCGCATGCTCTCCAGCGCGAGCCGGTCTTTGACCAGGATGCCGCCGCGGGCGGCGCGCTCGGTGGCGATGGACACCACCAGCGGGATGGCCAGGCCGAGGGCGTGGGGGCAGGCGATCACCAGGACGGTGATGGTGCGGACCACGGCGGCGTCGGGCATCCCCAGGAGCGACCAGACGAACGCGGTGATCGCGGCGGCGCCGAGCGCGAACCAGAACAGCAGGGCTGCGGCGCTGTCGGCCAGGCGCTGGGCGCGCGAGGAGGAGCTCTGCGCCTCGAGCACGAGCCGCCGGATGCCGGCCAGGGCGGTGTCCTCACCGACGGCGGTCACGCGCAGCCGCAGCGCGGAGTCGGTCGCGACGGTGCCGGCGACGACGCGGTCGCCGGCGGTGCGGCGCACGGTGCGCGACTCGCCGGTGACCATCGACTCGTCCATCTCGGCGGCGCCGTCGACGATCGCGCCGTCGGCGGGGACGCGGGCGCCGGGACGCACCAGCACGACGTCGTCGACGGTGAGGTCGGACGGGGCGACCCGGACGACGTCGCCGCCCACGACCCGCTCGGCCTCGTCGGGCAGGAGCGCCGCCAGCGAGTCCAGGGCCGAGGTCGTCTGGACGAGGGACCGCATCTCGATCCAGTGCCCGAGCAGCATGATCACGATGAGCAGCGCGAGCTCCCACCAGAAGTCGAGCTCGTGCGCGACGACGCCGAGGGTCGAGAGCCAGGACGCGACGAAGGCGACGCTGATCGCCAGGGCGATGAGCAGCATCATCCCCGGACGCCGGGACCTGAGCTCGTCGACGGCGCCGGTCAGGAACGGCGCGCCACCCCAGACGAACATCACCGTGCCGAGCGCGGGCGAGACCCACGACAGCCACGCGAGGTCGGGCAGCTCGTAGCCCAGCAGCATCGCGAACATCCCGCTGGTCGCCACCACCGGGGCCGCGAGCACGAGCATGACCCAGAACAGCCGCCGGAACTTCCCGAGGTGGCCCGCGTGACCACCGTGACCCGCGTGGTCCGCGTGGTCCGCGTGGTCCGCGTGGTCCGCGTGGTCCGCGTGGTCCGCGTGGTCCGCGTGGTCCGCGTGGTCCGCGTGCGGAGCGTGCGAGTCGTGCCCGGCCTGCGTGCCGCGCGCGGGGTGCTCCTCGTGGGCGCGAGTCGCGGTCATCGCGTGCCCGCCCTCGTGCGGCAGACCGGCCGCGTCCTCACGCATCGGCTGCGCCGCCTCCGGGTGCCCAGCGTGGCCGCGGTCCGACACGTCGGGGTGGTGCTGGGTGTGGTCGTCGCGGCTCATGTCGGTGGCCTCTCTCGTCGACTCGTCCACGTGGTGATGACGCTTCACCCCGTGCAACGGCATACCCCCGGGGGGTATTCCGGTCGCCGACGTCAGGTGAGGAGGAACTCGAGCCGGAGCCGGAGGCGGAGGCGGCAGGCGACGAGGACGTGTAGGTCCTGTCTTCAAGTTGCGGCGCGGATGGCGCTGTCCAGCACGTCTGCAACCGTTCCACGACGTGCCTCGCCGCCGGTTCCACGCTGGTGCTGCGGTTTGCGGACCGGTCGACCAGAACGGACCGGTCGACGACGAAGGAGACCCCGCTGGATCGGTTGGCCACTCGAGATTAGCCAGTCCACGACGCCTCTGGGAATCCGTGGCCCCAGAGCTTGACCCGCTCAGCCGCCACCTCAGCCGCTCGCCAGTTTGCGCCCGAAGACCGCGTCGAGGCGCTAGCGTCACGTCTGGATGGTCGCAACGGCCCAGACAGGGGTCGTCGCCCTTGCAGGGAGGCGGACAGGTGCACATCGCGGTGCCCACGAGCGCGCGGCTCCAGAATATCGAGTCCTTCGTCAAGCGGATCTCGGATTCAGAATCGCCCGAACTGCGCATATCGCTTCCCGCGACATACTTCTCCGTGCATCCACTGGTGTTGGCAGCTACCGCCGCCGCCGGAATCCGAGCGCGCCAGTCGGGGAAGGACGTCATAATCGACGACATCCCGGATACGCCAAGTTGCCGGTATCTGCAACGCATGGGCCTTTTCTCATCTCTCGATATCGACCCAAACATGAAGGTGCGGGAACGAGAGGCGATCGGCCGCTTCATGCCGCTTCGCACGATTCGCACAGGACTACAGCTCTCCGAGTTCGCCGTGCAACTCCCACCGCTACTGCACGCGGAAGACCATCGCCAGGTCGAGCCGATTCAGTACGTGATGAGCGAACTAGTCCGAAACACTCTCGAACACGCCGGCATCGGCTATGCATCCGTCGTGGCGGCACAGGTGTACCCGAAGTCAGGAATAGTTTCCATCGGCGTTGCGGATTGCGGCCGAGGCATTGCATCCAGTCTTTCTGACGCCCACACGGTCGCCACGGACATCGACGCCCTCCACCTGGCGATGCAACCCGGGGTAACGGGGAAGACGAGTCAAGTTGGCGGGACCGCGGATAATGCCGGTGCGGGCTTGTTCTTCTGCAAGGCGATGGCTCAAGTTTCTCATAATTACCTGGTCGTGCACAGCGGCAGCGCGATGATTAAGTTCCTCAAGGCGCCAGCCACCCAGCAAGTGAACGCGATCTACGCGGACCCGCGCTTCGATCGAGCCACGAGACACGATGACCTTCCTGGCTGGCCCGGAACGCTTGTCGGGATGGACATCGACGTGAACTCGAACCGAGACTTTGCTGGTTTCATGGACTTCGTGCGCGGGACGTATGCCACAGAGGTCGATTCCAAGAGGCGATCGAAAAGCAAGAAGAGGGCGAGGTTCGAATGATGATATCCCTAATCGACGAGACCGGCCCGTTCGCGGAGAACAAGGAGCGAGCGAAGTCCCTTCGTACGCGCTCGATCCTTCCTGCTGTCAAACGCGGGGAGGACGTCACGCTCGACTTCGATGGCGTCTATCTGACGACGCAGTCGTTTGTGCACGCGCTCGTCGCCACGGCAATCCGTGACTACGACGGCCTCGACCATCTCGTTTTCAAGAATTGCGACCCCAACGTCAGGTCGATCATCGAGATCGTCGTGTCTTACTGCCAGGAGAACTGGGGTGAAGGCGTGCAGACCCCAGAGGTCTGACGCCACATGGGCGCTCCGGCACACCAGCGAGCTCAGCTGAGCTCACGAATAGCCGTCCGGCACGCGGTCCAGCAGCGTGGCGTACTGCCTGATGAGCTCACCTCCCGCGGAAGTCATCTGCTGCGGTCGTCCGCGCTCGGCTCTTAAGTACAGGACGATGCCGGAGTCACGCTCGAGCTCCTGCAGCTGAACGGCCAGGACCGCCTGGGTGACGCCGAGCGCTCTGGCAGCTGCCGTCACCGTGGGGTACTGCATTGCCGTCACGAACCGCTTGAGGCGAGTCAGGCCACCCTGCGTCGCCGTCGCCGCTGCCACCATCGGGAGATCCTGCACAGGGAGGAAGCTGGTCCCGACTGGACGCGACCCTCCTCCCCGGGGGCGACGGTTGATTCCCGCGGCGTCGAGGTGGCGCTGGACTGCCGGTGCGCTCAGGTGCAGTCGTTCACCGATCTGGTAGGTGGTGAGGTGCTGGTCCTCGTACCACCACCGCAGTGCCTGCTCCGAGAAGCGCCAACGACGCGTGTGCCGTGGGGTTGGGCTTGCCCGCATGCCCGGGTTCAGCTCGAGGCGGAGCGACCGCACGTCGGCTCCTCGCGGGCCGCTCGGGTCCCACGGGATGGCCGCCGCACCCACCTTCGGTTGGGCGGTCAGGGGCTCTGCGATCCCGCGCGATCGCAGCCAGCGCTCGCCGCTGTCGACGAGTTCTTCGTAGACCTGTCGCGGCGCCCTGGTGAACAGGTCGGATCCCCGCACCGGCAGGTAGGTCAGTGCGTCCCCGATCATCAGGCTACGGAGGAGGGCCTGCGCCGCCGCGTGCGACCAAGTCGGGGCGCGCCAGCGCTCGGTGTCGGCGATGGCGGCCCACTCCCCCTCGGGGAGCAGGTCGTCGTAGGACATGGAGCGCCTGCGGCTGTAGTCGATGACGACTTCACATGCGTCTACCTCGTCCGCGAGCGCCACCAGGGAGATCAGGACGCGCTTCCTGTCCTCGTGCGCGAGCTTGGTGAGAGCGACCAGTCCACGAGGTGTGCCCAGCTGGTCCTGGGCTGCTTCCCGGGTCATCGACCGAGCCCCGATGTGGAGCAGTGCGGTCGTTGCCGCGCGGCGGAAGGTGCGGAGCGCCCCGTACTCCGGACGCCACAGCTCGGCGGTCGCTGCAGGCCACAGCGCAGTGGGGGTGCGTCGCGCGCGTTCGGCAACGGCGTCGTCGTCGAGTTCTGGACGTCTGGCCGAGGCGGTGCCCAGGCGGAACTGCAGCTCGGTCGCGTAGTAAGGGGTGGCGTTCTTGATGAGGGGCAGTGCCGCTGCCGTGAGTGTGGGGCTCAGGCCGCCCCACTTCTGAAGGCGGGCCTGAGGCGAGCAGGGTATGAAGTCCATCTCGGCCTCCAGCTCCGCACGGAGCGCCTCCGTCGCTTCCGGCAGAGACGGTGCCGTGAACACGCGTCTGGTCCACTCGGCTGCAACGGTCAGCACGGGTGAGGACTGCTGGAACGTCAGCGCGACCCGGCCCTGTCGCGCGTGTCCCCGGTCGGGACCGTGATCCGCGAGCTGCGCGAAGTGCACCTCCGAGCGGTACGGCTCCCCCAGCGAGTCCGCCACGGTGGATATGTCTGCGCGCACGAGGCGCGCTGAGAGCAGGTGCAGGGCCGTCAGCACATCCGAAGCGTCCGCCGATGCAAGCTGGGCGTCGAGCCAGGTCTGGGCGGTGCGCGCCACTGGCGACGGCCCCTCGTGCCAGTGCTGGAGCTCGGCGATCTCACTCAGGTCGTCGTGAATCCGCCACATCCGCAGCACGCGCTTCGGCGTCCGCAGGGCCAAGAAGGTTTCGTGCTCGAGGCAGTAGAACGCCCACGGCGTATGCCAGCTCAAAGGCCACCGATTGTCGTTAGCCCGCAGGCACAGTCTGCAGAACCTCCCGATCGTCGAGCCACCCAGTCCGATCGCGGCCGCGGTCCGGCGGCCGGCGCCGAGTGTTGCGGCCCAGCCCTCGAGCGTCATGCCCTGGAACACGGCTTCGTCGAAGCCGGTCGCGGCGGTGAGGTTGTGGAGCCAGTGAGGGTCCAGCCGGAGCAGGAGGTCCCTGCGTGACGTCTCGACCGGGATGTCCATGTACGTCATGAAGTCGGACAGAGAGAACATCATCTTGCGAGCGGCCGCCTGCATCCACGAGATGAAGGACTCGCCTTCCAACGGCCGCTCCACCAGGACCAGCCGCTCGGGGTCAGCCACCTGCGCCGTCCAGCGCGGCCGCTCGCCGCTGCTTGCGCTGCTGCTCGGCGCGCTCGGCCAGGATCTGCTCGCGCCCGACGATCGCGGCTTTGGACCACGGCAGCTTCTCGAGGATGCCCTCGGTGATCTGCTCGGTTCCGGTGGTGATGGCGCGGTAGGTGGCCTGGTTGATCGCGTCGAACAGGGTCTGCATGTGGCCCTGGCTGTACTCGTACAGCAGCTCGGCCATGTCTTGGAGCGTCCCCGGCTCGTGCTTTGCCAAGACGATCCGGTCGTCGATCGTGTGCAGGAGCGTGATCCACGCCTTGCGCTCTTCGGGGGTGCGGATGTGGGCGAGGTCCATCGTGAGCAACGGCCAGCGGCGCGCGGTCTGCGAGAGGCTCGGCGTCAGTCCAAGACGTTCGGTGTCCCACAGCTCCATGGCGGCAAGCCCGACGCCGACGAAGACAAACGTGGCGGGCACTTCCTCGGCGATGCCCTTGAAGTGGTTCGAGGTGGCCTCGGGATCGTGCTTATCGAGGAAGTGGAAGTCGTCCACGATGATCAGGACGGTCTCGACCTCGCGCGCGTACCGGCAGAACCTGTCGAGCGCAGGCGCGGATCCCCGGCCTACGGCGGTGCCGGTGTAGGACACCGCGAGCGCCTCGTTGATGGCCCGTTCGGTGTTGCTGCCCTTCATGCTGATCTTCGTCACCGGCACCCGCACTTGGCCCTCGGCGGTGAGCTCGGTGAAGATGCGGACCTGCTCGCGCCACAGGTCCCGGCCGATCAACTTGGCGGCCGTCGACTTACCTGTGCCCGCCTCCCCCTGGAGGCCGAACGAGGGCCGCAGCCTGGTGCCGTCCTGGACGTTGGAACCCAGGATGAGCATCGCGTCCCTCTTGAACTCGAGGTAGGCAGGTGTCTCGAAGGGACCAAGGTTGGCGTGGTGGAGCCGCCGGATGAGGTCGTAACGTTCCCGGTCGCTGCCGGGCATGCGCTCGAGCTGGACCACGGTCAGGCGTGGGGGGTCCGGGACCGGGGGTGCATCCACGAACTCCCGCCACCCCTGGGCCGTGGTCAAGGTGAGCTTCGGACGGCGCGGGATCTCGAGACACATCACGCCTCCCGGAACGTGCTGTCGTCGCTGGCGAGCAGGTCGTCCCAGTCGTCGATCTCGAACGTGGCGACGTCACGAGCCGCGATCTGCGCGATGTTCTCGTAGGCGGCCAGGTTGGACGTGTCGAGCCCGCCGATCGCGAACGCCCGAGTGTCCTGGGTGAGCTTGTCGCGGTTCATCGCGGAGGCGCGGACGGTGACCCTGCGCTCCGCGACGGTCGTGGCGGACGCCAGCGGCAGACGCGCCAGGATGTCCTCGACCGGCGTCGGGGTCCGACGCCGGTTCAGAGGGTCGATGATCGCCTTCGTCGCCCGCAGCTGGTCGAGGCTGAACGGCCCCCCGAGGGTGTGAGCTTTGTTCCAGGTAAGGGCGTGCCAGCTGCCGTCTTCGATCTGGATGAAGATCGTCCGGATGTCGTCAGGGTCGTAGGCGATCGGCCACTTCCGGCGGGCCTTGACGTCACCGCCGATCGGGCCGGGCCGCTTTCGTCGTCCCTTCAGGATGGGGCCGCTGTACTTGAGCCCGGCGAGCTGGACGCCGTAGTGGTGGATCATCCGGTACTCGACGGGGAGGAAGTCGACGGCGAGGTCGGGACGCGCCGGTACACGGATGGGGCCGGTCACGCCCACACGGAGCTCGTACATCTGAGCGGGGGTGAGGTCCACACCAGGGGCGTGCTCCGACTGGAGCCCCTGGTGGGGACGGTGGTGGTAGTGCTCCTCGATCCAGTCCCGCAGGAGTTGCTCGAGCTCGTCCATGAAGTAGAACGCCCCGGCCTCGACATCCCGCCCGCGCTGGGACAGGTCCGGCCCCATGTACCCGGTGAGGTACTCGAGAAAGCCCTCGCGGATGGTGCGGAAGTAGCGCTCCAGAATCCCCTTGTCGGAACCCCGGCCCTTGCGGGCAGGCTGCACGTGGATCCCGAACTTCAGGCAGGCGCCCCACACGTGCCGCGAGATGTACTGCTTGCCGTGGTCGACGACGATGCCTTCCGGGTACAGCGCTGGCCCGAGCGCCCGGCCCCAGAACTCGGTCTTGGCGGCGTCGACCACGAGAACGTCCGGAACGCCGACGTAGGGCCAGGGCTTGCCCTGGATCCGCTGCCGCGGCATCACGACCTGGTACAGCGCAGAGGCGACGTCCTTGGCCTTGACCGAGTACGGCGTCAGGCTCAGGCCGACGATGCACCGGGTGCACCAGTCCATCGCGAGGGTGAGCTGGCAGCGCAACCACTTGCCGGTGATGGAGTCCATCGCGAAGACGTCCAGCGGAGAGGTGTCCAGGACGAGGAACTGGCCCGGCCGTCGGGCGTCCTTGTACCCGTAGACACCCTCAGGGACCGCTGCGCGCCCACGCTGGGTCTTCGTGGTCCCCGTGAAGTACTGATTGTTGCGGTCCAGCTCCTTGAGGATCTCGTACTGCTTGGCGCGCTTCGGGATCGGCGCGTCCGGCTTCTCGGCGCGGAGCCGCTCGGTGATCGTGGGGATCACGACATGCCGGCCGACCCGGGTCTGGCCGACCCTCTCTGCGAGCACAATGGCGGCGGTCTCACGCCAGAGCGAGAAGATCTCCACGCGAGCCTTCACCAGGGATCCGTCGACTAACCCCAAGGGTCCGGACTTGCGCCAAGCGCTGATCCAAGCCTCGATCGTCCGCTCGGACTTGCCGATCTCGGCGGCCTTGGCCCGGATCCGCTGTCCTTGCGGCAGCGCGGGCGCGTACTCGGGGCGAGGTTCGTTCGGCAGAGCGTGCTTGGCATCGCCGCTGCGGAACCCGGTCAGCACCTCGAGCACGTGCGCGGTCTTCGCGTCGGCCGACGCGAGGGCGGACGAGCTGACGAGCTTCTCCAGCGACAAGGACGTCGTGGGGCGGCTCCCGCCCAGGAGGTCCAGCGACTCGAAGGTCGGATGCGTGACCAGCTGCTGGAGGTCCACCACGATGCGGTCGCCGACCGTGGACTTGGCGTAGATGGGGCCGCCCTCTCCCATCTCGGTCACCGTCCAGGTCTTGCCGTCGTACCGGAATCGCGCCCCGACCGTCAGCAGCACCGTGAATCGCACGTTCATGCCGCGGCCCACAGGATCGACGCCTCGCTCAGCGGGACCGAGAGGTCGGTGAGGAGTTCATGCCGCCACAGTGCGGCGCCGATCTGAGGGCGGGCATCCTCGCCGACGATCCGCTCCAGGGCCTGGACAGCCGTCCCGATCGAGAGCCCGTGGAGCGCCGCCGGTTCCACAGCGAGGTCCAGCGCCAGCTGCGGCCGCATGTAGGCGCTCAAGTGCTCGACGTTCCGCGCGAACGGGCGGGCGTCACCGGTCCAGATCTCGTGGGTCCATCCGACCTCCGAGAGCGCGCGCGTCACGCGGGCGAACTGCTTACGGACCTTCGGCTTCGCGGCGTCTTCCGGGCGCTTGACGTTGACTATGGTGACTCGTGCGTCGACGTGCAGCAGCATGAAGTCGGGGATCTGGTAGGTCTGCCCGTTGGCGATCATGTCGAACGGCTGAGAGATGATCCGGCTGACCGTGTGGTCGAAATCGGCGAGCACGACTCGGCCCCGCTCGAGCTGGGACTCGTAGGGCACGAACCCGCGGTTCGTGGCTGCCCAGTAGAACCCGGGGATGTGGCGCTGCTTCGGCAGCCACAGGAAACGCTCGGGCCGGCTCTCAGCACGCCGCACCACCTGCAGGCGGTCGCCCTCCGCCAGCGGGACGCGGATCCTGCGCCCGCTGACTCTCAGCTCCAACGTCGTGTCCGTAGTGAGCATCGCGCACCTCCCCGTGCCGTGCCGCTCCGGAGGTCTCGCCGTCGTCACGGTAAGCCGCTGGTGCGACGTACGCAAGACCCGGCAGGCTTCTGACCTGCGCAAACACGTCTAGACAGTGAGTTGCGCGTCATGGCGTTCGAGCGTCTGTCTGAGAGCGTGGCTGCAGTTCACGCCCTGGTCTGCCGAGTGCACAGCACCCGTCGACCGCCTCACGGCGACGACGCACGACGCTCGAAGCGCCGAGATTGGTGAGTCCTGGACAGGCCCCGCTGCGCCGTCATCGACGCACTCAGCCGGGTTGGCAGTTGACTAAGGGCATCCGCGCTCACCGACCTGATCTCGGTCACCGGCGGCTGTACCCACCAGGAGTAGTCGGTCCCTCCGGGATCGTGGTCGTAGACGTAGCGATGTCGCTCGCCGCGCTTCACCACGCCGATCCCAAGGTGCAGGTAGCGCTCGACCTGTACCAGGGGCATCCAGCGACCATCGCCGGGCAACGGCGCGCCTACTGTGACGGAGAACCGGAGCACAGCATGGTGGTCGAGGTCCAGGTAGATCACGGCCGGTTCCTCGGACCGCGCCGCCCAGACACCGGAGCCTTTCGCGAGGACGATCACGTCGACCCGCTCTTCACCCTCGGCACGAGACACGGTGGCGGCGCAGGGCCGCGGACTTCGAGCCGGCGCGTCGTCTCTAGCCACGATCAGGCACCGGCGGCAAGGGCACGACCTCGAGAACGGGCGTTGTGCGACGCAGAGTCAGGTCCGCCGCCGGGTCGAGCGGCTCGAGGTACAGGTACATGTCCTCGCCGACCACGATGCCGTTCGACATCGTCGACTCGGTCAGATGCTGTACGCCTGTCACCAGAACGGGCTCATCGTCGCGGCGAAGCGTGCCCCGCGGGAACCGCGGGTCGTCACCCGGTGGCCCAGCCGTGACCCGGGTGGCGGTGACGGTCCCGTCCGGTGCTGTGGACTCGATCAGGTGCATGGCTCCGGACACGGTCGTCACGAGCCATCGCCCGGGGGTACGCATCGGGTCAATCGCGGGGTTCATCGTCGTCACCATCACCAGGCTCGTCGGCCTCGTGGCTGATGCGGGCGTCGCGCGGCTCGAGCAACCGCAGGATGTCCCACGCGTACCCAGAGGCGTTGAACTCACCGGTGTGCCAGTGTCCCCAGTACGCGCCCTCGAGCGACGCCATGCGGTGCTGGTGCAGGCTCCACCAGTCCCACGCGACGATGAGCGCGACCCGCCGGCCGTCCTCAGTCAGGACGATCCGGTCCCACAGCTTGACCCTGGAGCGGAGGTCGTCCCACTGAGCCGCAGCTTCTTGGATGGTCATGACACTCAGTCGCCCGCCCTCCTCCCGGAAGCTCTCCGCCGAGTCCCTGACCTGGTCACCCTCAGCCTCTGCTTCCACGTGGTGGTCGCGGTGCTCGTGCAGGGACGCGTGCACCACAAACTCGATACCGCGGACCAGGACGTCCATACCGACCTCCCGACCGAGGTCTACCTCGCCCACGAGGAACCGGGCGTCACCCGTCAGCGAGACGTGGGTGGGCACGTTCAGGTCAGTCTGTGGTGTGCGCGGTGGCTGCATCAGGCCAATCTCGAACAGTCGGTCGAGCTGATTCTGGGAGAACCGGAGCTCGACTTGCCCGGCCTCAACGAAGTGGACCGTCGCGTCAGTGGCGAGCTCCACCCGCACCGGCAAGGACCAGGGGCGCCTGGTGCCGGTCACAGCGGGTCGTCCTGCGGGAAGGAGGGAAGCTCCGCGAGCTCCTCGGCCTCGACGTAGTCGATCGAGGTGACGAGCCGCTGGATCCAGTACCCGTAGTCGCGGCCCTCAGGGTCCCAGTCGTAGAGGTACCGGTGCCTATCGCCGACCCGGATGACCCCAAGGTCGCCGCGGAACAGGGCCTCGACCGCGACGAGCGGCACCCACCTGCCGTCCCCCGGGCCGAGTGAAGACTCCGGGCGGGGCTGGCGCAGCAGCAGCGAGGAGTCCGCGTCGACGAAGTAGACCGTCTCGCTTGCGGAGCGCACCGCCCAGACTCCGGTGGCGTCAGCGAGGACGAGCTCGTCGATGTGCATGCGGGTCACGGCGCGCTCCGGAAGATGGGGACCGGGTGGTGCTCGTCCCACGGTTCAGGGGTCGGGTCGCCATGCACCGCGGCGCGGGCCTCGACGTCGGGCGTCCGGCCCGCGGAGTGCTCGAGCATGGTCCGCACGGCGCTTTCGTACCCGTGGCGCCACCCGCGGCGGTACTGCTCGCGGGCGCGCAGGCCACCAGACCCGGCCACGACGGTGATCGCGAAGCAGCCGACGGCGACGCCTAGGGGCTCGCCGGTGAGCAGCGAGGCGGTGCCGCCCACGAGCGTGATGATCGCGATCGCGATCGTCGGCGCCCACCACAGGATGCGGGCCCGCGCCGGGGATGGGGGATGGGGCACACGAGGAGTGGACTCGTCCTGTCGCATAAGCACCTTCCCTCGCTGGGCGGGTGGGGCGTAGCGCGCATCGGCTGCTTCGAGGCGTGATGAGGCTTCCGTCGCCTCATCGCGTCGACCGCGACTCCACTGATAGTAGACATGATCGGGCGGTCGTCAACACCCCCTGCACCAGCTCAAGCCTGTCAGAAGGCAGATCAAGCGGTACTGTCTAGACAATGAGTGCCGATCATGGCTCCACTCATAGGGGGTCGAGGCGCGGCCTTGCGCCTCCTACCGTCGAGCGGGTGCAGCGCCAAGAGCCGGAAGCGACCCAGCTGCGCGCTTTCGGTGCCACGCTGCGCCTGATCAGGACCGACGCCGGCCTGACGCAAGAGCAGCTCGCACATGCCGCTGGCGTGGGACGCACCTACATCGGCGAGGCCGAGAACGGAGTGCGAAACCCGACGCTCACCACGATCTGGCAGCTCGCCGTCGCGCTGCATGTATCGCCACGCTCGTTCTTTCCACATGTGGAGCACGAGGAGTCCGAGCCCCCCGCGTGACCGCCGCGGGTGCCCGCGGACCCTGCCGGACGCGAGGACCACGATCGAAGCGCCGCGCTCCCGACCCGTGTCGGTGGCGGAGCTGGGCGAGCGCGCGCGATTCGTCCCGCTCGATGTCCGTGAGCACGCGAAGTAGCAAACGGCAGTCGAGGGGGCAGTCGCCGAGTTCGGTGGTCTGGATGTCCTGGTGAACAACGCCGGCGTGGTGCGGTCCGCTCCGTTCGACCAGCACGATCTTGAGGACTGGCGGCTCGTGATCGCCGTCAACCTGAACGGCGCCTTCTATCGGATGCGCGCGGCTGTTGACGCTTTGCAGGCGTCTGGGCGCGGGCCGGTCGACTTCCGCGTCACGCACGACAACTGGTTGCGGCGCCCCGATCCCAGCGTTCGTCACTGAGCATGGCTTTGAGTTCGTCGCAGAGGTCTTGGGACAGATCAGCGCCCGTCTAGTGCCGCGCACGTCGGCGGTGCGCACCGTGCAGCCCGGCGCCGACCACGATCAGCGCGAACGCGGCCAAGAGAAGGGCGCCAAGCTCAGGTGCACCCGTCCTGGGCAGTGTCGTCGCGTCGCCCGCCGGCGCTGTCCCACCGGTCGGTGCGGTCGATGTCGGAGAGGGCGTCGGGGCTGGCTCAGACGGCGTCGGGCTGGGTGTGGGCTCGGGGGCGGCAAGAGTGACCGCAGCCACCCTGGTGGTGGCGGTGCCCAAGCAGTTGGTGAAGACCGCGCGCAGCTCGGATGGTGTGGTCACCGTGAGCGTCAGCGACGTCGCCGTGGCGCCCGGGACGTCGCTCCACTCGCCGTCCGCCGGGCGCTGCTGCCACTGGATGGTGGGTGGGTCATCGCCGTCGGCGGCCGCGCGCACAGAGATCTCACCGCCTGAGGCGGGGACCTGGATCGTGGTGGTCGGTTCCTCGGTGACTACAGGGGCGGTCCCGTAGGTGAAGGTGCCGTCCGTGGTGCTGACCTCCCCGACGCTCCCGAAGGAGTGAGCAGCGGTTACCAGGACCTCTACCGGCCCGCAGGCGTGCGCCGGGGTCAACACCGTCCAACCCCCACCCGACTGCGTTAGTTCCGTGCCCGCGATCCCGCCGAACTGCACCGACAGCACCTGCACTTGATCCTCGACGGCGAGCAGGGCGAGCGACGAAGAGGAGGTTGTGCCGTCGCCGAGCTGGCCGTACGCGTTCCATCCCCACGCGTATGTGTTCCCGTCCGAGCCGACGGCCAGGGAGTGCCCGAACCCTGTCGCGAACGCGCTGAGCGTGACGCCGCCGGTGGGGATCGCCACCGGCACCAAGACGTCACCGGTCGCGCCGTTGCCGACCTGACCGTAGGTGTTCCATCCCCACCCGTAGGTGCTGCCGTCCGAGCCGGTGGCGACGGTGTGGTTCTCGCCGCTGGACATCGCGCTGAACGTCACCCCGGCGGGGGTCTGCACGGCCACCGGGAGAGAAGCTCCGATCCTCGTGCCGTCGCCCAGCTGGCCGCGGCCGTTGCTGCCCCAGGCGTAGACCATGCCGTCCGAGCCGGTGGCGACGGAGAAGTTGTACCCGACGCTGAGGACGTCAGCGGTGACACCGTCGGGGAACCGGGCGGCGACCGGGGTCGTGGCGTTGGAGACCGTGCCGTCGCCGATCTGCCCCTCCCGATTGTCACCCCAGGAGTACACGTTGCCGTCAGAGCCCAGCGCGGACGAGCGGTACCCCGCCGCGAACAGCTCCGTGTAGGTGACTCCCGACGGCACCTGCGTAACCACCGGGACCGAGGACGTGGTCGTCGTGCCGTCGCCGAGCTGGCCGCTGCTGTTGTACCCCCAGGCGTAGACGCCACCGTCCGACGACATAGCGACCACGTGGTAGTAACCCGCTGCGAGCGCAGTGATCTCCGTGCCCGGGGGCAACGAGACCGGCTTCGGGACCGGGGACGGAGCGGTCGTGCCGTCGCCGAGCTGGCCACTGCTGTTGGAGCCCCACGCGTAGACGACCCCATCAGCCGACAGTGCCGCCGAGAAGTACTGCCCCGCGGTCACCGCGGTGATGACGACCTCGGCCGGCAGCGCCACTGGCGTCGGCACGGACGAGTCCACCGTCGTCCCGTCCCCCAGCTGACCCACGTTGTTGCGGCCCCAGGCGTAGACGACGCCGTCGGCGCCCAGGCCCACCGAGTGGAACGCGCCGGCAGCCAGGTCTGTGAAGGTCATCCCGGGCGGCACGTCACCGGAGACCGCGGTCTGCCCCGCCGTCGGACCTGAGTCCGGCGTGACTGCGACAGTCCCTCGTGCCGCACTCACGGCGAACGCCAGCACCAACGCGCCCACCAGCAGGACGCGTGCGCCTGCCCTGCCACTTCGGGTCGCCACACTCACCCGCGGTCCTCCTCGGGGCTCTCGCGTCGCACCATCGAGTTTGCTCTCTCGATCATGGCACTCGAGGTTCGGGCGAGAAAGGGCACGCTTGGACCCGAGCCGGCGCGTCCGACCCCGCTCCTGGAGCGAAACGGCACGGCTGGTAGCTCGCGGAAGGTCCGGGCCGAACGGTGCGGATTGCCTCACCCTCACCCCTTGATGCACGCTCGCGACTTGCCTCCGGCGGGAAGGCCCGGCGGACCCGCCGCCGGGCCTTCCGTCCGCAGGTCATCACTCGACCCCCGCTTGGTGACCGTCCGCGGACGGTCGATCCTGGCACCCGCCGCTACCACCTAGACGCACTCGACCCTCCCGCGACGGCGACTGCGTGGCGGTCGCTCCGAGCCAGCCAGCCGGCCGCGGCGGCACCTACCCACGGGTGCTTTCCACCACCTACTAGGCCGCGCGATGGGCCCGTTTGCGCAGGTTCGCGACCCGCACAAACCCACGTCCTACTCAGTCAGGACCACTCAGTGTCGCCCTGCACCGGGGGGTGGCGCGCGGCCGTGGTCGTCTGTTTCCTCCTGCTGACGGCCCGAGTGCGCCCTGTCCTCGAGGCGGCTGAGCCCGTCGCACGCATCGATTTGAGAGGCAACAACCATGCTCAGAACCACCAGGAGGTGGGTGGGCGCCGTCGCTGCTGCTGCGGCGCTCGTCACCAGCGTCGGGCTGACCGCGCAGCCCGCGGCGGCCGACACGGGTGTCGATTTCCCCGATCGGGTGTTGCTCGGGTGCGTGAACACCGCGCTCGGCCGCGGCGACACCCCCGCCGCACCCGTCACCGCTGAGGAGGCCGCAGCGATCACATCGCTGCCGTGCTCGGGCGGGGTGACGAGCTTGGAGGGCATCGAGGCGCTGACGAACCTGACCTCGCTCAGCGTCCTGCAGGAGGGTCAGCGCGACGTGCTCACCTCGCTCGCTCCCCTGGCGGGCATGTCGCAGCTGTCATCGGTCAGCCTCACCGGCTCGGGCGTGACGGATTTCAGCGTGCTCGCGGAGCTGCCCGCGCTCAGGCTCTTGTCCGTACAGCGACCCACGGTCGACCTGACCGACCTGACCGACATCGGCCGGCTGACCGGGCTGACGGAGCTCCGGCTCAACTACGTCGGGGACCTGAGCGGGGACGGCGTTGCTCCCCTGGCGCCGCTGACAGGTCTGACGCGGCTGCAGCTGAACGGGAACAAGATCGACGACCTGGGCGTACTCGCCGGGTTCTCCCGGATGCGGTGGATGGAGCTCGTCAACAACCGGATCACCGATGTCGCGCCGCTCGCTTCGATGTCCTCCCTGGGGTACCTGCACCTCGGGCGCAACCTGATCACCGACCCATCGCCGCTCAGCACCATGGCCTCGCTGACGGAGCTGCTGCTGGACGAGAACCAGATCCACGACGCGTCCTCGCTTGCCGAGATTCCTGACCTGGTCTTCTTCTCGATCGACCACAACGACATCGACGACCTGTCCTTCGCCTCAGGGTGGTCGTCTCTGCAGACGCTGTACGCCGGCTCCAACCGAGTCACGGACATGACGTCGCTGCTCGGCCTGGCGCAGCTGAGGTTCGCCGACCTCTCTGCAAACCGGATCGTCGACGCGAGCCCGTTGTACGGCAAGCCGGAGGCGTACTACTTCCAGATGGTCAACCAGTCGGTCACCCTCGAGGACATCTTCGTGGGCTGGAACCAGGCCAACCCGCTCATCGACGTCGACGGCACCCCCGTGATCCCCACCTCACAGACCGCCGCCGTCGACGAGGCGAGCAACACCTGGTCATTCGCGGCCGCAGGACGGAACGTCCTGAACTGGTCCGTGCCGATCACGACCCCTGAAGGAACCGTGACCGGCATGTACTTCAGCGGCCAGATCATCCAGAACTCCGTCGACGAAACGGGAGCAGTGTCGCTGACCAAGACCGGCACCCTCACCGACGGCGCCACCGGCGTCAGTGGTGACACGGTGGACTTTGGGTTCGAGGTCACGAACACCGGCAACGTCACCCTCACGGACGTCACGATCACCGACGCGCTGCCCGGGTTGACGGACCTCTCGGTCGCCTGGCCCGGCCAGGCCGGTGTCCTCACCCCCGGTCAGCAGGCCACCGCCACCGCCCACTATGTCCTCACGCAGGACGACGTGGACGCCGGAAGCGTCCACAACACCGCCACGGTCAACGCCATCACCATCGGCGGAACCACCGTCACCGACCAGGACTCCGCCACCATCGACCTCGTCCCCAACGGAGGCGGCGACCCTGACCCCGAGCCTGGTCCCGACCCTGACCCCGAGCCTGGCCCCGACCCCGACCCCGAGCCTGGCCCCGACCCGCAGCCCAACCCCGACCCGCAGCCCGAGATCGATCCGCAGCCCAACCCCGACCCGCAGCCCGAGATCGATCCGCAGCCCAACCCCGACCCGCAGCCCGAGACCGCCGAGGACGTCGCACACGACCCCGGTGCGCTCGCCCTGACGGGTGGGGGTCTGCCCCCGGTGCTGCTGATCATGGGTCTGCTGATGGCTGGCGTCGTGGCGGTGCTGGTGTCCCGGCGCGAGGTCGACTGCGAGTAGATCCGAGCGCCGGGTCGCTCCGTCTCCGTCGGCCGCTGGCTCGAGCACGCACCACATGTCACCAACGTGACGGACCGGTCGGAGTCACGTTCCTGGACTCCGACCGGTCTCGCGTCATCGGTGCGCGTCGCGCGGTCACTGGTGTGCACGACCGGCGCCTGTCAGCCAGTCAGCGGGGGGTGGCGGTGAGCACGGCCGGAGTGCCGTCGCCCCGCGGGAGCCAGCCGACCAACTCGGCGTACGTGATCCACCGGTGGTCGTTCCCGTACTCCCCAGTGGTGAGCGAGTGGCAGGTGGTGAGCGTCAGCATCCGGGCCGTGGGTGCCCGCTCGGGATGGTGGGGCACCGGTGCCACAACGTCGGAGCTCGCCGGGTGCACGATCTCCCACCCGGTGACCTCGTACACGTACCAGGTCTCGGCCGTCTCGATGACGATCGGATCACCCACCCGCAGCCGGTCGACGTAGCGGAACGAGTTGCCGTACGTCCGCCGGTGGCCGGCCAGTCCGACGTTGCCGACATCTCCCGGCATCTGCGTGCCCGGGTAGTGCCCCGCAGCGGCCCGGTCCAGGACGTCGGCCCCTGTTCCCTCGACGACCGGCATGGCGTTGGCGGTGAGGCCGGACCATCGCGGGACCCGCAGCAGACCGATCGTCTCGCCCGGCTCCGCTGCCGGCAGCACCGGGGGGTCCCCGATACGCAGTTCGGCGGGCTGCGCGCTCCCCGCCGGCGCGGCGACGGCGAACGCCTCGACGGCGTCGGCGGCGTGCCGGCCCGCGACGACCGAAGTCCACCAGAACAGCCACACCAGGTAGAGGAGCGCCAACACGCCCACCGTGACCACGAGCTCCCCGCACACCGCGACCGCCGTGCGCAGCGGTGCGCACCGGCTGCGTCGGCGGGTCCGGCTCATCCGCCGCCCCCGCTGCGCGCCCGCGGCGGGACCACGAGCACGACCGCGCCGGTCAGCACCGCTCCGGCGGCGCCCAGCAGCCACCACGCGAACGGCACCGCCTGCGCCTCGGTACTGGTCTCGGCCGCCGCCTCGTCGCCCTCGGGGAGCTCGACCCGCTCCGCCCGGATCACCAGGCGGTGGCTGTTCACCCCGACCGGGGTGCAGGTGACCAGCGTGAGTAGGTCCTCGCCAGCGACCACCCGGAGCAGGTCCGTCTCGGTGGGCAGGACCGTCTCGATCAGGTCGACCCGGTACGCCAGGGTCTCCCCGAGCACGTCGATGTACACGAGGTCTCCCGTCACCACCTGGTGCAGGTCGGTGAACAGGATGGCGTTCGGCAGTCCGCTGTGGCCGGTGAGCACGGCATTCGTGTCCGGTCCTCCCACGGGTAACGAGGAGCCCTGGAGGTGGCCCACACCGGCGGTGAGCGTCTCCTCGGAGGTGCCGTGGAAGACGGGGAGCCGAACGTCGATTGCCGGGATGCGAACGCGCGCCATCGCCTCGGCGCCTTCGACCCGCAGCTGGTCGTCGTACTCGGCGGACGTCGCCTCGACCTCGTCGACGTCCGTGTACGGATCCGTCAGCGTCTGGACGCCGATCCGGGCGTTGTACTCGCGCGCCCGACGCAGGACCGCCTCGCGGTCGGCCTGCGGGATCCGCTCGACCGCGGCGACATAGCTGTTCGTGCTCGCCGCCTGCGCGCGCGTGGCGAACCAGTTGCCCGCACTGGGGTAGAGCAGCAGACCGACCCCGACGAGGGCGACGAGCACGGTGGGCGCCCGCCGGAGCGCTCGACGGGTGACCCCATCCCCGCGCGGCCCGCTCGACCCGGCTCTCGGTCGGCTCCCCAGGGGGCGCCTGCCGCGCACACGAAGGTGCCGTGCGGGCGCGTGCCGGCCACGGAGCCCTCGGTCCGGCATTCGGCGCTCGCGCTTTCTGGCGGTCATCGCCCTGCCTCCTGGTGGTCAACGGTCGTGTGGCCGGCACGAACGAGGGCTCCGGCACCTGGGTGCCGGAGCCCTCGCCCGGGTTGAGTGGACGGGATGCGCCCCTCCGACGCACCCGCCCCTTTCACCTCACGTCACCGCGTGATCACGCGGTGACGGCGGCCCTGCGGTTGCGGGCGCCGATCATGATTGCGCCCACGATCAGCGCGGTGCCGCCGATCATGAGCAGCGCGATGCCGCTCCCACCGGTAAGCGGCAGGGTGAAGCCGGCGTCGGCTTCGACGTTCTCGACGGTGAGGTCGATGACCGTGGCGTCGTTGCTGGTGACGTCGAACTGGACCGGAGCCGCGAGCAGCTCGTAGCCGGCCGGGGCCGTGGTCTCGACGAGCCAGTAGTGCTGCCAATCCGCCGCGGGGAGCTCCGCGCCGTTCTCCCAGTTCGAGTAGCGAAGACCGCTGATCGAGACCTTGCCGTCGGCACCCGAGGTCCAGGAGCTGACGCCGTTGATCGTCACCGGGTTGGTGCCGGACAGCGCGTCCGACTCGGAGGTGTACACCTGGAAGACCGCGCCTGCGAGGAGCGTGGCGGAGTTGGTCGCGTCGACCTTGCTGATCGTCAGCTCACCGAACTTGGTGACGGGCGGGTCGGTCGGCTCGCAGTCCTCGTCGCCCGGCTCGCAGCCGCCGGTCGTGTCGGACGGGTCCTCGTTGTCGATGTCCGTCTGGTTGTTGTAGATGTCCGCCTCGTTCGCGATCTCGCCGGTGCCCACGACCGTGGTGGTGAGGTCGAAGACGATCGCCTGACCGAGGTTGTCGTTGGCGATGGCGAGACCCGCAGCCGTCAGCTGCACCGAGACCTGGGTCCGGCCGCCGACGTCCGGGGTGGTGACGGTGTAGTGGGTGCCCTCGGTGAGGGTCGTCGCACCGATCCGGACCGCGACGGACTTGTACGTAAGCCGGGCGTCGAGGAGGTCGACCATCTTGAACCCGTCGGTGCCGCCGACCGGGATGGTCGAGGTGATCTGCCACAGCACGTCGTCGCCCACGGCGACGGCGTCCTCGTCCTGGATCGTCTTGTCCGTGTGCGTGGTGCTGTTCTTCGGGTACACGTGGACGTCGTACATCCAGCTGGCGTTGTCGACCGGGTCGGTCAGCGGCAGCGTGACGAGGAACGGCGCCGCCGCGGTGACGCCCATCGGGACGTAGGTCTCCGCCACGTAGTACAGACCCAGCGGCAGGCCGCTGAAGGTCAGCGTGCCGTCGGCGGCGGTGGTGCCGGAGACCCCGGTCACCGAGGCGACCGCGGCGGCGGCCTCAGCGGAGGTCATGTCCGCGGCGGCCTCCCAGCCGGCGTTCGTGGTCAGGTCGATGCCGGGCACCTGCTTGGCGGTGAACTCCACGCCGGGAAGTGCCGTGAGCCCGGCCAGGACCGAGGGATCCAGCTCACGGCCGTCGTTCGGCAGGCCGGTTGCCGTAGTCGGCTGCTCGTACTTGTGGATCGTCAGTGACGCGCTCTCCGTCGGGTCGATTGTGGTTGCGGCGTTGGCCACGCCCATTCCGGTAAGCGCGAGCGCGCCTCCGGCCAAGAGGGCGGCGGCTGCACGCAGTCGCCCGCCCGTGACGGGGTTGGACATTTCATCTCCCATTTCGTCGTTCAGCAGCTCAGGTCTCTAGTCGGTCAGGTCGTCGGCGATCCCTCCTCGTCGCGTCGTCCAGAGCACCGAGCACCGTGGCCGAGGCTCGACGAACACAGGGCCACGCCAACCGCGAGTGCGGTGGTAGTCAGAAGCAGCCCGGTCCAGGTGAACCAGCCGGTGCCAGGCCCACCGGTCGCCGGCAGGGTGAACCTCGGGCTGTCGGTGACGACGATCTGGCCACCGTCGGTGGTGATCTGGGTGTGAGCCGCCGGGTCGCTGAGCGTCACGATGCCGACGTCGTCCACGGTGAACCGCACAGCCTGGGCCAGCAGGTCGTGGCCGGCGGGCGCGCGGGTCTCGCGCAGCCAGTAGGTGCCAGGGACGATGCCCGCGATTTCGAAGGCGCCCGGTTGCGTCGCGGACGCGGCGACCACAACGCTCGCCGGGGGCCCGGGGGCGTCCCCGGAGTCCGTCAGCACCTCAAATGCGGCGCCGTCGAGGGGCACCACGGATCCGTTGACCGTGCCGCGCTTGACCAGTTCCAGACGCGCGGCCACGACCGTGTAGGTCGAGCACACAGGAACGGGCGCCTCCCTTGCAGCGCAGGTCCCGGGCGGGCGGGATCCCGTCGCGTTGACCGTGTTCTCGAGGACCGCGCTCCACGCGCCCGGCTTCACGGTCACCTGGTAGGTCAGCGTCGCAGTGCTGTCGGCGAGCAGCACGAACGCCGGGGCTGTGATGATCGGTGACGCAGCGCTCGGATCCGGCAGCGTCTTGATGACCGGGCGTGTCCAAAACACCAGGTACCGCTCGTCGTAGGTCAGCCGGACCGATCCAGGAACGATGTTCGCGCTCGCCAGGACGTTCGTGAGGTCGTCTCTCAGCTTGACGCCGGACACGTCGGAGCTGCCGTAGCTGGTCGCCGTAACCGTGTAGGTGATGACCTCGCCGGGTTGCGCGTACGCCCGGCCGCCGGGAATGGCCGCTGACTTGCTCACGGCCCACGTGGGTGCGACAACGAGCGTCGTGCTGCCCGCGGTGTTGTTGGTCATGTCGGGGTCGTAGTCGACCCCGACCACCGCAGCGGTGTTCGGAAGGGAGGTTCCTGCGGGGGCCGTCGCGGTGGCGCGCAGCCTGATCGGCCCGAACGACCCCCCCGGGTCCAGCGCCGCGCCCACCGTGGCCGAGGGGTCGCCGCCGGTGAGCGTCAGCGGCGTCGCGTGCGGGTCGGTGATCTGCCAGCCCGGGGCCGCACCCGTGCACACCAGGTCTGAGCCGGATAGCGTGCACCCGTCGGGAGCCGAGACGAGCGCGACGTCGGTCACGCCGGCCGGGACGGCGTCGGTGACGACGAACCCGTGCGACGGCGCTGACTGGGCGCTGTTGGTGACCGCCAGCTCCCACTCCACATCGCCCCCCGGGGGGACGGTGGCCGTGCCGGACTTCGTGATCTGCAGGTCGGACACCGCGCCCATGACCGAGTACGCCGGGCCGGGGGCCGCGAGCGTGGCGTCCCACTCGACGCCGGTGGAGAAGACGATCTTGGCGACCTGCTGCCACTCGAACGTAATGGACGAGACGTAGCCGCTGACCTGGTAGAAGCTCCAGCTAGAGCTGGCGACGGGCCACACCGTGTCGGGCGTGCACCCGTCCGCGTTCCACCGGTCCCAGGTCGCAGGGGTGCCGTCGACCCGGTTGTCGGTGAAGCCGGCCCCCGACGAGTCCGTCAGCCGGGTGACCCGGCCGGGCTCGGCCGCCGACCCGTTGACGCTCGCGAACGAGGTGTTCGACCACGTTGCGTAGCAGGCGTTCTCACCGCCTGCCTTCGTCCACCCCGGGAGGGCGATCCTCACCACCGGGTCCACGACCGGGGCGTCGAAGTCGAGCGTGACCGTGTGGGTTGTCCCGCACTCGACCGTGCGCCCGCTGGTGTACCACGGGTCGGAGGAGCTCCAGCCGGCCGGCTCGATCAGGCAGTCGCTGGTGGCGTCGTTCCACCACGGGTCGTCGCTGGTGCCGTTCCCGCTGTCCGCCGAGATGGGCGAGACGCTGGTGGTCCGCCCGTCGGCCTGGCCGCCCGGAGCGAGGAAGTGCGGGGCGGACGCGTCGGGGACGGCGGTGACCGTCGCCGTATGCGCCGGCCCGTGCGTGAAGTCCACCGCGGCGGGGCCCGGCCCAAACGGTGCGGCAGTGAACACCTGGTAGGTCCCGTTGTTCCAGGTCGGCACCGCGGCGGTGGCCGGACCGTCCGCGGCGAGGGGGCCGAGTCCGGCGAGCGGAAGCAGGGCGGTGATGCCGACGGCCAGCACGGCTGATCGTCTGCGGCGGGAACGCGCCGCTCGGGCTGGTGCGGCCGGTCGCACCCACCGAGTGAAGGGCATTTGCTTGGAGCCTCCGGACAGGGTCGAGGGCCGTCGATCTAAGTCGACCGGTCCCTAATTGCGGACACGGAGCACACTGGCAGCCGGGCTCGGCACTCAATCCGCCCCCGCGACCACCTAGTGCCACAGCACCACTGGCCCCCTAGACTCCGACCGTCAAATGAGGCGCCGACGGAGCGCGGGTGAGTGCCCGTCTTCGCGAAGCACGCTGTTCATAGGTGGCGGTGCATCACGGTGAGAGGATCTAAGGCCGGAAAGACGCCCGTCTGACCTGGACCCGGCGCGCTAGCTCGGTCGACGCAACGGCTCGAAACGTCGACCGGGTGATGGCGCGCCCGCTGCGATGAGCCGCATTGAAACTCCGCTGAGGCCGGTGCCCGGTGACGGCGATAGCCCGACGCGCGTCGCGCCACACCCCGTTGTGCGGCCGGTCGGAATCTCCTTCGGCGGTCGGAGCTCCTGACTGCTGGTGGTCCCCGGACCCCGCCGGTGCCGGCGGGTGGCTGGCCACGAGCTCACTCCGCTCGCTATCGATCGTCGGCCTGCCACCCAGCGAGGTCGACGCGGCTCGTGTATCCGAGCTTGCGCAGCAAGCTGCTCATGTGGTTTTCCACCGTCCGCACGCTGATGCGGAGAAGATCGGCGATCTCCGCGTTGCTCAGACCCTCCCGGGCGATTGCGGCGACCTCGCGCTCCCGGGGGGATAGCGGATCTCGGCGGGCCCCGGCGGTCTGCCGTATGCCCGACACGCCGTCTTCTCGCGCGGTCGGCCCACCGACTAACGCTCTGCCTGCTTGAACCAGTCCAGGGGCGACGCCGGAGTGCACCTGTGACAGAAGCCCCGCCGCTGCGGAGCGGTCTTTCTCCGCCACGGCGAGGAGCAGGCGCACGTACGGCTCGAGCAGGGGGATGTGCACCCTACCCAGGACAGCACGCACCACCTCGACCCGGGCTGGGGTGAGGGCAGCCGGACCACCGATCCACGCGAGCAGTGCCGGTTGGAACAAGCCGTCCCCGGCGTAGCGTTCCCCCGCCTCCCAAGCGAGCTGCCCGGAGTCAGCGATACCACCGGACGCGGATCGCACGGCCACGTGAGCGAGCACCCGCATCGACCGGATCAGCGGGTGGTAAGGGCGCACCGACTTGTCTAGCTCACGAACCAGCACCCGCGCGAGTTCCACGTTGCCGGTCTGCGCTTGCAGCACTGCACCGAGCGTGAGTGCCCGGCGGTAGAAGGTGGTTTCTATCGGCCCTGCGGCCCCGATCCGCAGGGCGGTGCTAACCACCCGCCAGGCGGCGGATCCCCGACCGGAGAAGTACAGGACCTCCGCGAGCACACACGCGTGTACTCGTATGCCGAGCGCATCGAGTTCGTCGTAGGCGGCGTCGAGCATCTGACGTTGCCATCCCTCGGCCTCGGGCAGCCGTCCTGACATGAGTAGCGCCTGGCCGCGCAGCGCGGCGACGTAGTGCCGAACCTCGAGGTCCATGCCGGACCCGTCCTCCCCAGCGCAGACGCGCGTCGCATGCTCCGGGTGTCCGGCCTCGAGTAGGGCGGCCGCTCGGATCACGGCGGGCCAGCCCCGCAGGAACCGCGCGGGCACCGCGACGGGCTCCTCGTCTACTACCAGGTCCGCCGATCGGCCTGCGGCCAGCTCGTGCAGCAGGCGCTCCTTGAGGTCGCGGAGATGGGTGAGCAGGTGCATGTCGTCGCCCCCCAGGGTCAGACTCTGCTCCACCTCGCTCGGCGACGCACCGGCCCAGGCAACCCACCTGAATCGGTAGTAGGCGAACGTCAGTCGCTCAGCAGCGCCGTCACTCTCGTCCGGTCGAGTCCCCTCGAACACCTCGGCGAGCCGCTCCGCCGCTGGCCGGCGCATGAGCAGTGCGAGGTATGCGTTCGCAGCGCGGAGAGTCGGCGCCGTCAACCAGGCCGCGCGTCGTGCGGACTCCTCGGTGGTGGCACGGGCGTGCACCAAGCTGGCAAGCTCCGCGGTGGACCGCCAGTACTCGTCGCCGTCGCCGGCGAAGTCACCCATGAGCACGGTAGTGAGGTCATCCGTGGCCGGATGCAGTGGCGTGACCGCAGAGCCGGCCTCGGCTCGAACTCGTGCGGCGAGTTGCCGGCGACGGTATGGCGCGACCCGCTCGCGCAGGCCCCGCGCCAGCACCGGCGGCGCGACCACCAGCATCTCTCCAGACTCGCCCAGGTCCCGGCCGACAACACGACCGAGGTCGGTGAGTTCCGCCAACACCGCCGGTGCGACTAGCCGCGCGGCAGCGTCGGCGGGCAATGGGCCAACGGTGGACAAGAGTTCCAAGGCTCCCACCAGCTCGCCGGGCAACGTCGACAGGAAGAGAAACACGGCGGCGTCTACGGGGACGTCATCCAAAGACCCTTCCTCGATCCACAGCCCGTCGACCCGACCGACTACGTCGGCGGCGCGCGCGGCGTCGACGAGCGCTACCGCGGCGCGCGGGTTGCCGCCGGTCTGAGACAGAACCGACGAGATCAGCCCGGTGTCGGCTGGACCACCGAGCCGGGATGCGAGCAGGTCCGCGACCGCGCGCAATCCGAACGGCTGTACTCGCACCTCGGCGGGCTGTCGGATGAGCAGGACTTCGCGCATCGCGTCGGTCGGCGATCGCAGCGGGTCGAGCGTGCTGGACGCGACGAGCAAACTCGGATGATGCGAGAGCACGCGACGCACCACTTCGACGCTGCGCGCGTCCATGCGGTCGATATCGTCGACCAGCAGGATGCCGCGTCGCGGGCCGAGCTCGTCGATCAGCCACTCGGCCCACGCGTTCTCTCCGGTCCTGCCTCGCGGTGTCGAGGGGTGGTCACGGAACGCGGACAGCGGCTCCTTGCCTGAGGCGCGCATCAGTAGGCGCTGCGCGCTACCCCTGGAGCTGTTGGCGCGCAACGCCTCCAGCACCGTGGACTTGCCGGCCCCGCGGTCCCCCCGAATGAGGACGTCTCGACCCAACGGCAGCCACCGCTGCACCGCCGCGATAGTGGTACTGAAACCCTCAGCGCTCACCTGCACTCCTCCTGCGCGAGACCATTGTCGCCACCAAGGCTCGCTGGGTGCGCTCCACCCAGTGACCTCCGACAGCACCTACACAAGTCCGGCAGCACGCCTCGTCGCTCAGCGGACGATCGTCAGCGAACATGCTGTCTGCGGATCGGCGCGGTAACGAGGAGGGACTGGTCTCGCCCGTGGTGTCCATCCCGTCTGACCTCGCGATAGCCGCCCGTGGCCTGTGCCCCGATTCCTGTGCGCGATGGAGTTCCCACGCCCTCGCGCGCTCGCTCGGGCGTCGCGTCACAGCCCGGCGGGCCGCCCAGGAATACGTGTCGACGGGTAGGTCACGCCGACCGGTCGGGCGGTCCCGTGGATCGCTCCCCCCCGCTCGACGGAGTCCCGACACCACGGACACGTGGTGACCTGGCGGCGGTGCGCGCGACGTGGCGCGCCATGTGCCAGTCGGGCCCGGGACACGCGCGAGCGTGTCCCGGGCCCAGACTCAGCGCGCCGAGGCTCGAGAGTCCCGCCGGCGCAGTAGAACACCCGCGAGCAGCAGCAGGAGAGCGAGCGCACCCGCCCCACCAATGCCGGCACCGGTGATCGCGAGGACCCCGGGAGAGCCGGACGTGCCGTCTTCCCCACGCTCGCCGACGACCGCGGTACCGGAGTACCAGGCCGTCGCGCCGGCAGACACCGCCTGCCCGGTAGCGACCTCGCCGTCTGCGACCGCGATGACGGAGTGCTGCCCCTGCCCCGCCGGCGACGAGGCGGTGACCTCGGCCGTCGCCCCCGGCGCCAACGTCCCGTCGAACGCGGTCGGCAGCAGCAGGTCGCCTCGGCCCGCCAGATCGTCGGTGACGCCCAGCCCGGTGATGGTCACCGCACCGGTGTTGGTGAGGACGTACGTCCAGCCCAGCTGCTGCCCGGGAGCGACCCCAGCGCCCGGCGCCGCGGGATACGCGTGCCCATCCAGCAGCAGGTCCAGCGACAGGCCGACGACCCCCCGCAGCTCCACGCGGGCCTCGGCGGCGGCGGACACCGTGGCACCCGACGGGGTGGCGGCGGTCCCGGTGACCTCGGAGGTCGCCACGCCCGCATCCACCTGCTCCTGCGTCAGGGTGGTCACCGTGGTGGCGGTGACGCTCTCACCGGGGGCGAACGCCTCGGTGGGGTCGAGCGTCCAGCCGTCCCCGGTGATCGCCGGAGTGGTCAGGGTGGACGCACCCGCGTTGGTCAGCGTCGCGGTCCAGCGGACCGTGGCACCTGCCTCGGCCTCGCCCTCCAGGACGCCGGTCTCGACGACGGTGAGCGCGGAGGCGGAGGGCAGGTCGATCGCCAGCTCCACGCTCGCGGTCGCCTGCTCGCCGGCCGCGTCCGTACCGGCGGCCTGCGCCGTGATGACGAGCCCCCCCGCGTCGATCTGCTGCTGGGTGAGAGCCGCGCGCAGCTCGACCACGCCCGACTCCCCCACCACCAGCTCGCCGAGGTCCCCGTCCTTGTCACCCCGATGGGTTGCCCCCTCGAGGTCCTGGGTGAGCTCGACCCCCGACAGGTCGGTCTCGCCGACGTTGGTGACGGTGAAGCTGAGGTCGAGGACGTTGCCCGCGACGGGATCGGCGTCGAGTGCCGCGACCTCGCCCGTGAGCGCGATCGCGGGCATCAGGAACCGGTAGCCGAAGTCCACGTCGGTCCGCTGCTCGCCCTTCACCAGCGTCACCGTGGCCGTGTCGGCAGGGAACCCGCCGGGCGCCACTGTCGGCTCGGCCAGGCCCGCGTGCACACCGGCGCGGTCCACCCGCACCTGGAGGTTGCCGGAGCCGAGGCCGTCGAACCGGTAGCTGCCGTCGTCGGCGGTGACCGTCGTGACCGCCGCCGCGTCGTCGGCCGGCGCCCGTCCGGTGTCGGCCGGGACCAGGGTGACCGTCACCCCGGCGAGGCCGGGGTCACCGGCGTCGAGGACGCCGTCTCCCGCGCGGTCGTGCCGCACGTACCCGGTGAGCGACGCCGTCGTGGCGGCGGTCGCGGTGTAGACGACCGTGTCGGAGTCCGTGACCTCGACGCGACCCTCGGCGGGCCCGGAAGCCGCCGTCACGGTGGCCGTCGCGCTGTGCTCGCCGAGCAGCGCCGGGCCGGTCCCGGACAGCCGCACGCTGGCACCCGGGGCCAGCGTGCCGTCGGCGTCCCCCGGCATGGTCAGGCCGGTGCCCGCGCCGCCGTCGGAGACCGCGACGTCGCGCAGCGTGGCCGAGCCGGTGTTGATCACCGTGGCGGTCCAGGTCAGCTCGTCGTCCTCGAGCACCCCGAGGCCGGGGGCGGGCAGGTGGGTGTCGTTCACCTGCAGGTCGATCGACACGGAGGCCGGCACTGCGAACGTGACGGTCGCAGCGGCGTCGGCGGTCACGGTGGTGCCGCCCGGGGTGTCCGCGGTGACCGCCGAGGTCGCCGTCACCGCGCCGGCGTCGACCTGCTGCTGCGTGAGCGACGAGCTCCCGACGAGGGCGGCGGACTCACCCGGCGCGAGAGAGGCAGGCATGCCGGTCCAGGTCACGTCCGCTGTGCTCTCGGCGATCGCACCCGCGCCGAGCGTGACGGCCCCCGTGTTGACGACGGTGCCCGTCCAGCTCACGGGCGTTCCCTCGGAGACCGGCTCGGTGACCGATCCCTGGATGGTCAGCGACAGCGCGCCGTCCGCGGCCAGGGGCACCCGCACGTCCGCGGGCGCGGAGGTCACAAGCGCGCCGTCGAACACCCCCGTGGCGGTCACCGTGGACAGCAGCTCACCCGCGTCGACCTCGGTCTGGTCCACCCGGTAGTTGACGGTGAATGTCGCCGACTGACCGACCGCGAGCGAGCCCGCATCGCCCGGCCACGACCAGACACCGGTCGCCCGCTCCGGGTCGAGCGTGTCGGCGACGATGACCCCGTCGAGGTCGCTGCTCCCGTCGTTCGTCACCGTGTAGGTGAGGGTCGCGGTACCGTCCGCGACGACGGGCTCCGGCGCCGTGCCGGTCCCGCTCACGGACAGCGCCACATCGGCCTCGGCGTACCCGAAGTCCACGTCGGTGCGGGTCTGGTCGCTCAGCAGCGTCAGGTCGGCGCCGCCGTCCAGGACGCCACCCGGGCCGGCGGTCTGCCGCACCACGGTGCTGAAGCTCTGACGGTCGACCTGGACCCGGTGCTCGCCCGCGCTGAGGCCGGCGAACGCGTACGCTCCGTCGGCGTCGGTGACGTCCTCGACCACCGTGCCCGACTCGTCCGTCAGCGTGACACGGACGCCCTGGGCCGGGGTGTCGTCCTGCGCGCGCACGCCGTCGCCGTCCACGTCGTTCCACACCGTTCCGGTGATCACGGACTCGGCCACGCGCACCTGGTACGTGCCGCTGCCGAGGGTGACGCTGTTCCCGACCCAGCCGGTGCCGCTGTTCATGAACACGTCGCCGCCGCTGTGCCCGGAGACGGACAGGACCATGCGGATCGACCCGACGGCGCCGGCCGGCAGACCGTCCAGGTCGACCCGGACCGCGGTGGCGCGCGAGAGGTCGGAGCCGTCGGTCATCGGCAGCCACGTGGCGTGCTCACCGCGGTCACCGATCCGGTCGGGCGCGGTCTCGGTGTACTCGAGGACGCCGCGCCGGGCGTCACCGAGGGCCTGCACCGACTGCAGCGCGAGCGCGCCGCTGGTGCTGGTGCCGCGGTCGTCACCGTCGTACGGGAGCACGTCGAGGACGTAGCCGGTGCCGGACTTGGAGTCCTTGCCGAAGTTGTACCAGTTGGTGTCGAACTGCACGGTGGTGTCGTTCGGCTCGATCACGGGGACGGCGACCGTGCCGTCCATCGTCAGCGTGTCGACCTGGAGCATCGTGTTCAGCGCCAGCGCCGACAGGGTCCGGTCGCCGCGACCCTCGCTGGTGAAGGAGGCGGATGATCTCGCCGCGATCTCCCCGCGGTTCCGGGTCGGTGCCTGCAGCGAGGTGGTCGCGAGAATGGTGAAGCCCGGCAGGGACGCCGGGGTGGTCGCCACCTGCAGCGCCGGTCCGCCGTACACGAGGTCGATGACCGCGCCGCGAACGTCGTCGTTCGTGCCGGGCAGTCCGTCGGGGCCCCAGTCGGCCGGGGTGTAGTCGGCGACCGACCACCCCTGCGCGATCGCGTCCTGGTAGTCGACCGCCGTGATGTTGGCCGGCAGCTCCACCCGGGTGAGCGTCTGATGCACAGTGAGCGGCTCGGTGTCTGGCGGTGTGCCGTCCGCGAGGCGCATCGAGTGGGAGACCCGGTAGCTGATCTCGTTGCCGCTGACGAGCAGCGCCGGGGTGCCGGTGAGGCCGTGGGCGGCGGTGATCGCGCACAGGGTGGTGTTCACCGTACGGGTCAGCGCCTCGTGCTGGTCGGCCTCCCAGCGCGTCTGGACCGCCAAGGTGGTCTCGGTGATCTGGTCCCAGAGGACCACCCGCGGCACCACCAGCCGCAGCACGGCCGAGTTCCCCGTGGTCTTGCCCTCGCCCCAGCCGCCCTCGTATGCCACGCGCACGCCCTGGACCGCGGCGGTTCCGCCCGCCTCGGCGATCGTGTCGTACCAGGGGCCGTCGGTCGTGCGGTTCGGGCTGAACTGCAGGCGGTAGGTGCTCGGGTCGAGGGCGACGCCCTGGCTGGTGCCGCTGCCGGTGCCGACGAACACGTCGGACGCGTTCTCGGTGATCCGGGCCAGGCCGGCGTCCCAAAACTGGTAGCCGACCAGGTTGCTCGCGGGAACCACCTGCTTACTCAGGTTCCACGACTGCGGGGTGTACTCCGACTTCGTCGCGAGGTACGCACCGGTGCCCACGGCCGCGGAGCCCGACGGGGTGGTCCAGCGCCAGACCTCGGTCGTGTTCGGGACCGGCAGGTCGGGGGCCGGCGCACCGGACCCCCAGCTGTAGTACCCCGCCCCGGCGGCGACGGCAGCGTCGACCAGCCGGTCCTCCGGATCCACGGGCTCCTCGTAGTACACCCCGGCGGTGCTGGGCGCGGTCCCGCCGGCCCGGGCGACCGCGCCGTCGGCGAGCACCAGGTCCGGCTGTGTCGTCGTGGTCGTCACGTCGACCGCCTCGGTCTGCGACTGCGGGACGGTGTCCGCCGGGTACCACCGGCACAGCGAGGCGTTCCGCGTGCTCTCCGAGGGCTCCGGCTGGCGGTGCAGGGTCAGGGTGACGGTCCGGCCGTCGACGGAGTCGAGGGTGAGCCCGTCGCCGAGGCCGTTGCTGCAGAGCGACACCTCGGCGGCCACGGGACCGTCGTAGGTCATCGTGAACGTGTGCGGCAGATCGAGCTCGGCGTGGACGTCCTGGCCGACCGTGGAGGGGCGGTGGTGGTAGCCGAGGTTGGTGGACAGCAGGGTGGCCTTCTCCTCGCCCGCGCCGAAGTCGTGGGTCGTCGGCGTCGTCACCGATGACCCACCGCTCCCGAAGAAGATCTGCGGAGTGCTGATCACGGTCAATGCCGGCGCGACCGCAGTGCGGCTGCCGGTCGCGTCGGTAACGACGAGTTCCGGGGAGTACCCGGAACCGTTGACGAGGGTGTGGCCGACCACGGCCTGGAGACCCGTGATCGAGACCAGGGCGTTGGATGGCAGCGAGATCGTCGCGGTGACCGTGCGTCCCTCGTCACTCAAGGCGTACGACGACTTGTAGACCGAGGTGTCCGAGACGAGCTTGCCGAGCGATGAGGGCACCCACGCCCACCCCTCGGGCAACGTCTGCGTGAGCACGCCGTCGGTCAGCTGCTCGCCGGAGAGGGACCAGGTCATCGTGACGGCGTTGTTCGTGGCCACGATGCCGTTGGTGGGCGAGCCGTCGATGTCCAAACCGGGGGCGGTCCCGTCGCCGGTCACGATGATGGCGAGGTCGGTCACGGACCCGGACGCCGCGGACGCTGCTTGCGGGGCCGCGAGGGTGAGAGCGCCGGTCGCGAGGACGGTCGCTAGGGCGGCGGCCACCGTCGATCGACCGCGGCGCAGGAGGGCACGGCCGGTCCCGGGCTCGCGGCGGCGGAGGGCGGAGGGCATGGGTGTCTCCAGGAGTCGGGGACCGTCGGCTCGTGACCGACGAGTCCCTGGGGCTGAGTCCCGGCAATGCTCCGGGCGCCCCCCGCCCCACTTCACACACATGGCGGCCTGCGTAGGTGGTCCCGGACGCATCTGCGCAGCCAGCAGGCGCCCACTAGGGGGAGCACGGCCGCGATTGAGTGCTCTGCTAGGTGCTGCGATGTACGGATCCATCGTGGTCAGGACGCCCGGCCGACGAGCGCGCCCCGTCATCCAGGAGCCGATTCTCCGATGGGTCGAGCACGGTGACCACCGCCGTGGTGATCGCTGCCGCTCGGGCCGCGACGTTGCTCACGGCGCCCCGTGAGTGAGGCTTGGTGGAGATAGCGCGCTGCCGGTGGACGATGTCGGCTCGGACGGGCTACGGCCAGCGCGCCGCTGCGGTCGTGGCCGCCGGACGACCGCATGTGCACGCTTGCGCGGGTGCACTGCGAGGAGTCACCGCGACGGTCGGCAAAAGCGTGCCCGTGCGGCGCATCCTCGTCACCGGATTCGGCATCCGGCGGCCGGACCCCCAGTGCCTCAAGCGGCCCCGAGGCGCAGATCAGTCCCTCGAGTCTTCTACGTCCGTGACCGTGGCGACCATTGCGTCGGTGATTGAGATTTCGAACTGGTGGCCGTCCGCGCGCAATGCCACGGCCTCGAATGCCTCGCCTGGGTCGTCGGACGTCGAAAGCTCGATGAGCGTGGCACCTGCGCTCGCCTCGCGGGCTACATCGACGAGCTTGTGGATGTCATCCGGATTCAGCAGCGGGCTGGGCGTGCGGTCGCGGTCGTCTCGCTGGTGTCTGACCTCAGCGGCACCTGTGGAAGGAACCACGACGTCTACGTCGGCACCGTCCGCCAGCTGGACAGTCACGAGGAAGCCACCGCGATGGACCTCTATGCACTCGGCGCCCCGACCCTGGGCGGCCGCGACCGCCGTGTCGATGGCGGCGATGAGCTCATCGGCAGTGGCGCTCCCGCGATCCGTGAGGTCCGGGGGTGAGGTGGTCGCCGTTCCCGGCGTCACCGGGGTGGCCGGGGCTGTCACGGCCGGCTGGACGACCTGGGTGCCGTGGCGGTCGGGCCAGGTCATCGCGAGGGCCGCGGCGGCGCCGACCGCGATACCGCCGACCGCGACTGCCCAGGTGAGCAGTCTTCGTCGGCGCGAGGCGCTAGGAAAGGGCCCGCCGGCGGTATGGGAGCTGGCGGTGGGGCTGGGTTCGGGGTGTGATTCGGCATGCACGGCGCGACGGTGCCATGTGTGCGCGGCACCTAGCCCGCGGCGTGGTCGTTAGGTGGTCGTGGTGCGGGGTTGGGTCGGACCGGTCGGTCGGCCCGGTCGCTGAACAACGCCACGGTTGGCCGGCTGGCTGCACCAGGCGCGTGCACCGGCCCGCGTTAGCGTTCCGGGCGGCGCCTCGGTCCAGCCAGTGACTCTTCACAGCACCGACACATGGCCGGCAGCACACCTCGTCAGTCAGCCGACGATTCAGCGAGCACGCCTTCGGAGGACCTGTACCGCTCACGAAGAGGGCGCGAGTAGGCGGACCTACGTTGTGGGTGCCGCAGGCCCGCCCATAGAGTCGAGCCGGATCATCCGATCCTGAGCGGACGACGGTGAGGAGGTGGACGCGTTGGGCGAGAGCGCGAGTAGTCAGCGTCCGTCGACGCCCGTCGTGCTGCTTGTGCGCCACTGAGCGACCTGCTTGGTCCTCTGACGGCCGTGCGGGCTGGACGTCTTCGCGTCGACGGGCCAAGGCGCCGCGCCGAAGCGGCGTCCAACAGCCGTCATCGGCCTCGGCCGTGACCTCTCCACCCGAACCTCGACGCGCGCGTGCTTCTGACGCTTCGCGCGCTCGCACCGCCAACCCCGAATCGGGCGGATTCGCGCTGCCGTAGTGGCGTAGCCGTGCCCAGGTGCTCCAGAGGCGAGTGGGTGGCTGTCACGTGCCGTGGCCTGCCTCGGAGGAGATCCCGTCATGAACCGTCGATTCACCGTCCTGCCGCCGCACCGTGCCGCCGCCGACCTCACTGACGTCGATCTGCGTGACGTCCTCAGGTTCGGCACACCTCACGCCGTGCGGGCGTGGTTGCACGGCACCCGCGACCCGCGCGCTCGAGCTCAGGAACTCGTCGGGCTTCCCGCACCGAGCTTCGCGACTTGGTTGGGCTGCTCGACCCCGACACGGCCGCCGACCTGGTGGGTTCCATCGATCCGGACACAGCGGCCGAGGTCGTGGCCGCGGTCACGCCCGCGGTCGCCGCCGGGCTCGTGAGCAGCATGGACGCCGACGAGTCGGCCGGGCTGCTGCGCGCCCTGCCCGATGTCCAGCGCGCCGCAGTCCTCGCCGCGATGTCGACCTCCCGGTCCGCTATCGTGCGTGGCCTGCTGGCCTGGCCGCGGGAGTCGGCCGCCGCGCGGATGAACCCCGACGTGGTCAAAGTGCGCCCCTACATGACCGCTGTCGAGGCCATCGCGGCCGTGCGCGCGCAGTCCGGACCCGGGTCCGGGTTCGGGCAGGGCGAGGTCTACGTCACTAGCGCCGAATCCCGCGACGTCGGTCCGGTGCTAGTCGGCGCGGTGTCGTTCCGGGATCTGGCGCTGGCCGCACCGCACTGCATGGTCGCCGATCTCATGCGCGAGCATGTTGTTCACGTCGCACCGAAAGTGGACCGCGAGGACGCCGGACGGCTCCTGCACGAGCACCGGTTGACCGCCCTGCCGGTGGTCGACGACGGCGAGCTCCTCGGGGTCTTGTCTCTGGACGACGTCGCCGACATCGATGAGAAGGAAGCGACCGAGGACGCTGAGCGTCAGGGCGGCGCTTTGCCACTCGACCGCCCTTACCTG
Source organism: Cellulomonas hominis (assembly GCF_005239125.1). Taxonomy (GTDB): domain Bacteria; phylum Actinomycetota; class Actinomycetes; order Actinomycetales; family Cellulomonadaceae; genus Cellulomonas; species Cellulomonas hominis_A. The sequence goes on along the minus strand of NZ_SZYE01000003.1, from coordinate 21,357 downwards.
CGCGCCTCGCCCTGGCAACTGTGGCGCAAGCGCATGCCGTGGCTGCTCGCCTTGTTCATCGCTGAGATGTACACCGGCACCGTCCTGCGCGCCTTTGAAGAAGAGCTCGAGAGCGTCATCGCCTTGGTGTTCTTCGTCCCCCTCTTGATCGGGACCGGCGGCAACACCGGCACCCAGGTCACCACGACCATCATCCGCGCGATGGCGGTCGGACAGGTCGAGCTGCGCGACCTCGCCCAGGTCGTGCGCAAGGAGTTCTCTACCGGTCTGCTAATCGCCGCGACGATCGCCGTCGTGGGATAGCGCCGAGCCTGGACCCTCGGGGTCGGCCCGCAGGTTGGGCTCACCGTGGCGGTCGCCGCCGCATGCATCGTGCTTTGGTCGTCCCTGATCGCCTCGGGACTTCCGCTGGTGCTGCGCAGGCTCGGGATTGACCCCGCCGTCGTGTCGGGACCGATGATCGCCACTCTGGTCGACGGGACCGGCCTGATTATCTACTTCGAGATCGCCAACCTTGTCATCTCCTCGCTGGGCACATGAAGGGCACGGCGACAGCAGCGTTGTCAGTGCACGAGCGATGCCCCCGCAGGCCATCGCTCGTGCACTGACCACTCGAGAAGGCCACCAGCCATCGACCTTGGCACCGGCGTGAGCGCAGCTCATGACCGTCGCCTGGGCCACGTCCAGGGCATGTCTTCGCGGCGCCGACCTCCTCGACGGGCACGCAACCTGCACCAGACTTTGCGCGGCGGCTACTCAACCGAAGCCGGATATGACCACTCAACCGCCCACCAGGGAGACCGACCTGGGCCACGCTGGGACCGCACAGCCGCGGCTCCAGCCGCGGTCCGACCACCCGGAGAGCGACCGTGGAACTGCTGGAGCAAGGACACCCGACGCTGCGAGAGTGGGCCGAGCCGCTCATGAAAGCCGAACTGCTCGCAAGCGTGTTCACGCGACCGATGACGGCGACCGACCTGCAACACTGGATCCAGCGCGGTGGCTCTTGGAGCGCGGTCGACGAACTCATCGCCGGCGACTCCGTGAAGCGGACCCGCGACGGCGGCCTCAGGATCAAACGGCCCCGGCACCGCTACGCCCTTGATGCGCTTCAGCGCGACCTGGGGCTCTGAAGCGGTTCACGCGCGCACGCTCTTGCCGGCCAGTTGCAGCGCCGCATCAGCAAGGCGCGCGGTAGGCCGTGTCTTGAGATCGACGACCACGGTGCCAACCCACCTCGCGTGCGAATCGGTCAGACGGGGGGTGCCCGCTGCCGAGCGGCCGGCATCGCCGGTCACGCCGCTCGCGCACCTGACCGCGCCGGGCCGCCCAGGCGGGGGGACCACCAGGAGGTCGCCGACCTGGCAGCCGAGCACGTCGCAGGCGGCGGTCAGCGTCGAGAACCGGATGGCCCGCGCCCGGTCGTTCTTCAGCACCGACAGGTTCACGACGCCGCCTACACCTGCCAACTCGGAGGCACCTCACCGCCCAGAAGGCCCTCCATACCGCCGAACCGTCTCATCGATTCCCTAGAGCCCGTCCGTTTCGCACACTCGACGAGCCGCGGCAATCAGGAGGACCGCAGCTCAGCGCGCCGCATCGCGCCGCCGCAGCGCCACCGAGATTCCGGCGTGGAATCCGAAAGATCTACGTGGAACCTACAGGACGTCCTACGCCTGCATGTCCACGAACCGCGAGTAGTGCCCCTGGAACGCCACGGTGATGACGTCGGTCGGGCCGTTACGGTGCTTGGCCACGATCAGGTCGGCCTCGCCCGCGCGCGGGGACTCGCGCTCGTAGGCGTCCTCGCGGTGCAGCAGGATCACCATGTCGGCGTCCTGCTCGATGGACCCGGACTCACGCAGGTCGGACATCGCGGGCTTCTTGTCGGTGCGCTGCTCGGGACCACGGTTCAGCTGCGACAGCGCGATGACCGGGACCTCGAGCTCCTTGGCGAGCAGCTTGAGCGCGCGGGAGAACTCCGAGACCTCCTGCTGGCGGGACTCGACGCGCTTGCCGGAGGACATCAGCTGCAGGTAGTCGATGATCACGAGCTTGAGGTCGTGCTTCTGCTTGAGCCGCCGGCACTTCGCGCGGATCTCCATCAGCGACATGTTGGGCGAGTCGTCGATGAACAGCGGGGCCTCGGTGAGCTTGCCCTGGATCTGCGCGAGCTTCTGCCAGTCGTCGTCGCCCATCGAGCCGTTGCGCATCTTCTGCAGCGGCACGCGCGCCTCGGCGGACAGCAGACGCATCGTGATCTCGGAGCGGCTCATCTCGAGCGAGAACACGACGGACGCCTGCTGGTGCTTGATGGACGCGGCGCGCGCGAAGTCGAGGGCGAGGGTCGACTTGCCGATCGCGGGTCGGGCCGCGATGACGATCATCTGGCCGGGGTGCAGGCCGTTGGTGAGCCGGTCGAGGTCGGCGAACCCGGTGGGGACGCCGACCATGCCCTCGCCGCGGTGCCCGGCGGACTCGATCTCGTCCAGGGTGCCGGCGACGACCTCGCCGAGGCGGTGGTAGTCCTCGGTGGTGCGGCGGTCGCTGACCGCGTAGACCTCGGCCTGGGCGTTGTTGACGATCTCCTCGACGTCGCCGCCGTCGGTCGCGTACCCGAGCTGCACGATGCGGGTGCCGGCCTCGACCAGGCGGCGCAGCACGGCGCGCTCCCGGACGATGCGGGCGTAGTACCCGGCGTTCGCCGCGGTCGGCACCATCGAGATGAGGGTGTGCAGGTAGGGCACGCCGCCGACGCGGCCGATCTCGCCGCGCTTGGTCAGCTCGTCCGCGACGGTGACGGCGTCGGCGGGCTCGCCGCGGCCGTACAGGTCGAGGACCGCGTCGTAGATCGCCTCGTGCGCCGGGCGGTAGAAGTCGCTGCCGCGGATCTCCTCGACGACGTCCGCGATGGCGTCCTTCGAGATCATCATGCCGCCGAGGACGCTCTGCTCGGCGTCGAGGTCTTGCGGCGGGGTCCGGTCGAACGCCGCGCGGCCCTGCCCCGCGGGGGCTCCGTACTCGAGCTCCTCGATCGTCACGCTGCTGCCCGCCCCACCTTCGCTCGTCCCCCGGCGACTGCCGTCGAACACCCGTTCTAGCACCGCCCCCCGACACGTCGGCGGAGGGCGGGCGAGCGAGTCCGGTCCGCGCGCCGACGCGAGGTTAGGACCCCGGGGGACCGTCCGTCGAGCGAGACGTCCACAGGGGCTGGGGACGAGCTTGTGGAAGGCTGTGGACACGCACCGTGAGATGTCCACAGGTCGTGGACACAGGTGTGGATGAAGCCGGGCACGCCTGTGATCAGGGCGTTCTCACCGGCGCAAACACTGTGAACCCATGTGGACGGGAAGAAGTTGGCCGCCATTTCACGCCTCGGACAGATGCCGTCCACCGTCGACCGCCAGATCCTCGGCCTGGCGGTGCCCGCGCTGGGCGCGCTCGTCGCCGAGCCGCTGTTCGTGCTGGTCGACTCGGCCATCGTCGGGCGGCTGGGGACGACGGAGCTCGCGGGGCTGTCGCTCGCGTCGACGCTCCTGGTGACCGTCGTGGGCCTGTGCGTGTTCCTCGCGTACGCCACGACCGCGGTGGTCGCGCGCCGGCTCGGGGCCGGCGACCGGTCGGGTGCCCTCCAGGTCGGCGTCGACGGCCTGTGGCTCGCGGCCGGGCTCGGCGTGCTGCTGGCGGCGGTGGCGCTGCTCGTCGCCCCGTGGGCCGTGGGCGCGCTCGGGGCGACCGGCGACGTCGCGGACCAGGCGGTGCTCTACCTGCGCGCGTCCGCGCCGGGCCTGCCGGGGATGCTGGTCGTGCTCGCCGCCACGGGCGCCCTCCGCGGTCTGCAGGACACGAAGACGCCCCTCGTGGTCGCCGGGGTCGGTGCCGCCGTGAACGCCGTCCTCAACGTGGTGCTGGTCTACGGCCTGCACCTGGGGATCGCCGGCTCGGGCGCCGGCACCGCCGCGACCCAGGTCGGCATGGGGATCGTCCTGACGGTGGTCGTCGTCCGGGGTGCCCGCGCCGCCGGGGCGTCGCTGCGGCCCGCGCCGGGCGGCATCCTCGCGGGCGTCCGCACCGGCACCCCGCTGCTGCTCCGCACCCTGTCCCTGCGCGCCGCGATCCTGCTGACCGTGTGGGTCGCCACCGGGCTCGGCCCCGTCGCGCTGGCCGGCCACCAGGTGGTCAACGCCATCTGGGGCTTCGTGGCGTTCGCGCTCGACGCGCTGGCGATCGCCGCGCAGGCGCTCATCGGCCACGCCCTCGGCGCCGGGGACACCGGCCTGGTGCGCGCGCTGCTCCGCCGCACGCTGGCCTGGGGCGTCGGCGCGGGTGTCGTGCTCGGGGTCGTCACCGGCGGTCTCGGGTGGTGGCTGTCCGCCCTGTTCACCTCGGACCCCGACGTGCGCCACGCGGTGACCCTGAGCCTGGCGGTGGCGGCGGTGCTGATGCCGATGGCCGGGTGGGTGTTCGTGCTCGACGGCGTGCTGATCGGCGCGGGTGACGGCCGGTTCCTCGCCGCGGCCGGCATGGTGACGCTCGTGGTCTACGTGCCGTTCGCGCTGGCGGTGCGCGCGTGGGCGCCGGACGGCTGGGCCGGGCTCGCGTGGCTGTGGGCGGCGTTCGCCGGGGTGTTCATGCTCGCCCGCGCGGTCACGACGGGCCTGCGCGCGCGTCGGGACACCTGGATGGTCACCGGGGCGTGACGCGCCCCGGTCGCGGGGCCACGGCCCGGTGGCCGGCCCGGTGGTGCCGCGCCGCGACCCCGGTCAGGTCCGGGGCGGGCCGTCGTCGTCCCCCGGCGGACCGGCCGGACCGTCGGCGTCGTCGGACTCGGACCGCCCCTGCATCGCGAGGATCAGGAACACCACGCCGACCGGGAAGAACGCGAACGCCGACGCCCGCATCGAGTCGTTGAGCAGCCCGGACATGCCGAGCACGATGAACACGATCCCGATGGGCAGGTAGGCGGCTCGCCCGCCCGTCGCGTCCTCCGCCGGCTCCGGCGGGGGCCCGGACCCGGGACCGCCCGGCTCGTCCGGCGGGGCGGGGGTGCGCTCGTCCGACATGCCCCGACCGTAGGCCGACCCGGGGCGCGGGCGCCTCGGCCGCGGGACGGATCTCCGGCTCGTCACGCGCCCAGATCGGCGCTTCGCGCCGAGATCGGTCCCTGCGACCACCGATCTCGGGTGGAAGCGCCGATCTCGGCGCCGGGCGCACGCCCCCCGGAGACGACCGCGCCCCCGCCCCGGGGACCGGGACGGGGGCGCGGTTCGCGCGGGCGCGAGGCGTCAGGCCGCGACGACCTTGACGGTCAGCTTCGCGGAGACCTCCGGGTGCAGGCGGACCTGCACCGCGTACTCGCCGGTCGACTTGATCGGCTGCGCGACCTCGATCTTGCGGCGGTCGATCGACGGGCCACCGGCGGCCTTGACGGCCTCGGCGATCTCGGCGGTCGTGACGGCACCGAACAGGCGGCCGGCGTCGCCGGACTTCGCCGAGACGGTCACCGGGTTGCCCTGGAGCGAGTCGCGCACGGCGCGCGCCTCGTCGAGGGTGGCGATCTCACGGGTCTTGCGAGCACGGCGGATCGCCGTGATCTCCTTCTCCGCACCCTTGCTCCACGCGGTCGCGAGACCACGCGGGACGAGGTAGTTGCGGGCGTACCCGTCCTTGACGTCGACGACGTCGCCGGGAGCGCCGAGGCCCGTGACCTCGTGGGTCAGGATGAGCTTGGCCATCTTGTTGCTCCTTCTCAGCGAGCCGACGACGAGTACGGCAGGAGCGCCATCTCGCGGGCGTTCTTCACGGCCCGCGCGATCGCGCGCTGCTCCTGGACGGACACGCCGGTCACGCGGCGGGCGCGGATCTTCCCGCGGTCGGAGATGAACTTCCGCAGCAGGGCGGTGTCCTTGTAGTCGACCGACTCGATCTTCGCCGCCTTGAGCGGGTTCTGCTTCTTCTTGGGCTTCCGGACAACGGCCTTGGCCATCGTGGTGCTCCTTGTTCTACGTACGGAGCCCGGGGCGTTGCCATGCCCCGGGATGGGATGTTCGTGATGGCGCGCGCGGCGCCGGTGCCGACCTGGCGGTCAGCCGTGCTCGATCAGAACGGGGGCTCGTCGGAGTAGCCGCCCGCGCCGCCGCCGCCCGCGGGCGTGGCCCACGGGTCGTCCTGCTGCGCGGCCTGGCCGCCGCCGTTGAACCCGCCACCGCCGCCGCCACCGCCGTTGAAGCCGCCGCCACCGCCGCCGCCGAACCCGCCGCCGCCACCACCGGACCGCTGGGTCCGGGTGACCTTGGCCGAGGCGTAGCGGAGCGACGGGCCGACCTCGTCGACCTGCAGCTCGTAGACGGTGCGCTTCTCGCCCTCACGGGTCTCGTAGGACCGCTGGACGAGGCGGCCGCTGACGATCACGCGGGTGCCCTTGGTGAGCGACTCGGCGACGTTCTCCGCCGCCTCCCGCCAGATCGAGCAGCGGAGGAACAGCGTGTCGCCGTCCTTCCACTCGTTGCTCTGGCGGTCGAACGTGCGCGGCGTGGACGCCACGGTGAAGTTCGCGACCGCGGCGCCGGACGGCGTGAACCGCAGCTCCGGGTCGGCGGTCAGATTCCCGATCACCGTGATGGTGGTGTCACCAGCCATGCCAGCTCCTCGTTCTCGTCGATGCTCGCGGGTGTCCCGCACGGTACGCGCGCGGTCTGACGCGTCAGGACTCCTTGCGGAGGACCTTCGTGCGCAGGACGACCTCGTTCAGGCCCAGCTGACGGTCCAGCTCCTTGGCGGTGTCCGACGTCGAGGAGAAGTCGACGACGGCGTAGATGCCCTCGGACTTCTTCTTGATGTCGTACGCCAGGCGGCGACGGCCCCAGATGTCCACGTTGTCGACGGAGCCGCCGTCGGTCTTGACGACCGACAGGTACTTGTCGAGCGACGGGGCGACGGTGCGCTCGTCGATGCTGGGGTCGAGGATGATCATGATCTCGTACTGACGCAGGCTCATACCCACCTCCTCTGGTCTCGGCGGCCACGGTCGTTCCGTGGCAGGAGGGTGTCGTTGCGTCGCTGCCCCCGGAGGTGACCGTCGATGGCGACGGTCGGGCGGGCACAGCAGCGCACCAGTCTACCCGGTCGGACGACCCCTCGGGGCCGCCCGACCGGGTGGACGGTGCGGGTCGTGGTCCGCGCGGCTCAGCCGCCGGCGCCGGGCGCCGGGTTGGCCTGGCTGTTGCCGGCCTGCCCGTTGTTGCCGGCCTGGCCGGCGCCCTGGGTCGGCTGCTGCGTCGGCTGGGGCTGCGGCTGCGGCCCCTTCGACACCCGCAGGGTGACGGTCGACCCGGGAGCCACCTGCGACCCCTCGCCGGGACTCGCACCGAGGACGGTGCCCGGGGCCGCGGCGTTGAACTCCTCGGCCACCGAGGGCACCAGGCCCGCGTTCTGCAGCGCGGCCTGCGCGTCGCCGGAGAGCTGGCCGGTGAGCCCGGACGGCACCGCGACCGTCGTCGGCTCCTCCGGCTCCGGCGCCTGGGTCTCGACGGGGGCCTGCGTGGTCGGCGTCGAGGTCGGCGCCGAGGCGCGGTTCACGTTCGCGCGCGCCGGGAAGTCCACCACGGGGGCGTACTTCTCGACCTGGAACACCTTGCCCATGTAGTCGGCCCACACCGCGGCGGGCCAGGTGGCGCCCGTGATCCCGCGGTCGTTGACCGTGAGCGACCGGCCGGACGCGTCCTCGCCCCAGGGGGTGATCGTGACGGGGTCGCTGCCGTTGTCGCCGACCTGGCTGAGGGACACCGCGGTGGCGATCTGCGGCGTGAAGCCCACGAACCACGCGGACTTGTTGTCGTTCGAGGTGCCGGTCTTGCCGGCGATCGGGCGGTCGAGCGGGCTCACGTAGGCCCGGCCGGAGCCCTTCTCGACGACCTGGGTCATCGCGTAGGTCGTGTCGGCCATGACGTCGGCCTCGAACTGCTGGACCGGCTGCGTCTGGCCGGAGTAGGCCACGTCGCCGTCGGGGTAGGTGGCCTGGGCGACCATGAACGGCTTGTGGTAGACGCCCTGCGCGGCGATGGTCGCGTAGGCGGATGCCATGTCGAGCGTGGTGACCGCGTCGGTGCCGAGCACGTTGGACCGCTCGCTGTTGACGGGCGACTTCACGCCGGCGCGCTGGGCGACCTCGGCGGTCTTCTCCGGGCCGACCTCGAGGTTGAGCTGCGCGTACACCGTGTTCACGGACTGCTCGGTGGCCTTGACCAGGTCGATGGTGCCGAAGTCCTCGAAGCCGAAGTTGTTGACCTTCCAGTCCCCGAACTCCTGCGGGGAGTACCCCGGGTACGACTTGGTGAGCGGGACGCCGTTCTCCAGCCCGGCGATCAGCGTGAACGGCTTGAAGGTCGAGCCGGCCTGCTGGGTGCCGCGGGTGGCGCGGTTGATCTGGTCCGTCAGGAAGTCGCGGCCGCCGTACATCGACACGATGCCGCCCGTCGCGGGGTCGATCGAGACCACGCCGACCTTGAGGTTGGGCGAGGGGATCTCCCCGTTCGCGTGCTCGTACATGTCGTCGTCCTGGTCGAGCAGCTTGATCACCGAGTCGACCGCGTCCTGCTGGACCTGCGGCTCGATCGTCGTGGTGATCTTGAGCCCGCGCCGCTCGAGCATGTCCTCGGTGATGGTCCCGGTCGCGACGAGCTCCTGCTTCACGTAGTTCAGCAGGTAGCCGTTCGTGCCGCCGAGCCGGTCGCTCTGGGTGTACTCGACCGTCGCCGGGAACGTCTGCGCGTCCCGGTCGGCCTGGGTCAGGTAGCCGTCCCGGACCATGCCGTCGAGCACGCCGTTCCAGCGCTGCTCGGCCTTGTCCGGGCTGACCGCGGGGTCCCAGTTGCCGGGTGACGGGATGATGCCGGACAGCAGCGCGGCCTCGGAGACGGAGAGCTCGGCGGCGGGCTTGCCGAAGTACGCCTGGGCGGCGGCCTCGATGCCGTAGGCGCCCCGGCCGAAGTAGATGGTGTTGAGGTACCGGCCGAGGATCTGCTCCTTGGTCTCGGACTGCGCGATCTTGATCGCCAGCAGGGCCTCCTTGGCCTTGCCGACGTAGCTGACCGTGGTCTCGCCGACGTAGTAGCGCTCGACGTACTGCTGCGTCAGCGTGGAGCCGCCCTGCGTCGCGCCGCCCCGGACGTTGTTCCAGAACGCGCGCGCCATGCCGGTGATCGAGACGCCGGAGTTCTCGAAGAACGTCCGGTCCTCGGAGGACACCACCGCCTCGCCGACGTGGGCGGGCAGCGTCTCGTAGTCCACCAGGGTGCGGTTCGGCCCGGGGTACGTCCCGATCTCCGTGGTGCCGTCGGCGAAGTAGACGGTGGACGCCTGCTCCTCCGCGAACTCGTCGGGGGCCGGCACGTCGGTGAGCGCGTACGCGGCGACCGCGAGCCCGAGGCACAGGAAGACGAAGCCGGTGACGGCGCCGACGACGAACCGCCACGACGGCAGCCAGCGGTGCAGACCGCGGTAGCCCCGCCGGGGGTAGTCGATGATCCGCCGCCGACCGCCGGGCGCGGCGGTGCCGCGCGCGGGGGTCCCGGTGGACCGTCGGTTGGAGCCTGCCACGGCACTGCCTTCCTGTGGACTGCTGGGGGGGGCGGGCGGCAGGGAGCCGTCCGGGCCCGGATCAGTATGCGCGAGCGGTCGTGCCGCGCCCGCGGACGGGCGGCCCCTCCCGGCGACCTTCACGCGATCGCCACGAGGCCCCCCGCCGGGCTTCCCGGCCCGCTGATCATCCTGGCAGCCGCACCGGTCGCGGGCACGTGACCTGGGCCGCGAACCGCCGCCGGGACGGTCCGCCACGCCGGACGCGGCCCAGGTCTTGCCCGGATCACCCGCTTCGTCCTACCCTCCCCGATGTATCAGTTCGATACATCGCGATGCGGACAGCCGGACGGGAGGCCACGGTGCGCGGACGTTCCGACGTGCTCGAGTCGGCCATCCTCGGCCTGCTCCACGACTCCCCGATGCACGGCTACGAGCTGCGCAAGCGGCTCAACCTGCTGCTCGGCTCGTTCCGCGCGCTGTCGTACGGCTCGCTGTACCCCGCGCTCAAGTCCCTGGTCGCGCGCGGCCTCATCGCGGGGTCCGACCCGCAGCAGGCGCCCGCCCACGGCCTCGCCGGCAAGCGGGCCCGGATCGTCTACCAGCTCACCGCGGAGGGCAAGGAGCAGTTCCAGCACGTGCTGGCGTCCTCCGGCCCCGCGGCCTGGGAGGACGAGAACTTCGGCTTCCGGTTCGCGTTCTTCGGCCAGACCGACGCCGAGACCCGGCTGCGGATCCTCGAGGGCCGCCGCACCCGGATGACCGAGCGGCTGGAGCTGATCAAGGACTCCGTGTCCCGCACCCGCGTCCGCATGGACGAGTACACCCTCGAGCTGCAGCGTCACGGGCTCGAGCAGGTCGAGCGCGAGGTCCGCTGGCTCGACGACCTCATCGACCACGAGCGCAGCAACCGCGGCGCCCGTCCCCGGGGTGCCGGCCGTCCGGCCGACCCCCGCACGAACGCTGTCGAGGATGACTCCATCGTCGCGGCACTACCCCCTCAGAAGGAGCGAGGATGACCGCCATCCGCGTTGCGATCGCCGGCGTGGGCAACTGCGCCTCGTCGCTTGTCCAGGGCGTGCAGTTCTACGCCGACGCCGACCCGAGCGCCAAGGTCCCGGGCCTCATGCACGTGCAGTTCGGCGACTACCACGTCTCCGACCTGGAGTTCGTCCTGGCGTTCGACGTCGACGCCAAGAAGGTCGGCTTCGACCTGTCGGAGGCGATCGTCGCGTCCGAGAACAACACCATCAAGATCGCCGACGTCCCGCCGCTCGGCGTGACCGTCCAGCGCGGCCCGACCCTCGACGGCGTCGGCAAGTACTACGCGCAGACGATCGAGGTCTCCGACGCGGAGCCGGTCGACGTCGTCCAGGCGCTCAAGGACGCGAAGGTGGACGTCCTCGTCTCCTACCTGCCGGTGGGCTCCGAGGAGGCCGACAAGTTCTACGCCCAGGCCGCGATCGACGCGGGCGTGGCCTTCGTCAACGCGCTGCCGGTGTTCATCGCCTCCGACCCGGAGTGGGCGGCGAAGTTCGAGGCGGCCGGCGTGCCGATCGTCGGCGACGACATCAAGTCCCAGGTCGGCGCCACGATCACGCACCGCGTGCTCGCCCGCCTGTTCGAGGACCGCGGCGTCATCCTGGACCGCACGTACCAGCTGAACGTCGGCGGCAACATGGACTTCAAGAACATGCTCGAGCGCGAGCGCCTGGAGTCCAAGAAGATCTCGAAGACGCAGGCCGTCACCTCGAACCTCGAGGACGGCCCGCTGGCCGGCAAGAAGGACGACCGCAACGTCCACATCGGCCCGTCGGACTACGTCGCCTGGCTCGACGACCGCAAGTGGGCGTACGTCCGCCTCGAGGGTCGCGCGTTCGGCGAGGTGCCCCTGAACCTCGAGTACAAGCTCGAGGTCTGGGACTCCCCGAACTCGGCCGGCATCATCATCGACGCCGTCCGCGCCGCGAAGATCGCGCTGGACCGCGGCATCGGCGGCCCGATCCTGTCGGCGTCGACCTACTTCATGAAGTCCCCGCCGGTCCAGCACGAGGACCAGCACGGCCGGGAGCTCGTGGAGAAGTTCATCCGCGGCGAGATCGAGCGCTGATCCGGAGTGCAGCGGAGGGTGGGGCGCGAGCGCAGCGAGTGACCCGCCCGTAGCGGAACGCAGGATCAGCGCGACCAGGAGAACGGCGCGCTGCTTCCCGGGCGGCCACGGCGAAGGGCCCGGCACCACACGGTGCCGGGCCCTTCCGCGTGCCTCAGCCCCCCGCGATCTCCGCGCGCAGCTGGTCGAGCAGCGTCGCGAGCCCGTCCGCGAGCGCCTCGGCCTGCGCCCGGGTCGCGGTGGCGGACACCGTCCACACCCGGTCGGGGCCGCCGTCCGCGACCGGGACCGCCACGAACTCCTGCACCTGCGTCATCGGCACCGTCCCGCCGTCGACGGTCGTCGTGAAGTGCACCTCCTGCGCGACGGCGGAGTCGCCCCGCTGCTCGCGGCGCGCCACGACGACCTCCTGCTCGGTCGCCTCGATCGCGCGGACCGCCTCGGCGCCGAGCGCCACCACCAGGCCGGGGTCGGCCGAGCGCTGCACGCCCACCGTGACGTTGGCGGTGAAGCCGGCGTCCGGGGTCTCGTGCGCGGCGGCGAACGCGATGCCGGGCGTGCCGAGCGTCTCCGGCGGGATGAGGTGCCAGCCCTCCGGCAGCGGGGCGGCGTCCTGGGCGTCGGTGGTCATGCGTCTCCTCGGTTCCGGGGGTCCGCCGAGTGTAGGCAGGGGCACCGCTAGCCTGTCGGGGTGCAGGTGGTCTCCGATCTGAAGCAGCTGTGGCCCCTGGTGGACTTCCGGCGGCTGCTCACGGTCCGCCTGGTCAGCCAGTGCTCCGACGGCCTGTTCCAGGCCGGCCTGGCGACCCTGTTCTTCTTCTCGCCGGAGAACGCCACGACCGCGACCGGCGTGGCCGCCGCGTTCGCGGTGCTGCTGCTGCCGTTCACCGTCGTCGGGCCGTGGGCGGGCGTCCTGCTCGACCGCTGGCGCCGGCGGCAGGTGCTGCTGGTGGGCAACCTGGTCCGCGCCGGGCTGACGCTGGTCGTCGCGCTCGTCATGGCGACGGCGGGGGTGGGGCCCGCGGTGTACGTGCTGGCCCTCGCGACGCTGTCGGTCAACCGCTTCCTGCTGTCGGCGCTGTCGGCGTCCCAGCCGCGGGTGGTCGCCGGGCCGCTGCTGCTCACCGCCAACTCGATCACCCCGACCCTGGGGACGGTGTCGTCCGGGGTCGGCTGGGGCCTGGGGTTCCTGCTGAGCCTCGCGCTGCCCGACGGCGGCGCCCAGGACGTCGCCTCGCTGCTGACCGCGGCCGTGCTGATGACCGTCGCCGCGCTTCTGGCCACCCGGCTCGGGAAGGACCGGCTGGGGCCCGACGTCCGGGCCGACGCCGCCGAGCTGCGCCAGGCCCTCGGGACGCTGGCCCGCGGTCTCGTCGACGGGGCCCGGTACCTGGTGCGTCGCGGCACCCCCGCCCGCGCGCTCGGCGTCATGGCCGTGCACCGCTTCCTCTACGGGGCCGTGTTCATCGCGAGCCTGCTCATCTCCCGCAACCTGCTCTCCGACCCCGCCGACCCGCGCGCCGGGCTGGTCACGTTCGGCACGGTGGCCGCGGTCACCGGCGTCGGGTTCGCGCTGGCCATCGTCGTGACGCCCGTCGTCTCGCCGCTCATCGGCCCGCACGGCTGGGTCACGGCGTGCCTGCTGCTGGCCGCGGCGACGCAGGTGCTGCTCGTCTTCACCGTCGCCTACCCGGCTGTGCTCGCCGGGTCGCTCGTGCTGGGCCTGGCGGCGCAGGGCGCCAAGATCGCCGTCGACACGATCGTGCAGCGGGACACCGCCGACGCGTTCCGGGGCCGGGCCTTCGCGCTCTACGACGTCCTGTTCAACGCGGCGTTCGTCGGGGCGGCGGCCCTGGCCGCGGTGGCGCTGCCGGACACGGGGTGGTCCCCCGCCGTGTTCGCGCTGATCGCGGCGGGCTACCTGGCGACGGCGCTGGTCTACCGCACGCGGGCCACGGAGCCCGCCGAGGTGCCGGTCCCCGCCTGACCCGCCGGGTCAGCCCTGCCGGGCCGCCCACCAGGACTCGAGCTCGGCGCGGGCGCGCTCCTCCCCCAGCGGACCGTGCTCCATGCGCAGCTCGAGCAGGTGCTTGTACGCCTCGCCGACCTCGCGGCCGGGCGCGATGCCGAGGACCGCCATGATCTGCGTGCCGTCGAGGTCGGGCCGGATCGACGCCAGCTCCTCCGCCTCCGCGAGCCGCGCGATCCGCTCCTCCAGGTCGTCGTACGCCTCCGACAGCCGGCGCGCCTTGCGCACGTTCCGCGTGGTGCAGTCGGACCGGGTCAGCCGGTGCAGCCGCTCCAGCAGCGGGCCCGCGTCGGTGACGTAGCGGCGCACCGCCGAGTCCGTCCACGCGCCCTCGCCGTACCCGTGGAACCGCAGGTGCAGCTCGGTCAACCGGGCGACCGCCTGGACGGTCGCCTTGTCGAAGTGCAGCGCCCGCAGCCGCTTGGCCACGAGCTTGGCGCCCACGACCTCGTGGTGGTGGAACGAGACGCCGCCGCCCGGCTCGAACCGGCGGGTCGCCGGCTTGCCGATGTCGTGCAGCAGCGCGGCCAGGCGCAGCACGAGGTCCGGCCCGGGCACCGGGCCGTCCGGGCCGGTCTCCAGCGCGATCGCCTTGTCGAGCACCGTCAGCGAGTGCTCGTACACGTCCTTGTGGCGGTGGTGCTCGTCGATCTCGAGCCGCAGGGCGGGCAGCTCGGGCAGCACCTGCTGCGCCAGGCCGGTGTCGACGAGCACGCGCAGGCCCGGTCGGGGCTGCCGGGACAGCAGCAGCTTGACCAGCTCGTCGCGCACCCGCTCCGCCGACACGATCGCGACCCGGTCCGCCATGTCCGTCGCGGCCGCGAGCGTCGCCGGTTCCACGTGGAACCCGAGCTGCGCGGCGAACCGGGCGGCGCGCATCATGCGCAGCGGGTCGTCGTCGAACGACTGGCGGGGGTCCACCGGCGTGCGCAGGACGCCGCGCGCCAGGTCCCGCAGGCCGTCGAACGGGTCGACGAACGTGAGGTCCGGGAGCCGGATCGCCATGGAGTTCACGGTGAAGTCGCGGCGCGACAGGTCGCCCTCGAGCGAGTCGCCGAACGCCACCTCGGGCTTGCGGGACGAGGGGTCGTACGCGTCGGTCCGGTAGGTGGTCACCTCGACCACGACGTCCTCGGTGCCGCGGCGCCCGTGCCGCCGCGCGCCGATGGTGCCGAACGCCCGGCCGATGTCCCAGTGCGCGTCGCCCCACGCCGCGAGGATGCGCTCGGTCTCGTCGGGCGTGGCCGACGTCGTGAAGTCGAGGTCGGCGCTGGGCCGGCCGAGGAACGCGTCGCGCACGGGCCCGCCGACGAGGGCGAGCTCGTGGCCCGCCGCGCGGAACAGGTCGCCGAGCTCGAGGGCCGCCGGGGCCAGCCCCGCGATCACGCCGAGCGCGCGCTTCTGCAGGGCGAGCAGCGCCTCGGCGTCGACGCCGGTCCCCCCGCCCGCGGGTGCGAGGGCGTCCGCCGCGGCCGGGGACTCGTCGGGCGCGGTGCGGGGGGTCAGGTCGTCGGACGGCACGACGACCAAGCCTGCCAGATCGGCGCGGCGGCCCGCCCCGCCGGGGGTCCCGGGGCCGGGTCCGCGCGCCCGCTCCCGACCCGTCGGGGCGGTCCCGCCGCGGCTCCGCCGCCGGTCGGCCCGCACAGGTCCTCCACGCCGAGTCCGTCCGGCGGCCGTGACGGAGTCGTTACAGTGGCCTGCATGCCCGAGCCCGCGCGCGCCCTGCCCCCGCAGGGCGTCCCCGCGCCGCCGGGCGGTCACGCGCTGCGGATCGACCCCCGCGCGACCCGGCCGCGGCACCCGCACCTGCCCGTCGTCGAGGAGACGTCCGCCGGCGGTCTGGTCGTGCGCCTGGACGCCGGGCTGCACGTCGCCGCCGTGATCGCGCGCCGCAACCGCGCCGGTCGGCTGGAGTGGTGCCTGCCGAAGGGGCACCTCGAGGGCGAGGAGACGCCGGAGCAGGCGGCCGTCCGCGAGATCGCCGAGGAGACGGGCATCGTCGGCCGCATCGTGCGGCGCCTCGGCGTCATCGACTACTGGTTCACCGGGGACGACCGCCGCGTGCACAAGATGGTGCACCACTATCTCCTCGGGGCGGTCGGCGGCGAGCTGACCGTCGAGGGTGATCCGGACGGCGAGGCGGAGGACGTGGCGTGGGTACCGGTGGTGGACCTGCCGGGGCGGCTCGCGTACCCCAACGAGCGACGACTGGCCGAGGCCGCGCACGTGGTCCTCGTCGGCGAGGCATGAGGCTGCGCGGCACCGCGGGGCGCGCACGGGCGGTCACGGCGGCGGTCCTGGCCGCCTGCGTGGTCGCGCTCTCGGGCGTCCCGGCGCTCGGCTCCGTCCCGGCGGCCCCGCTCCCGGCGGCCCCGCTCGCGGCGGCCGGGCCCGCCGCGGCGGCCCCCGTCGTCCCGGCCGCCCCGTCCACCGACGACCTGCCGGTCTCCGTCGCGATCACCGCGGTCGCGCCCCAGGTGCTGCAGCCGGGCGAGGACCTCACCGTGACGGCGACGCTGCGCAACGACGGCGACGAGGTCGTCGAGTCCCCGCGCGCGTCCGTCCGGATCTACCGCTACCGGATGTCCACCCGCGAGCAGGTCGCCGCGTGGGCCGACGCCGGCGACTCCAGCCCCATCGGCGACGTCGCCGCCGTGACCACGCTCGACGCCCCGCTCGAGCCGGGCGCGAGCGCCACGGTCCAGGTGACCGTGCCCGCCGCCGACATCGGCCTGCTGCGCACCGACGACGCCTGGGGCCCGCGCGGGCTCACCCTCGACGTCACCGACGGCCGCACCCGGGTCGGCCTGGACCGCTCCTACCTGATCTGGAACTCCGCGACCGAGCTGCCGACCGCGCAGGTGGGCGTGCTGTCCGCGGTGGTCGGGCCCGCCACCGACCCCTCGCTCGGCGACGACGACGAGGGCGCCGAGGACGGCACGGCCGCGGGCGCCGCACCGACACCCACGCCGACCCCGACCGGCGGCGAGGCCGCCGCGGAGACCGGAGACGACGGCGCGGGCACCGACGACCGGCTCGCCGCGCTCACCGCCGCGGGCGGTCGGCTGAGCAAGCTGCTGCAGGCGACCGGGGAGCACCCGTTCGTCTCCTGGGCGGTCGACCCGGCGCTGGTCGACAGCGCGGCGAGCGGCTCCCGCGCCGACCAGGCCTGGCTGTCCGCGCTGACCGGCGCGGCCGCGGACCGCGAGGTGCTGCGTCTGCCGTGGGCCGACCCGGACCTCGGCGCGGTGGCGCACGCCGGCGACCCGGAGGGGAGCGCCGACCTGCTCGCGCTGGCCCGCGGCGTCCCCTCGGAGGCCGGCGCCGACCTGTGGGCGGACGCCGGTCCCGTGCTCTGGACCGCGGACGACGTGCCGGACCTCGTCACCGCGGCCCGCGCCGCGCAGTCCGACCCCGGCACGCCGCTGGTGGTCGGCCCCGACGCCATGCCCGCCGAGGACTCCGAGTCGCCCAGCTCCCCCACCACGGTCGGCACGACGGCCGGTGCCGTCACCGCGCTGGTCCCCGACCCGACGCTCTCGGACCTGCTGTCCGACCCCGCGACCTCCCAGCCGGGCGTCACCGCGGCCACGGCGGCGCAGCGGGTGCTCGCCGAGACGGCCGTGCTCGCGCGGTCCGACGACGCGCGGGACACCTACGTCCTCGCCACCACGCCGCGTGACTGGCAGCCCTCGGCGGCGGTCACCCAGGCGCAGCTGGCCGCCCTCGGGTCGGCTCCCTGGGTCGACACCACCACCGTCGCCGAGATGCTCACCGCGCACGCGGCGGGCCGCGCCGACGGGGACGACGCCGAGCGCGCCCCGCTGCCGGCGTCGCAGCGCTCCGACGCCGAGCTCACTCCCGCGTGGGTGAACGCGCTCGCGGCCCAGTGGCGGTCGGCGGGCGAGTTCGCCGCGGTGGTGCCGGACCCGGCCGCGCTGCTCGCGGGGCTCGACGCCGACCTCGTCGCCCCCCTGGCCGTCGCCTGGCGCGCGGACCCCGACGGCCGCGCCGCCGCCATCAAGGACGCGATCGCCGAGTCGCAGCAGCGGCAGTCCGGGCTCGAGGTCGTGCTCAACGAGCAGTTCACCGTCATCTCGAGCTCGGCGCAGATCAGCGTCGCCGTCCGCAGCACCCTCGACCAGCCCGCGCGGGTCCGGGTCGAGCTCCGCCCGCAGAAGGCCTGCCTGGACACCGCGCGCTCGCCGGTGACCGAGGTCGCGCCGAAGGCCGACACCACGGTGACGATGACCCTGCGCGCGAGCGCGAACTGCGACGTGACGGTGGACGTCTCCCTGGTGTCCGAGTCCGGGCGCCAGCTCGCCACGCCGCAGGAGTTCTCCGCGCGGGTGGCCCCGACGATCGAGAGCGTCGGCGGCGTCGTCGTCGGCGTGCTGCTGGCGCTCGCCCTGACCTTCGGCATCTGGCGGACCGTGCGCCGGGGGCAGACCGCTCGTCGCGGCGCGCGGGTCCTCCGCGACGCCGCCGCCGAGGGCGCCGCCGGCGGCGACCCCGCACCGACGCCCCCGCCCGCCACCCGCCCGGGCGACGCACCCCCCTCACGACAGGACCACCCATGACCTCCCCCGCCACCGACGCGGGCGCTCCGGACCCGGACGGCACCGCCGCGGGCGCGACGGCCGGCGGCGGCACGGACGCCGGACCCGGCGCCCCGGCCGGCGCCACCGCCACCCGCGTCCCGGGCCTGCGCCGGTCCTCGCTCGTCATGGCCTCCGGCACGGCCGCGTCCCGCGTGCTCGGCGTCGTCAACACCGCCCTGCTGGGCTGGGCGATCGGGGTCACCGGCGAGGTCGCGAACGCGTTCTCCGTCGCGAACAAGCTGCCCAACACGCTCTACCTGCTGATCGCCGGCGGCGTGCTGAACGCGGTGCTGGTGCCGCAGGTGGTGCGCGCGTACCAGCGCGCCGACGGGCAGCAGTACGTCGACCGGCTGCTGACCGTGGGCATCGTGCTGCTCGGCGGGCTGACCGTCGTGCTCACCGCCGCCGCGCCGCTGTTCGTCGCGTTCTACTCCTCGTTCCCGGACCCGGAGGTGACCCGGTTCGCGACCGCCCTCGCGTTCTGGTGCATCCCGCAGGTGTTCTTCTACGGGCTGTACTCCCTGCTGGGCCAGGTGCTGAACGCACGCGGGTCGTTCGGCCCCTACATGTGGGCGCCGGTCGTCAACAACGTCGTGTTCATCGGCGGGCTGCTCCTGCTCGCGCAGGTGTTCGGGCGCACCTCCGACGGCGCCGAGGTCGGCGACTGGACAGCGGGCCAGACCGCCCTGCTCGGCGGCGCGGCCACGCTGGGCATCGTCGTGCAGGCACTCGTGCTGCTGGTGCCGCTCTACCGCAGCGGGTTCCGGTACCGGCCCCGGTGGGGGCTGCGCGGCTCCGGCCTGGGCAACGCGGGCCGGGTGGCGACCTGGACGTTCCTCGGGCTGCTGGTCGGCCAGATCGGCGTCTGGCGGATCAGCGTGGTCGCGAGCTCGGTCGCGACCCAGGGTGCCGCCGGCAACGCGGTCTACGACCGGGCCTTCCTCATCTTCATGCTGCCGCACTCGCTGGTCACGGTGTCGCTCGCGACGGCGCTGTTCACCCGGCTCTCCGGCCGCGCCGCCGCCGGCGACACGGCGGCCGTCCGGTCCGACCTGTCGCTCGGCCTCCGGACGGTCGGCGTGTTCACCGTGCTCGCCACGACGGGCATCGCGGTGCTGGCGTTCCCGCTCGGCCGGGCGCTGTTCCCGGAGTCGCCGGACCGCGAGGTGCACGCGCTCGCCACCACCGTGGTCGCGCTCGTGCTCGGCCTCGTGGCCTTCGGCATCTGGTCGCTCTGCCAGCGCGTGTACTACGCCTACGAGGACGCGCGGTCGATGGTGCCCGTGCAGGTGGTCATGGCCGCCGTGGTCGTCGGCGGCACCGAGATCGGGCGCGCCACGCTCGACGACCGGTACTGGGTCGCCGCGGCCTGCCTCTCGATGGCGGTGTCGTACGCGGTCGGCGCCGGCGTCGCGCTCGTGTCGGTGCACCGGCGGCTCGGCGGGATCGACGGGCGCCGCGTGCTGGCGCTGCACGTCAAGGCGCTGGCCGGCGCGGTGCTCGCGGCCGGCGCGGGCCTCGCCCTGCTCGCGGAGCTCGGGCCCGTGGACACCTGGGGGCGGGCGGTGCTCGCCTGCGTGCTCGGTGCCGTCGTGATGTCGGGCGTCTACGTCGGCGTGCTGCTGCTGCTCCGGGTGCGCGAGCTCCACACGCTCGCGGCCCCCGTGCTGCGCCGGCTGGGCCGGTCGTGACCACCGGCGCGCGGCCCCACCCGGGTGCCCGGGACCGGGCGCGCATCGGACGCGGGGACCCCCTGCCCGTCTAGCATGGCAAGGAGCCTCGGCCCTCGGCGGCCGGGCTCGACGCACACCGACGACCGGACGGAGGACGAGTGGTGCAGGCCCGCCCCGGCGACCCCGGACGACCCGACGCCCCCGTGCTCGGCCGGCTCGGCGGCACCGTCGCCGGCCGGTACCGGCTCGACGAGCGCCGGCCCACCGACCTGCCGTCCGCCGAGCGCTGGACCGCCACCGACCAGATCCTCGCCCGGCCCGTGACCGTGACGCTGGTGTCCGGCCCGCGTACCGCCGCGGTCCTGGACGCCGCCCGGCGCGCCGCGCTCGTGGTCGAGCCCCGGCTCGCCCGCATCCTCGACGTCGGCCAGGCCGACGGCACCGGCTACGTCGTCACGGCCGCCGTCGAGGGCCGCAGCCTCGCGGCTCTCGCCGGCCGCGCCCCGCTGCCCGCCGACCAGGCGCGCGCCGTCGTGGGCGAGGTCGCCGCCGCCCTCGAGGCCGCCCGCCGCCGCGGCGTGCACCACCTCGCCCTGCGCCCCGACGCCGTCGTCCTCACCGCCGCCGGCCGCGTGGTGCTCGAGGGCCTCGCGGTCGACGGCGAGCTGGTCGGCGCGGCCGGCGGCACCGCGCACGCGATGAGCCGCGCGGACGCGGTCGGCCTGGTCCGCGTGCTGTACGCCGCCCTGACCGGCCGGTGGCCCTCCGTGTCCGCCTCCGGCCCGGGCGCCCTGCCCACCTTCGCCGAGTGGTCCGCCGGCGGACCGGCGCCGTCCCGCGCGGCCGTCGAGCTCGACGCCGGCCTGCCGCTCGCGCCCGAGCACGACGGCGCGCCGCTGCCGCCCGTCGACCTGGTGGGCAGCGTCCCCGCCGACCTCGACACGCTGTGCGCGGTCACGCTCGGACCGCACGACGACGGGCCGCACAGCCCCGGCGAGCTCGTGCGCGAGCTCGAGCCCTGGCGCGCCGTCCGCGCCGACGAGATCTTCCGTGCCGCCGACGCCGGCCGCTGGCCCGCCCTCCCGGGACAGGTGCCCGCGGGGGCCGCCGCCGCAGGCGCCGGGGCCGCTGGTGCCGGGGCCTCCACCGCGGCGGCCGCCGCGGGGGCGGGGACCGGCACGACCACCGCACCTCCGACGGGAAGCAGCCCGATGACCGACGACCAGAAGCCCGCAGCGGACGACACGACGACGCCGGCGCAGGGCGCGCCGCAGGGCGGCGCGGGGAGCGCCGACGCGGCGGGTGCGGGCACGACCGGCGCGGCGGGTGCGGGCACGACCGGCGCAGCGGGTGCGGGCGCGGCGG
>NZ_SZYE01000039.1 GCF_005239125.1 Cellulomonas hominis | reverse complement strand
CGCTCGCCCCGACCGCGTCCGTCGCCGTCGCCGCCGCGCTCGCGGGGACCGTCGCGTCCGCCGCGGGCTGGGGCCACCCGGCCTGGGCCGTGATGGGCGCCGCCGCCGTCCTGCAGGGCGCGCACGTGCGGCACATGGGGGTCCGGGCCCTGCAGCGCGCCGCCGGCACGGCCGCGGGCGTCGCGATCGCGCTGCCGCTGCTCGGGGCGCACCTCCCCTTCTGGGCCGTCGCGGCGCTCGTGGTCGTGCTGCAGACCGCCACCGAGCTGGTCGTCGCCCGGCACTACGGGGTCGCGATGCTCACCATCACGCCGATGGCGCTGCTCATGACGTCGCTCGGGGCGCCGCTGGACCCGGCGCGGCTCGCGCTCGACCGGGCGCTGGACACCGCGGCCGGGGCGGTCATCGGCCTCGTGGTCGCGGTCGTGGCGGCCCGCCCGGAGCACGCCCCGACGACGGGGCCGGCGCCCCTGACCCCCGCCCCCTCGCCGAGCGGGCGGTAGACGCCCCCTTCCCGCCCGGGGAAGCGACATCTGCTGCCCGCTCGGCGACGCGGCCGGCCGCCCGACCGGGGCGTCAGAGCTCGATGCCCTCCAGCATCTCGGTGACGAGCGCCGCCACGGGCGACCGCTCCGACCGGGTCAGCGTGACGTGCGCGAACAGCGGGTGCCCCTTGAGGGCCTCGATCACCGCCGCGACGCCGTCGTGCCGGCCGACCCGCAGGTTGTCCCGCTGCGCGACGTCGTGCGTGAGCACCACCCGCGAGCTCTGCCCGATCCGGGACAGCACGGTCAGCAGCACGTTCCGCTCGAGGGACTGCGCCTCGTCGACGATCACGTACGCGTCGTGCAGCGACCGCCCGCGGATGTGCGTGAGCGGCAGGACCTCCAGCAGCTCGCGGTCCATGATCTCCTCGACCACCTCGCGGCTGACCACCGCGCCCAGGGTGTCGAACACCGCCTGCGCCCAGGGGTTCATCTTCTCGGCCTCGCTGCCCGGCAGGTAGCCGAGCTCCTGGCCACCCACCGCGTACAGCGGCCGGAACACCATGACCTTGCGGTGCTGCCGGCGCTCGAGCACGGCCTCCAGGCCGGCGCACAGCGCGAGCGCCGACTTGCCGGTGCCGGCGCGGCCGCCGAGCGACACGATCCCGACGGACTCGTCCAGCAGCAGGTCGATCGCGATCCGCTGCTCCGCGCTGCGGCCGTGCAGCCCGAACACGTCCTGGTCGCCGCGCACCACCTGCACGTGCTTGTCCGCGGTCACCCGGCCGAGCGCCGAGCCGCGCGGGCTGTGCACGACGAGGCCGGTGTGCGTGAGCAGCGACGGCGCGTCGGGCAGGTCGGCCAGCGGCAGGGACTCGTGCTCCCAGAGGTCGGCCATCTGCTGCTCGGTGAGGTCGAGCGCATCCATGCCGGTCCACCCGGAGTCGACGGCCAGCTCGTGCCGGTACTCCTCCGCTCGCAGGCCGATCGCGGAGGCCTTGATCCGCATCGGCAGGTCCTTGGACACGACCGTGACGTCGTGGCCCTCCGCCGCGAGGTTGGCGGCGCACGCGAGGATCCGGGTGTCGTTGTCGCCGAGCCGGAAACCCGCCGGCAGCACCTCGGGGTTCGTGTGGTTGAGCTCGACGCGCAGCGTGCCGCCCTGGTCCCCGATCGGGATGGGCGCGTCCAGCCCGCCGTGCGCGACCCGCAGGTCGTCCAGCAGCCGCAGGGCTGCCCGGGCGAAGTAGCCGAGCTCGGCGTGGTGCCGCTTGGCCTCGAGCTCGGTGATCACCACGACGGGGAGGACCACGTCGTGCTCGGCGAACCGCGTGATCGCCCGCGGGTCCGACAGGAGGACGGAGGTGTCGAGGACGTGCGTGCGACGCCCCTCCGGCTGGTCGGTCGGGGCGGCGGTTCCCAGCTTGCTGACCACGGCAGGCTCCCTCCGGCGCTGCTCAGCGCCGAGTCGGACCCCTCGCGCCGGACCCGCGGGTCCTGCGGCGCTCGGTGACGGGACGAGGGCGGCCGGCCACGGAGGGCCAGGACCGGCCCTCCCCCCGGAGCGGATGCTCCATGGGCTGGCCTCCCGGGGGCGGCGGGTGCCGCCCGTTGCTCCGGACGCTACGCCGCGCCTCCGACACGTCGGCGCGCGCGACACGCCGCGGGTGTGATCCGCAACACGATGTTCACCCGGCGGTCGCCGCGGGGTCGCCCGGGGCGCTTCCGCCGACGCCGCCCGGACGGGGCGTCACTGCCCGTGCCGGCGCTCCCGCGCCGCGTAGTCGCGGACCGCGCGCAGGAAGTCCACCCGCCGGAAGTCCGGCCAGTAGACCTCGCAGAAGTAGTACTCGGAGTGCACCGACTGCCACAGCATGAAGCCGCCCAGCCGCTGCTCCCCCGACGTGCGGATCACCAGGTCGGGGTCCGGCTGGCCCTTGGTGTAGAGGTGGTCCGCGATGTGCTCGACGTCGAACGTCGCCGCGATGTCGTCCAGGGTCGCGCCCTCGGCGGCGCGCTCGCGCAGGTAGGACCGGACCGCGTCCGCGATCTCCCGGCGGCCGCCGTACCCGATCGCGACGTTGACGTGCAGGCCGCGGACGTCGGCGGTGGCGGACTCGGCGTCGTGCAGCGTGGCCCGGGTGTGCTCCGGGAGCAGGTCCAGCGAGCCGACGGCCTGCAGCCGCCAGCGCCGGGTGGCCGCGAGCTCGCGCACGGCGTCCTCGATGATGCCCAGCAGCGAGTCCAGCTCCTCGGGGTCGCGGCTGAGGTTGTCGGTCGACAGCATCCAGAGCGTGACGACCTCGACGCCGACCTCCTCGCCCCACGCCAGCAGGTCCGCGATCCGGTCCGCGCCGCGGCGGTGCCCGGTCGCGGTCGACTCGCCCAGCTGCCGCGCCCACCGGCGGTTGCCGTCGAGGATGACGCCGACGTGCCGCGGGACCCGGTCGCGGGGCAGCGAGGCGGCGAGGCGGCGCTCGTACAGCCCGTAGAGCGGGTGGGGCAGGCGCACGCGCGGGTCTCCTCATCATGGGCGGCTGGCGTGCTCACGCTACCGCTCGCGGGCGGCCCGGCACCGCGCGTCCCGCGGACCCCGCGAGGAGGATTCGTGCAGGCCGCGGGACCGGCACCCGGCGCACAACCTACGCATCCGTAACCTACGCGTTCGTAGGTTAGGCTCGGCGCGTCGCGAGCCGCCGCGGCACGAGTGCGCCGCCCCACCGCGAGCACGAGGGAGGACCCGCCGTGGACGTCACCGAGACCGCCGAGCAGATCGCCGACGCCGTCAAGCCCCGGCTGCGCGGCTGGATCCACGCGGGCATGTTCCCGCTGGCGACCGTCGCCTCGATCGTGCTGGTCGCGCTCGCCCCCACGACACCGCTCACGATCGCCAGCGCCGTCTTCGGGCTGGCCGCGATGCTGCTGTTCGGCACGAGCGCCGTGTACCACCGCGGCACCTGGTCCCCGCGGGTCGCCGGGATCCTGCGCCGCCTGGACCACACCAACATCTTCCTGGTCATCTCGGGCACGTACACGCCGCTGGCGGTCGCCCTGCTGCCCGCGTCGACCGCCCGGACGCTGCTGATCATCGTCTGGGTCGGCGCGCTGGTCGGCATGCTGGCCCGCGTGTTCTGGCTCGGCGCGCCCCGCTGGGTCTACGTGCCGGTGTACGTCGCGCTCGGCTGGGTCGCCGTGTGGTTCCTGCCCGCGTTCGGGCGCGCCCCCAACGGCGGCCCCGAGGTCGTGTGGCTCGTCTCCCTCGGCGGCCTGGCGTACACCATCGGCGCCGTGGTCTACGGCCTCAAGCGACCCAACCCCAGTCCGCGGTGGTTCGGGTTCCACGAGGTGTTCCACGCCCTCACCGTCGTCGGGTTCTCCTGCCACTACGCCGCGGCCGCCCTGGCGGTCCTGCGCTGACCCCCTCTTGGGGCAACTACGGTGGAGCGATGACCGGCACCGCGCAGCGCACCCCCGACCCGTCGGCCGTCCCCGACCCGGCCGAGCTCCGCGAGCTCATGCGCGACATGCGCCGCCTCGCGCTGACGTACAAGTTCGGCATCGACGAGGTCATGACCAAGATCGCGATCCTGCGCGACGAGTTCCGGCACATGGCCAACTACAACCCCGTCGAGCACGTGGGGTCCCGGCTCAAGTCGTTCGAGTCGATCGTCGCCAAGTGCCGGCGCAAGGGCATCGCGCTGACGCCCGCGGCGGTCCGGGAGCAGATGTTCGACGTCGCCGGGGTGCGGGTCACCTGCTCGTTCGTGTCCGACATCTACCGGGTGCGGGACATGCTCGTCGGCCAGCCCGACCTCACGCTGCTCGAGGAGCGCGACTACATCGCGCACCCGAAGGCCAACGGCTACCAGTCGCTGCACCTCATCGTGCAGGTGCCCGTGTACCTGTCCGACCGCGTCGAGCACGTGGTCGTGGAGATCCAGCTCCGCACCATCGCCATGGACTTCTGGGCGAGCCTCGAGCACAAGATCTTCTACAAGTACGGCCGCCAGGTGCCCCGGCACCTCACCGACTCCCTCAAGCTCGCCGCCGACGTGGCCGCGCAGCTCGACGCCTCGATGGAGCGGATCCACGACGAGGTCCGCGCGCTCGCCGGCGACGACGAGGCGGTCGAGCACGCGGAGGCGGTGCTCACGCCCGAGGAGCTGCTCCGCACGTTCTGGCCCTCGCCGGACACGGCCGTCGACGCCGACGGGCGCCCGCGGGGCTGACCCCCCGGGCGCGCCCGGCCCGCCCGCCGAGATCGGCGGTCCGGGTCGAGATCGGTGGTCGCAGGCACCGGTCTCGACGGGAGGCGCCGATCTCGGCGGACCTCCGGCGTCAGACCGCCGGGACCACCCGGTACCGGCGGTTCGCCAGCGACGGGTTGGACTCCCGCACGTCGCGCAGCGCCTCCGGGTCCAGGTCGACCGTGCGGAGCTCGGGGTCGTCGCCGAGCTCCAGCCCGACGACGCCGTCCGGGCCGACGACGAGCGAGCGCCCGGTGACGCCCTTCCCGGCCTGGCCGACCGCCACCACGACGGCGGTGTTCTCGATCGCCCGCGCGACGGCCAGCGTCCGCCAGTGCTCGGCCTTCAGCGGGCCCGACGCCCACGCGGCGGGGACCACGAGCACGTCCGCCCCGGCGTCCACCAGGCGCCGCGCCGACTCCGGGAACCGCAGGTCGTAGCAGGTCAGCACGCCGAGCCGGAGGCCCGCGACGTCGAGCGTCAGCGGCGGGGCGTCCGCCGGCCCGGGCTCGAGCCGCTCCGACTCCCGGTGCCCGAACGCGTCGTACAGGTGCACCTTGCGGTACACGCCCGCGAGCGCGCCGTCCGGACCGACGGCGACCACCGCGTTCACCGCCCGTCCCGGGACGGCGCCCGGCAGCGTCGTGCCCGCCAGCACCGCCACGCCGTCCGCGGCGGCGCGCTCGCGCAGCAGCGTGACGAACGGGCCGTCGAGCGGCTCGGCGTGCTCCGGGCCGGTCCCCCGCGGGTCGAAGCCCGAGGCGTACTCCGGCAGCACCAGCACGTCCGCGCGGGCGCGGGCCGCGGTGTCGAACGCCCGGCGCACCACCTCGCGGTTCGCGGCGTGGTCGTCGCTCACCCGGAGCTGGCCGACCGTGACGCGCACCGCCGGGCGGACCGGGGGCGGGGTGGTCACGCCGGGCCCCGCGGCGGGGTCGCCCCGGGGGCGCCGGCGCCGTCCGGGTCGTCGTCCGCCGGGGCGGAGGTGCCCGCCGCGCCCGACGGGGAGGCGGCGGGTGCGCCCGCCGCGCCCGCCGTGGCGCCCTCCTCGGCCTCGCGCAGCCGCCGGGCGTTCCGGTCGACGACCCGCAGGTGCCGCACCATCGAGAACCCGAGGAGGATCACCGCCGCCGCGGCCGCGAACGTCACCAGGAACCCGAGCAGGCCCGGCGACGTCTGGTCCTCCGGCGGGATCTCGATGCTCGACGGCGAGGGCGACGGGTCGACGGCCGCGGCCACCGCCCCCCAGCCCTGCAGCAGCGTCCCGTGCGCGACCGCCAGCAGCCCCGTCACGCGATCGCCTCCCGCACGCCGGCGAACAGGTCGTCCTCCGGCAGCGTCGTCGGCACGCGCGACTCGGCGAGCTCGAACTCCTCGGTCGGCCAGACCTCGAGCTCCAGGTCCCGCGGCATCGCGAAGAAGAAGCCCTCGGGGTCGATCTGCGTCGCGTGCGCCCGCAGCGCCGCGTCCCGCGCGTCGAAGTGCTCGTGCACGTCGACCAGCGTGGTGACCTCGCGCTCGGGGATCTCCCGGGCCGCCCGGGACTCCACCCACTCGCCGAACGGCGACTCCAGGCCGCGCTCGGTCAGCGCCTCGTGCGCCGCGCGGATCCGGGCCATCGAGAACCCGTGGTTGTAGTAGAGCTTCAGCGGCTCCCAGGGCTCGCCCGCCCCGCGGTACCGCTCGGGGTCGCCGGCCGCGTGGAACGCCTCGAAGGCGACCCGGTGGCACATGATGTGGTCCGGGTGCGGGTAGCCGCCGGTCGGGTCGTACGTGGTGATGACGTGCGGGCGGAACTCCCGGACCAGCTCGACGAGCGGGCGGGACGCCTCCTCCAGCGGCTGCAGCGCGAAGCAGCCCTCGGGCAGCGGCGGCAGCGGGTCGCCCTCGGGCAGCCCCGAGTCCACGAAGCCCAGCCAGTGCTGGCGCACGCCGAGCGCGGCGGCCGCCGCGGCCATCTCGGTGCGGCGCACGGCACGCATCTCCTCGATGCCGCCCTCGACGGGCGGGTGGTGCGGGTTCAGCACGTCGCCGCGCTCCCCGCCGGTGCAGGTGACGACGAGCACGTCCACGCCCTCGGCGGCGTACCGGGCGGTCGTCGCCGCCCCCTTGCTCGACTCGTCGTCCGGGTGGGCGTGCACCGCCATCAGGCGCAGCTGCTCGGTCACGGTGTGATGTCGTCCTCTCCTCGTCGCCGGCGGGGCACCCGGCGCGAGACAATGGTCGCACCCCGACGACTCCGCGCCGCCCGGCGCGCGACCCCTTCTCCCAGGAGCGACACGTGACGGCGACCCCGACCCCCGCCCCCGAGCTCCCCGCCGGGCGCTACGGGAAGACCGCCGGACCCGGTCGCCGCAGGGCCGCCCGCCTGGCGATGATCGCGCTCGGGGTCCTGGCCGTCGCCCTCGCCGCGTGGCTCGCCCTCGCGGGGGACGGACTCACCTGGAAGATGGTCGGCTTCCGCGTCGACGGGCCGACCAGCACGCAGGTCACCTTCGACGTGACCAAGGACGCCGACGCGACCGTGACCTGCCGCGTGCAGGCGCTGTCGGAGTCGTACGCCGAGGTCGGGGTGCAGACCGTCGAGGTCGGCCCCGCCGGCACCGCCACCCAGCGCGTGACCACCACCGTCCCCACGAGCGAGCTGGCGGTGTCGGCGGTCGTGGAGTCGTGCACGGCGGGCTGACCGGAGCCGCCCGGCGAGGACCACCCGCACCGGACCGGGCCAGTTGCTATGCTTGCCGATTCATACGCCGCCCCCGGTCCGACGTCGCCCGATGTCACCGCAGGTCGACGCGACCGCGAGGGAGACGGCATCCCCGTTCATCGCTCGGGCCCGCGCACGCCTCGCCGGGGTCACCGACGGCGCGACCCGGACGGGCGCGCGACACGCAGGAAGGAGTGGACGTGACCGACACGACGCAGGCCGCCACCTGGCTGACGCAGGAGGCCTACGACCGCCTCAAGGCAGAGCTCGAGCACCTCGAGGGCCCGGGACGAGCCGAGGTCACCGAGCGGATCGCCGCCGCGCGTGACGAGGGCGACCTCAAGGAGAACGGCGGCTACCACGCCGCCCGCGAGGAGCAGGCCAAGCAGGAGGCCCGCATCCGCGAGCTCAAGGAGAAGCTCCGCAACGTGCAGATCGGCACCCCGCCGGACGACGGCGTCGTCGAGGCCGGCATGGTCGTGACCGCCGTGGTCGCCGGGGACGAGATGACCTTCCTGCTCGGATCGCGCGAGATCGCGGGCAGCGCCGACATCGAGGTGTTCTCCCCGACGTCGCCGCTCGGTGCGTCCATCTACGGCCGCAAGGTCGGCGAGAAGGTGTCCTACACGGCGCCGAACGGCCGCGACATCCCGGTCGAGATCACCGCGGCGAAGCCCTTCACCGGCTGACGCGCCGCCGCAGCACGCGCGAGGGCCCCGACCGGCGATCCGGTCGGGGCTCTCGCGCGTGCGGGCCGGGTGTCAGACGGCGCACTCGCAGACCAGGTTGTACTCCACGACCTGCTCGCCGTCCTCGGGTCGCGCGAACGCCTCGGCCTCGGCGCGCGACGCGAACCGCCGCCCCGCGA
This sequence comes from Cellulomonas hominis, assembly GCF_005239125.1. GTDB lineage: Bacteria > Actinomycetota > Actinomycetes > Actinomycetales > Cellulomonadaceae > Cellulomonas > Cellulomonas hominis_A. Next base: position 16,370 of record NZ_SZYE01000039.1, on the reverse strand, counting down.
GCCTGCCGTCGGCGAGCAGCACGCCCACCTCGATCTGCGTGCGGGGGTCGACCCAGCCGCCCGTCGTCGTGTCCGCCGGGGTGCTCGTCGTGGTCGTCACCGTGGGTCCCTCTCGTCCGTGGGGCCGCACCGGCCCTCACCGGGTACAACACCACGGCGCCCCCGCCCATGCCCGCGCGGACCGCGCGCGGCCGACCGCGCGCCGCGGACGCGCGCAGCGGGCCGGACGCCGAGGGGGTGTGCGACACGTCGAGGGGGTAGTCGGCGACTGCTCGCTCGACGTGTCGGTTGCCCGCTCGGCGCGATCGCCCGCTCGGCGCGGGTGCCCGCTCGGCGCGATCGCCCGCTCGGCACCGGCGGCCCCGCGGGTCAGGCGTAGAAGCCGTCGCGGAGGTTGACGCCGTGCTCCAGCCACGCCTTCAGCGCCGCGAGCATGCCCGTCCAGCCCTGGCAGTTGCCGAACGCGCCACGGGCGCCGTCCGGGGTGGGCCGCCAGGCACCCTCGGTGATGGTGACGAGCGTGCGGGCGCCGTCGTCGAGGGGCTCGAGCTCGAAGGTGGTGGTGGTGCCGGCCCCGTCGACCGTCGCCTCGCCCGCCCAGCGGATGACCAGCCGGCGCGGCGGCTCCGCCTCGACCACGGTGACGGGGAACCGCCCGGGGGCGTCGTGGAAGTCCCAGGTCACCTCCGCCCCGGGCTCCAGCCGGCCGCGCGCCCCGCCGGTCGTGAAGTACCGGGAGAGCTGCTCGGGGTCCGCGACGGCCTCGTACACCTCGGCGCACGGCCGGGCGATCCGGCCCGACACGGTGAACCGGAGGTCCTGCAGCGCGTCGTCTCTCATGTTGTAGTTTTACAACGTGTTGGCTGACCGCGACAACCCCCGGGACGACCTCGTCTTCAAGGCGCTCGCCTCGCAGGCGCGGCGCAGGATGCTCGACGCCCTGCGCGACGGGCCCCGCACCACCGGCGAGCTGTGCGCGGCGCTCCCGGAGCTCGACCGCACCACGGTCCTGCAGCACCTGCGCGTGCTGGAGCGGGCGGCCCTCGTCGACGGCCGGCGCGTCGGACGTGAGCGGCACCTCACCCTCGCGCCGCTGCCGATCAAGCGCATCCACGACCGGTGGATCAGCGGCTACGCGGCCGCCGCGGTCGACCTCCTGGACCGGCTCGACCGCGGCGCCGAGCAGTCCTGAGGGCCGCCCGGCGCCTCAGTGCTCCGCGAGGCGGAAGCCGGCGTCGCGGAGGTGCTGCAGCACCCGCGCGCAGTGCTCCGGGCCCTTCGTCTCGACCTGCACCTCGATCTCGACCTCGTCGATCTCCAGGTCCACCCCGGTCCGGACGTGCGACACGTGCATGACGTTGCCGCCGGTCGTCGCGAGCTCGCGCAGCAGCGCCGCCAGCGCCCCCGGGGTGTCGTGCACCCGGACCCGCAGCTGCAGGTACCGGCCCGACACCGCGAGGCCGTGCCGGACGACCCGGAGCAGCACCAGGGGATCGATGTTGCCGCCGGACAGCAGCACGACCACGGGGCCCTCGAGCTCGCCCGGCGCCGCCATGACCGCCGCGACCCCCGCGGCGCCGGACGGCTCCACCAGCAGCTTCGCCCGCTCGGCGACCAGCAGCAGCGCGCGCGACAGGTCCTCCTCGGAGACCGTGCGCACCTCGCAGCCGTGCTGGTGCAGCAGTGCGAACGGGACCGCGCCCGGCGTGCCGACCGCGATGCCGTCGGCCATCGTGTGCAGCTCGGGCGCGGCGACCGGCTCCCCCGCCGCCAGCGACGCCGGGTAGGCGGCGGCCCGCGCGGCCTGCACCCCGATCACCCGCACGTGCGGCGCGACCTCGGCCACGACCGCCTGGATCCCCGCCGCGAGCCCGCCGCCGCCGAGCGGCACCACGATCGTCCGGACGTCCGGCACCTGCTCCAGGATCTCCAGGGCGAGCGTGCCCTGCCCCGCGACGATGTCCTCGTGGTCGAACGGGTGGATCAGCACGCGCCCGGTGCGCTCCGCCTCGGCGCGCGCCTGCACCAGCGCCTCGTCGACGCTGCGGCCGTGCAGCCGGACCTCGGCGCCGTACTCCTTGGTGGCGGCGATCTTCGGCAGCGCCGCGTCCACCGGCATGTAGACGACCGCGTCGATGCCCAGCAGCTGCGCCGCGAGGGCCACGCCCTGGGCGTGGTTGCCGGCGCTGGCCGCGACGACGCCGCGTGCCTGCTCCTCCGGCGACAGCCGGGCCATCCGCACGTACGCGCCGCGGATCTTGAACGAGCCGGCGCGCTGCAGGTTCTCGCACTTGAGCAGCACCGGGACGCCGGCGATCTGAGACAGCGCGCGGGAGGACTCCACCGGGGTGCGGGTCGCCACGCCCGCCAGCAGGCGCGCGGCAGCGCGGGCGTCGTCGAGGAAGGTCACCGGTGCATCATTCCCGATCAGGCGCGGTGCTCGTCCGGGCCGCGCCGCGCGCCCCCGGCCCCGCGCGCGCCGCCGGGCTCCACGCCCACCGCCGCGTCGTCCCCGCCGGGCCGGACCCGCCCGCGCCCGCCGTAGCGCCGGCGACCGAACACCCCGGGCGGCCGGAGCGTCACGTGGTCGTCGGTGCCGAGCGCGGGGAACTTGTCGTGCCCGTGCAGGTACAGCACCACGGTGTTGAGCACCGCGGCGATCGGCACCGCGAACAGGGCGCCCACGATACCGGCGGCCAGCGAGCCCGCGGCCACCACGAGCAGCACCGCCACGGGGTGCAGCGACACCGCGTGGCCCATGAGGAAGGGCTGCAGCACGTGACCCTCGATCTGCTGGACCAGCAGCACCACGCCGAGCATGATCAGCGCCACGACCGGGCCCTGCGCGACGAGGGCGACCAGCACCGCCACGGCGCCCGTCGCGATCGCGCCGACGATCGGGATGAACGAGCCCACGAACACCAGCGTGGCCAGCGGCACGGCCAGCGGGACGCCGAGGATCGCGGCGCCGACGCCGATGCCGGTCGCGTCGACGAACGCCACCAGGATCTGCGTCCGGGTGTACCCGGAGAGCGTGACGATGCCCCGGCGACCGGCCTGGTGCACCCGCTCGCGCACGGAGACCGGCAGCAGGCCGACCAGCCAGGTCCAGATGGTCCGCCCGTCGAGCAGGAAGAAGAAGGTGCAGAACAGCGCGATCAGCGTGCCGGCGGCGACGTGGCCGACCGTGGTGGTGACCGACAGCGCCCCGGACACCAGCGTGCTGGCGTTCTCGCTGATCTGGTCCCGCCCCTGCTGCACGAGGTCGTCGAGCTGGTCGGTGCTCAGGCCGAGCGGGCCGTCGGACAGCCACGCCAGCGCCTCGTCGATGCCCTGGGACGCCTGGTCGTACAGGTCGCCGAAGCCGTTGGCGATCGACCGCCCGGCCAGCACGACCAGCCCGGCCACCACCGCGAGCAGCAGCAGCACCGACGTGATCGCCGCCAGCCCGCGCGGGAACCGGAGGCGGGCGTGCAGGAACCGGGCCACCGGGGCGAGCAGCACCGTGAGCAGGAGCGCCACGGCCACCGACACCACGATGACCTTGAAGAACCCGACGATCCACAGCCCGGCGGCGGTCGCCGCGGCGATCAGCAGGAACCGCCAGGACCAGGCCGCCGCGGCCCGCACCGACGGGGCCACCGACTGCTCGGCGGTCCAGCCCCGGGGCGTGTCGCCCGACGTCAGGTCCCCCTCGTGCAGGACCGGCGCCGGTGCCGCGGGCTCGCCGGTGCGGTTGCGGCCACGCCCGCCCCGGCGCGGGGTGGTCATGCCAGCGCCTGGGCCAGGTCGGCGAGCAGGTCCGCCTCGTCCTCGATGCCCACGGACAGGCGGACCAGGTCGTCCGGGACCTCGAGGTCGGTGCCGACCACGGAGCCGTGCGTCATCCGGGCGGGCAGCTCGATGAGCGACTCGACGCCGCCGAGCGACTCGGCGAGCGTGAACACCTTCGTGCGGGCGCAGACCTGCGCGGCACGCTCGGCGCTGCCCACGCGGAACGACACCATGCCGCCGAAGCCCGACATCTGCCGGGCGGCGACCGCGTGGCCGGCGTGGCTCTCGAGCCCCGGGTAGATGACCTGCGGGACGTCGTCGCGCGCCTCCAGGAACGCGGCCACCGCGGCGGCGTTCGCGCAGTGCCGGTCCATGCGCACCGCGAGCGTCTTGAGCCCGCGCAGCGTCAGCCACGCGTCGAACGGGCCCGCGACGGCGCCGGAGGCGTTCTGGTGGAAGGCGACCGCGTCCGCGAGCGCCGTCGTGCCCGTCGGCCCGTCCAGGCCGACCGGGAGCTGCGCGCCGTCCGCGACCACGAGGGCGCCCCCGACCACGTCGGAGTGCCCGCCGATGTACTTCGTCGTCGAGTGCACGACCACGTCCGCGCCGAGCGCGATCGGCTGCTGCAGGTAGGGGGTCGCGAACGTGTTGTCGACGACGAGCACCGCGCCCGCCGCGGCGGCGTGGGCCGCGAGCGCCGCGACGTCCGCGACGCCGAGCAGCGGGTTGGTCGGGGTCTCCAGCCAGATGACCTTGGTCTTCCCCGGACGGATCGCCGCCAGCACCGCCTCGGCGTCCGACAGGTCGACCGCCGTGTGCTCGACGCCCCAGGGCCCGAACACCCGCGCGATCAGCCGGTAGGTCCCGCCGTACGCGTCGTCCGCCATCACGACGTGGTCGCCGGGGCGGAGCACCGCGCGCAGCAGCGTGTCCTCCGCCGCGAGCCCGGACGAGAACGCGAAGCCCGCGCCACCGCCCTCCGCCGACCGCAGCGCCTCCTCCAGCGCCGCGCGCGTCGGGTTGCCCGACCGCGAGTACTCGTAGCCGCCGCGCAGGCCGCCGACGCCGTCCTGCTTGTACGTCGACACCTGGTAGATCGGCGTCACCACGGCGCCCGTGGCCGCGTCGGGGTCCTGGCCCGCGTGGATCGCGCGGGTCGCGAACCCGGCGGACGACCAGTCGCCGTGGTCCTGCTGGTCGAGGTCGCCCGTGGCGGCCAGGGTCGGGGTGCTGTCGTTCGCGTCCGTCACAGGCCCAGGCTAGGCCCCCGCCCCGGCCGGTCGCGCGCGGGAACACGCGGGCCCGCACGCGGGTTGAGCGTGTCGGACCCGTGGAAGGGAGTCACCCATGAACTGGCTGTTCGGATCCGCCCTCTCGTCGACGATGGTCGTGCCGGAGCGCGCGCTCAAGGGGCACGAGGGGTACACCTACTCCGTGCCCGCCACCCACACGGTGCTGGGCACGCCGCTGCAGGGCCCGTGGCCCGAGGGGACCCGGACGATCGTGCTCGGCATGGGCTGCTTCTGGGGCGCCGAGCGCATCTTCTGGCAGCTGCCGGGCGTCGTCAGCACCTCGGTCGGCTACCAGGGCGGCTACACGCCGTACCCGACGTACGAGGAGACGTGCACCGGCCTGACCGGGCACGCCGAGGTGGTCCAGGTCGCCTACGACCCGGCCGTCGTCTCGGACGCCGACGTGCTGCGCACGTTCTGGGAGTCGCACGACCCGACGCAGGGCTACCGGCAGGGCAACGACCGCGGCACCCAGTACCGGTCGACGGTGTACACCACCACGCCGGAGCAGGCCGCCGCAGCCGAGGAGACCCGCGCCGCGTACCAGCAGCGGCTGACCCAGGCCGGGTACGGGGAGATCACGACCGAGATCCGCACCGCGGACGAGGCCGGCCCGTACTACTACGCCGAGGACTACCACCAGCAGTACCTGGACAAGAACCCGAACGGGTACTGCGGCATCGGCGGCACGGGCGTGTCCTGCCCGCGCCCGCTCGACGCCTGACGCACGCCCCGGACGGCCCGGCCCCCACCGCGGGGGCCGGGCCGTCCGTGCGCGCCGTCCCGCGTCGTCCCTGCTCGCCGAGATCGGCCCCCCGCGCCGAGATCGGGCCCTGGACGGTCCGATCTCGGCCGAAGGGCCCTGTCTCGGCGAACCCGGCGGCGCTAGCGTGCCGGGCATGAGCGTGCGGGAGCGGCACCGGGAGGACCTGCGGGGGCTGCTCGGGGATCCCGGGGGGCTGCGTGCGCACCTCACCGCGGGGTCCGGGCTGCCCGGCCCGCGGGCGAACCTCGAGCTCATGGGCGCGTTCGCCGACGTCGCGCCCGTCGACCTGGTGCTGGCGCTCGCCGACGACCCCCACGACTACCTGCGCTGCTGCGGGACGGACGGGATCGGCCGGCTCGTCCTCGAGGCCCCGGCTGCGGACCGCGGGCCGCTGACGACCCTGCTGCGTGCCCGGGCCGCCGACGAGTCCTGGCGGGTCCGCGAGGCCGCCGCGATGGCGCTGCAGCGGATCGGCGACGACGACCCCGCCACCCTGCGCGTGCTCGTCGCCGACTGGGTCGCCGACCCCGACCCGCTGGTGCGCCGGGCCGCCGTCGCGGCCGTGTGCGAGCCGCGCCTGCTCCGGGACCCCGCCACCGCGGCCGCCGCCCTCGACGCCTGCGCCGCCGCCACGGACTCGCTCGCCGCGCTCCCCGCCGCCGCCCGGCGCGACCCCGGCGTCCGCACGCTGCGCCAGGCGCTCGGCTACTGCTGGAGCGTGGCCGTCGCCGGCGACCCCGAGGCGGGGCTGCCGCGGTTCGCCGCGCTCCGGGCGCCCGACGACCCCGACGTGGCGTGGGTCGTGCGGGAGAACGAGAAGAAGGCCCGGCTCCGCCGGCTGCTGGACGCGCTCGGCTGACCCGGACGCGGCGCCCCGACCCGACCGACCCCGAGGAGTCACCGTGCCACCCACCGCCGGCCCCGGGACGACCGGCCTCCACCCGGCGGGCGCCGAGGCACGGGCGGCGCGCCGGGACCGGCGCCGGGCAGGCATCGCCCTGGCGATCGTGCTCCCGGCACTCGTCGCCGGCGGCTGCGGACCGGAGTCCGTGCTCCCGCCCGTCGCCGAGGTCGCAGACGGCGGCCCGGACTGCCTGGCGGCGGACGTGCTGTGGTCGCTCGGGCTCACGCCACCGCAGGGGTACGCCCGCCCGGGAACCCGGCCGGGAGCGGTCCCGGTCGACGTCGAGCCGGTCGCGGTCGTGCAGTGCCTCGGCCCGTTCGACCTCCCGGTCACGATGGCGGGGCCGCAGCCCCGGCAGACGCTCCCGACCCTCGCCCCGTCGGCCGCCGACCGGGTGGTGCCGGCGCCGGACGCCGAGCTCCCGCTCGTGGTCGGCACACCGGCGCCGGTCGAACCGCCCGGCACGTCCGCGCCGGGGCCCGTACCGGACCAGCCCGCGGCCACCGTGGTGGAAGCCGAGCTGCGGGGTGACCTCGGTCCGCTCCTCGCGGCCCTCGCCCGGCCGAGCCACCGGCCGGCCCCCGGCCAGCCCTGCCCCGCCATCTGGCAGTCCCAGCCGGTGATCTTCCTGGTCGACGCCGAGGGTCGTGCCGTCCGCGCCCGGTGGCCGACGGACGCGTGCGGGTTCCTGCTCGACGGCGTGACCCGTCCGCTGGACGCCCTCGAGGTCGTCCGCGAGACCCCGCGTACCGCGCCGGACGCGTGACCCGGCACGCGGTGCACCACGTCGAGCTGTCGCTCGCCGACCTCCCGCGCGCCGAGCGGTCCTGGGGCTGGCTGCGTCGAGGCGTCGGCGGCGAGCGAGCACGAGACACGTCGAGCGAGCATCCGCTGGATGCTCGCTCGACGTGTCGGTTGCTCGCTCGCCGCACGCAGCCCGCGGCCGGCGGCCCCCGGGTCAGGCGGCCGTGGCGAACGCCCGGAGCGCCATCTGCACCGCGTGGTCGAACAGCTGCTCCCGCTCGTCGGCGGTGAGCTCGTTCGGCTGGAACGTGAAGTCCGAGATCGACAGCAGGGCCAGCGCCTTCGCCCGCTCCCGGTCCGCCACCGCGTACAGGCCGGCGGCCTCCATCTCGACGGCGAGCGTGCCGTGGTCGATCAGCGCCTGCGTGCGCTCCGGGCGGTTCGAGTAGAACGAGTCCGACGTGAACACCGCGCCGGCCTGCGCGCGGGCCCCCGGCACCTCCGCGGCGGCGGCGAACGCGGCGGCGGCCAGGCCGAAGTCCGGCACGTGCGAGTAGTGCACGCCGGAGATGCGGTGCTCGCTGACCCCGGAGTCGGTGTGCGCGGCGGTCGCGACGACGACGTCCCCGAGCTCCAGCGTGCGCGCCATGCCGCCGGCGGTGCCGATCCGGATGATCCGCTGCACGCCGTAGAACCGGAACAGCTCGGTGGCGTAGATCGAGATGGACGGCACGCCCATGCCGGACGCCATCACCGAGACCGGGCGGCCCTGCCAGGTGCCCGTGTAGCCGAGGATGCCGCGCACCTCGGTCACCAGCCGCGCGTCCTCCAGCACGGTCTCCGCGATCCGGGTCGCCCGGCGCGGGTCGCCCGGCATGAGGACGTCGGGGGCGAAGTCGCCGGGCTGGGCGGAGATGTGCGGGGTGGGCATGGCGGGCTCCTGGGGGTCGTGGCGGGCGGGGCGGCGGGGCGGCGGGGCGGACGCGCGGCCGCCGCCCGGCCCGGGTGCGGGCTCGGGCGGCGGCCGAGGTGGTGCGGGGGGTGGTGTCAGTGCGTGCCGACGATGTCGACCACGAACACCAGGGTGTCGCCGCCGCGGATGCCGGCCTGCGGCACGCCGCGGTCGCCGTAGCCGAGGTGCGACGGGATCGACAGCAGGACGCGCGAGCCGACGGGCTGGCCGACGAGGCCCTCGTCCCAGCCGCCGATGACGGCGCCGACGCCGATCGGGAAGCTGATCGAGGAGCCGCGGTCGTAGGAGTTGTCGAACACGTGGCCGCCCCAGGTCTGACCCAGGTAGTGGACCTCGAGGTCGTCGCCGGCCTCGACGAGCGCGCCGTCGCCGGGCGACAGCACGACGACCTCGAGCTCGGCGGGGGCGTCGCCCTCCGGGAACGTCAGGGTCGGCTTCTCACCGAACGAACCGGTGGCCTCGGGCAGCGTGGCGGACATGACGACTCCTCGATCGGGTGCGGCGTACTGCCCCATCCTGCACGGTGCGCTCCCCGGCTCGCGAACGCGCCCGGGTTACGGTCGTGCCGGCGGACGAGGGGCGTCCGCCGGGACGGGAGCACCGATGTCGCTGACCACCTGGGCCGGGAACCGCACCTACGCCGCCGCGCGCGTGCACGAGCCGCGCACGGTCGAGGAGGTGCAGGAGGTGGTGGCGGCCGCGCGGCACGTGCGGGCGCTGGGCACCCGGCACTGCTTCAACGACCTCGCGGACACCCCGCACGACCTGGTGCGGCTCGACGGGCTGGACCCGGCGGTCGAGGTCGACGCCGCGGCGCGCACCGTCACGGTGTCCGGCGGCACCCGGTACGGCGCCCTCGCCCGGGAGCTGCACCCGCGGGGCTGGGCGCTGCACAACCTCGCGTCGCTGCCGCACATCTCCGTGGCCGGCGCGGTCGCCACCGCGACGCACGGGTCCGGCGACCGGTCACGCAACCTCGCCGCCGCGGTCGCCGGCCTGGACCTGGTGACCGCCGACGGCACGCTGCGGCACCTCGCCCGCGGCGACGCCGACTTCGACGGCGCCGTCGTCGCGCTGGGCGCCCTGGGGGTCGTCGTCCGCATGACCCTGGACGTCGAGCCGACGTACGACGTCGCGCAGGAGGTGCACACCGACCTGCCGTGGGACGCCGTGCTGGAGCACCTCGACGAGATCACCGGCTCCGCCGACTCGGTCAGCCTGTTCACCGACTGGTCCGCCGCCGGCGTCCGGCAGGTCTGGCGCAAGACGCGCGTCGCCCCGGGCGCGGCGTACGAGCCGCGGGCCGACCTGTTCGGCGCCCGCCCGGCGCCCGGCCCGCTGCACCCGCTGCCCGGCATCGACCCGGTGAACTGCACCCAGCAGCTCGGGGTCCCGGGCCCGTGGCACGAGCGGCTGCCGCACTTCCGCCTCGAGTTCACACCGAGCAACGGCGACGAGCTGCAGTCGGAGTACCTGGTCCCCCGGGCGCACGCCGTGGCGGCGATCGAGGCGCTGCGCGGGCTCGGCGACCTGGTCGCGCCGCTGCTGCAGGTCGCCGAGATCCGCACCATCGCCGGCGACGACCTGTGGCTGAGCACCGCCGAGGGCGGCGACCGGGTCGGCCTGCACTTCACCTGGCTGCCGCGCCAGGCCGAGGTCGAGGCGGTGCTGCCCCGCATCGAGGCCGCGCTGGCGCCGTTCGGGGCCCGGCCGCACTGGGGGAAGCTGTTCGACGCGGTGGGCGGACCCGGGGCGGACCCGCGGGAGCTGTACCCGCGGCTCGACGACTTCCGCGCGCTGGTGGCCCGCACGGACCCGGAGGGCACGTTCCGGAACGCGTTCGTCGACCGGCACGTGCTCGGCCTCGGCTGACGGCCGCCGCCCGACGGCCCGGCGCAGGGCGGTCGGGCGGCAGCCCAGGGGGTCAGCGCGCCAGGAACGCCAGCAGGTCGTGCCGGGTCAGCACCCCGACGGGCTGCCCGTCGTCGACCACCATGAGCGCGTCGTGCTTCTGCAGCGCCTCGCGCGCGGACTGGACGGACTCCCCCGAGCCGATCAGCGGCAGCGCGGCCGCCATGTGCCGGTCGACCCGGTCGGACAGCGACGCCGACCCCGAGAACACCGCGTCCAGCAGCTCGCGCTCGGAGACGGACCCCGCCACCTCGCCGATCTTCACCGGAGGCTCCGCGCCGACGACCGGCATCTGCGAGACGCCGTACTCCTGCAGGATCTCGATGGCGTCCCGCACGGTCTCGTTCGGGTGCGTGTGCACGAGGGCCGGCACGCTGCCGTCCTTCGTGCGCAGCACGTCCGCGACCGTCGCGCCCGCCTCGGTGTCGAGGAACCCGTAGGACCGCATCCACCGGTCGTTGAAGATCTTCGACAGGTAGCCCTTGCCGCTGTCCGGCAGCAGCACGACGATGATCGCCCGCGCGGCCGCCGCCGGGTCCTCCTCCTCGAGCCGGCGAGCCAGGCGCAGCGCACCCTCGACGGCCATCCCGCAGGACCCGCCGACCAGCAGCGCCTCCTCGCGGGCCAGGCGCCGGGTCATCGCGAACGAGTCGGCGTCGGACACGGCGATGATCTCGTCCGGCACGGACGGGTCGTAGGCGGCGGGCCAGAAGTCCTCGCCGACGCCCTCGACCAGGTACGGCCGCCCGTCGCCGCCGGAGTACACAGAACCCAGCGGGTCGATGCCGACGACCCGCACCGGCCCGCCCTCGGCCGCGGCGCGGTCGGCGGACGCGTCGTGCAGGTACCGGCCGGTGCCGGTGATGGTGCCCCCGGTGCCGACGCCCGCGACGAAGTGCGTGACCCGGCCGTCGGTGTCCGCCCAGATCTCCGGGCCGGTCGACGCGTAGTGGCTCGCGGGGCCGTTGACGTTGGCGTACTGGTTCGGCTTCCAGGCGCCCTCGATCTCGGTGACCAGGCGGTCCGAGACCGAGTAGTAGGAGTCCGGGTGGTCCGGCGGCACCGCGGTCGGGGTGACGACGACCTCGGCGCCGTAGGCGCGCAGCACGTCCCGCTTGTCCTCGGACACCTTGTCGGGGCAGACGAACACGCAGCGGTAGCCCTTGCGCTGCGCGACCAGGGCCAGGCCGACGCCCGTGTTGCCGCTGGTCGGCTCGACGATCGTCCCGCCGGGGCGGAGCTCGCCCGAGGCCTCGGCCGCCTCGATCATCCGCAGCGCGATGCGGTCCTTCGCCGAGCCGCCGGGGTTGAAGTACTCGACCTTGGCGAGGATCGTCGCGGACAGGCCCTCGGTCACGGCGTTGAGCCGGACCAGCGGGGTGCCGCCGACCAGCTCGGAGATGTGCTGCGCGTACTTCACGGGTCTCCCAGGAGGCGAAGGGACGGGGCGGGCGACCGCCCCGGGGCCCCCAGCCTAGGTGTCACGTGACGGTGCCGACGTGCCGGGGGCGACCGTCGCGGGGACGACGACGGCCCGCGCCCCCCTCGGGGGACGCGGGCCGTCGTGCGCGTGCGGGGTGCGGTCAGTCCCTGCCCTGCAGGATCGCGAGGATCCGCAGGATCTCGAGGTACAGCCAGACCAGCGTGACGATCAGGCCGAACGCGGCGGACCAGGCGAACTTGGCCGGGACGCCCTGCTCGACGCCCCGCTTGATCGCGTCGAAGTCCATGATCAGGCTGGCGGCCGCGAGCCCGACCGCGAACAGGCCGGCGATGACGCCGATCGGTCCGTTGCGCAGCGGGCCGAAGCCGTCGCTCGACACGAAGAACATCATCACGACGTTGACCAGCGAGTACGCGAGGTAGCCGACCATCGCGATGAGCAGCCAGCGCGTGAACTTCGGGGTGACCCGGACCTTGCCGGACTTGAACAGGAACAGCGCGGCGCCGAAGGTGGCGAACGTCGCGATGATCGCCTGCGTGACGATCGGCTGCACGTTCCCGGTGAGGTCGGTCGTCATGTTCTGGAACGCCAGGCTGATCCCGCCGAGGAACACGCCCTGCGCGACCGTGTACAGCGTGATGAGCAGGGGGCTCGGGTTCTTCTTGAACGCGTTGACCAGGCCCAGCACCAGGCCGACGACCGCGCCGAGCGGCCACAGCCCCGGCGCGAGGTTCCAGGTCGCGGCCGCGACCACGACCAGCAGCGCGAGCAGCCCGCCGGTCTTGATGATGACGTCGTCGTAGGTCAGCCGGCCGGTGTCCCGGGTGGTGGCCGCGGGCGCGCCGTACATCTGCTCCAGCGACTGCGCCTCGATCACCGGCCCGGTCGCCGTGGCGCCGTAGACGCCGGGCTGCGCCGTCGTCTGCTGCGGGCGGCCGCCGCGCGCGCCTCGGGCGCGCGGGTCGCCGAAGACGGCGCTGTTGTTGAACACCGGGTTGGTCATCGGTCCTCCATGGTCGGTTCGCGATCGAGCCGGCAGTGGTACTGAGCCTAGAACGCCGCGACCGCACCGGAAGTTCCCGCGGGCCCCCACCCGCCCAGGACCATCCCCGCGGCCGACCTGCGGGACAGCCGGGTCATCCCCACGGCGGAGGGGGTCGGCCGTGCGGGCGAGCCGACCGGTCCGCGGCATCGGCCCCACGGTCGTTCCGCCGGGGCCCGCAGGTCCGTAGGTTCGTGCCGTACCTGGAGACCACCCCTGTGAGGACACCATGATCGAGGCCCACGGACTCACCAAGAGATACGGGCAGAAGACCGCCGTCGCCGGCATCGACTTCACCGTCCAGCCCGGCAAGGTCACCGGCTTCCTCGGCCCGAACGGCGCCGGGAAGTCGACCACGATGCGGATGATCATGGGCCTCGACCGGCCCACGTCCGGCACCGTGACCGTCAACGGCCGCCCCTACGCGCAGCTCACGTCCCCGCTGACCGAGGTCGGCGCCCTGCTCGAGGCCAAGGCCGTCCACTCCGGACGCTCGGCCACCAACCACCTGCGCGCGCTCGGCGCCACGCACGGCATCGGCCGCAAGCGCGTCGACGAGGTCATCGAGATGACCGGCCTCGGCCAGGTCGCCGGCAAGCGGGTCGGGGGCTTCTCCCTCGGCATGGGCCAGCGGCTCGGCATCGCGGCGGCCATGCTCGGCGACCCGCGCACGCTGATCCTCGACGAGCCGGTCAACGGCCTGGACCCCGAGGGCGTCCTCTGGGTCCGCAACCTCGTCAAGCACCTCGCCACCGAGGGGCGGACGGTCTTCCTGTCCTCGCACCTCATGAGCGAGATGGCGCTGACCGCCGACCACATCCTCGTGATCGGCCGCGGCCGGATCATCGCGGACGCCCCGGTGGACGACATCGTCTCCGGCGCGGCCGGCAAGTCGGTGCGCGTGCGCAGCCCGCACGCCACGCGGCTCGCGGAGCTGCTCGCCGCCCCGGACGTCACCGTGACGTCGGTCGAGGCGGGTCTGCTGGAGATCACCGGCACCGACGCCCGCGCCGTCGGCGAGCTCGCCGCCGCGAACGCCCTGGTCCTGCACGAGCTCACCCCGGTGCAGGCCTCGCTCGAGTCCGCCTACATGTCCCTGACCGCCGACGCGGTCGAGTACCACTCCACCGCCGCCGGCCCCGCGGGCACCGCGGACGCCCCGACCCCCGAGGAGGCCCGGCGATGAGCGCCGCGACCGCGACCGCCCCTGTCCGCACCGCGCGCTCCGACGCGCCCCGCGTGACGTTCCCCCGGCTCGTCCGCTCCGAGTGGATCAAGCTCTGGACCCTGCGCTCGACGTGGTGGGTCGTGATCATCTCGATCCTCGCCCAGGCCGGGTTCACCTGGATGGGCACCTACTTCACGCTGCAGAACGTCACCCCGGAGGAGATGGGCATCCCCGGCGCGACCGTGGGACCCAGCTTCGTGCAGAGCGGCATCATGATCGGCCAGCTCGTGATCTCGGTGCTCGCCGTCCTGGCGATCACCGGCGAGTACTCCACCGGCTCGATCCGCTCCACGTTCGCCGCCGCGCCCCGGCGGGTGGGCGCGATCCTGGCCAAGGCCGTGGTGGTGCTGGTCGTCGCGTTCGTCACCGGCGCCCTCGCCACGCTGCTGTCCTGGGCGCTGATCACCCCGTCGCTCGGCGACGCCTACGCGATCGACCTGTCCGACGAGATCCACCGCCGGGTGCTGATCGCCATGCCGCTCTACCTGGTGGGCGTCGCGCTGTTCTCGTTCGCGATCGGCGCGCTGCTCCGGGTGTCCGCCGCGGCGCTCGCCACGGTGTTCGGCGTGTTCCTGGTCGTCGAGACGCTGTTCTCGGCCTTCCCGAACATCCGGGTGCTCGCCGAGACGGCGCCGTTCCTGCCGTCCAACGCCGGCTTCCAGGTGCTGTCGACCTCCACCGAGAGCATCGACGCGCTCCGCGCGGCGAGCGACGTCGCGGTGCTGACGCCCTGGCAGGGTTACGGCGTGCTCGTGCTGTGGGGCGTCGTGCTCCTCGGCGCCGCGCTCGCCCTGGTGCGGCGCCGCGACGCCTGACCGGCGCCGCAGCCCTCGGGCGGCCCCGTCCCGGATCGCCGGGGCGGGGCCGCCGCCATCCCCCTCGTCCCCGGAGGACCCCCTGACCACCGCCCCGGAGCCCGCCCCCGCCGCGTTCACCGAGCTGGACGCGCGGCGGCTCGGCCGCGTGCGCCGGTTCTTCGCCCGGCACCCGGTCGCCTCCGACGTGCTGGTCTGCCTGGTCTACGCGGTCGGCGCGGTGTCGGAGGCCCCGCCCGAGGACGTCGTCGGCGCGGTCACCGGGCTCGCCGGCACCACGGCCGCCGTGGTGTCCCTGGTCCTCACCGCCCTCGGGCTCGGCGTGCTGGCGTTCCGCCGCCGCTGGCCGGTGCGGGTCGCCGCCGCGATGGCGGTGCTCGGCGTGCTGCACGTCCTCGTGGCCGGGCACATCGGCGTCTTCGACCTCGGCTTCGCCCTGGCGCTGTACGTCGTCGCCGCGACCCGTCCGCAGCGGGTCAGCTGGATCGTGCTCGGGGCCGCCTCCGCGGCGGTGCTGGGCGCGGCGCTGGCGTGGGGCGGCACCAGCACCCCGGGGCGGGCCACGGTCGTGGTCGACGGCCGGACCGTCCAGCAGGCGCCGCAGGCGGTCGCCGCGTCGGACATCCCGAGCTGGCTGCTGATCGGCCTGGGGGCGCTCGCCGTGGGGGCGAACGTCCGCGCCCGCCGGCTGCACACCCGGTCGATCGTCGAGCGGCACCAGCAGCTCATGGACGCGGGCGAGCAGCACGCCAAGCTCGCCGCGGCGGCCGAGCAGGCCCGGATCGCGCGCGAGATGCACGACGTCGTCGCCCACGGGCTCACCGTGATGATCGCCCTGTCCGACGGCGCCCGCGTCGCCGTCCGCCGCTCCCCCGACGACGCCGTGGCGGCCCTGGACCTGCTGTCCGAGACCGGGCGCACCGCCCTGGCCGACATGCGCCGGATGCTCGGCGTGCTGCGCGGCGCCGACGTCCCGCTCGAGCCGCAGCCCGGCTCGCAGGACCTCGAGTCGCTCGTCCAGCAGTTCCGCGCCGCCGGCCTCACCGTGCACCTCACGACGGCCGGGCCGGCGCTGCCCGCCGACGCGGGCCTGGCGCTCACCGTCTACCGCGTCGTGCAGGAGTCGCTCACGAACGCCCTGCGGCACGCCGGCGGCGGCGCCCGGGTCGACGTCCTCGTCCGGCACGGCGACGGCCGGGTGGGCATCGAGGTCGTGGACGACGGCGGCGTGGCCGACCCGGTCGCCGACGCCGCGTCCGAGCCCGGGCGGCTGGGCCGGATCGGCGAGCGCCTGGCCGACCGCCGCACCGACCCCCTCGCCGCCCGCACCGACGCCGAGGGCTCCGCGGGGTCCGCCAGCCCGCGGCGCTCCGCGAGCTCGGCGTACTCCGGGCCGATGTGCACGAACATCGCGGCGATGAACACCGACTCCGCGACCCCGCCGGCCTGGTTCTCGGTCGTCTGGAACGACTCGCCG